>CACZAK010000298.1 GCA_902779075.1 uncultured bacterium | reverse complement strand
CGATTGACAATTGCCCACATAGGCATCGCGTCGGCATTAGGGAGACGGCGAAATGCTCCTGGATGCCGACTGCGGCTACGGTTACATGCGTGGCGGGCACGGGCGGACACACTAACATGGAAAATGGAAAGTGGAATTATGACGCTCCACTGACAGCTGGTGCGTCTCCGTATTTAACGGCAGTCTGCCAAGGTTCCAGATATCCGTTTGCACTGGAAGTGGTAGAACCTGAGTCGGTCATCGCCAAGTCGGCCGACGCCTTCGACTACGGAGTTCCGATGAATGTAGCAGGAGGTGCTGGGATGGAGCTTGAACTGGTGGTCCTCCCAACCAACGTTTCATTCATGGGAATAGCCATCCAGGAAGTGCCGACAGACTACAAGGATCCACAGGGGTATTTCGCAAACAAGCACTTCGACTATGCATGGTCTCATACAACGGACATGAGGGCAGGCGTATGGCATAACATTCAGGCGAATAATTTATTCATGTACGACAAGGCCGAAATGGGAGAACGTCTTCCACGCATGACGCCGAGTGGCGAGATTACCGAGAACTGGTCGTATGGATGGATCGTCGGCTCCATGAACTGGCTGATCCCGGTAGGCTGGAATGAAACAGGTTCAAGTGAAACAGATGTGCCAGTCAAGCGATTTGCTGTATACTGGCAACGGTTCCGAATGACGCCTGAAGGAACGCTAGAGGTGGAAAAACTTGGCCAAACAGTGCAAAGGAATACGAATTCAGTTGTTCGGATTAATGGCAATGTAGTCCCGTTGAGGCCAGATAGGAGGTTCAGAGGATGTATGATGTGAAGACGATGGTCGTAGCTTTGCTTGTTGTCCTCATGTTCGCAGGATGCCACGATGAGACAACCTGCGCGAATATGGTGCGGCAGGGGGTATATGCTAATCGGAAAAGTGATGAACGCGTTTTTTCAATCGTGTGCGAGATGACGAACATGCCGCAAAAACTTGATGGCAAGGGGTTGACTACAAAATACTGGGGAATTGACTTGGCGAAGTCCATAATGGCGCTTGATGACCCAGATGAAAGTCTCTACCTCATAAATAAGTATTTTGATGCGTTGTCGCAGCTTAAGTCCTCTCTGAATGAACGTCATGACGCTTCCCAAGCGTTTCGAAACTACGAGCTCCTGATAGACGCGTGTACCGCATTCGCCAATGAACCAGAAATTACTGAGCGTTTACTCGAAATCATGTGCGAGTGCGTGCGTCTGCACAGGCGTGAGGTTAAGAAGTTGGCCGATGCCATTCAGAACGAACCGAATCACAGGGCGCGCGTGCCTCTGAAAAACATCCACGGTTGCATGTCTTCTTATCTCTTGGTGTTCACAAATCACCTCGAGCGCACGTATTTCCCGTGGATGAAATCGCATGGGCTGCCGCCAGACCGCCATGAAATATGGCGGCAGCGAATCAACGACGCCGAAGGGAACCTGCAAAATGGAAATCAATAAACATGTTCTTTTTCCGGCGGCCTTACTTTGCCTTGTTGTTTTGGCAGGCTGTTCCAAGGAGGCACCAATCAGTAAAGGCATGCAGGCCAGCGAGAACGAACGTGTGCCTTCAAAACTTCAGGCCGTTCAAGTGGAGTTGACTAATCTCGCCAATCGAGTAACTGCTTGCAACGTGCCGTCATACGATTATGTAGCATCGTTGAGGAAAAAACTTTCTGATATGACACCTGTTGAACGTGAAACGGCGTTCGCATTTGTTGAAGACTTGTTTTCTTATCCTCGGCTTAGGCAATTTCCTCTGTCACAACGCGAGAATTCCATGACCGCATACAGTAGCATTGTATTGAAACTTGCGAATCTTTTTTCGGCGGAATTGGAGAAGCCGGAAAAGGCGTGGGCTTTTCTCCTGCGAACTGTTCTGGTATTTGATACGGAACGAGACATCGTTTCTGCGCCTATCTTTGATCCTCATACGCCTCCCATGGGACTCAATATTACCAAAGGCATGTACGTTGAGGCAATGGACAGGGAGAAATTCAATGTGGTTCGACATGGATTCGAAGAGAGCAGCTATTTTATAAGATACTTCTATCGGTTGTCGCTGGAAGAACAGAACGAATGGATAGACCGACTGCAAAAGGCCGCTGGCCGCAAAGTGGTGATCTACAATCCCGACGACCCTGCAAAAGAGCCTCCCAAACGCCCGTTTACCATACCATCGCACTTGCCGCCCCAGGTACAGGAAAAGATGCGCGAGATACGACGCGACGCATTGAAGAAGGCGGGGATAGATCCTTCTACGGAGGGTCTATAGGGAAGAAAAAAGATTCCTATGAGGCGAGAACTCCTGCGCCATTGGGAGGATAAACAGAAGGCACGGCGCGAGTCATGAAATTCGGCTATTGACCAACTCATCGAACTCGGCTACACGCCAAAGTGGCTCGACGAGTTCAAGTGAACGACAACAATGCATCGTTCTGTCTCGAGGACTTGCTCTCGCCCTAGAACTCTGTCTTGTGGCTGTGGCAGTAGTCGTAAAGCGCCTCGGGTGACGGATAGCCGCCGTTGACGTCCCGCCACACCGCGCGGCACGCGCGGAGAATCGACATTTTCTTGCCGCTGGCGCGCGCCTCGCGCACGAGCTTGCGCATGGCGGCGATCTGGTTGCTGCGTTCGCCCGTGGGCACGCGCCGACGGTCCGACTCGCTCGCGCGCGCGGTGTGGGCGTCCTCGATGATCTCGCGCTTAGCCTTGCGCACGGTCCGCTTCACTTCCTCAACAGCTCTCTGAAGATCGTCCACCGTCACGGCTGCATGGTGGGGCGAGGCGTCCCGCCGAGCCGTATGGAGGGGCGAGGCGTTCCGCCGAGCCGCAGGGTAGGGCGGTCGCCCCGCGACCGCCGCACCGGACGCGACCGGCTCCCGCACTATCGGCGGAACGCGGCCATGGAAATCCCTGAACGGCCTCAACTCCAAATACAACGACCTGTACTCCAGGTGCATGAAATCGGGAACGACGACGTACGCCAGACGGCCAATCATCTGACGGTCGAGCGAGACAAGGGCGATCGTGGCGTCGTGGATGCGGCGGACCATGTCCTTGGCCTGTGCGGTCGCGGCGGCGTAGAACATCATGAGCGCGGCCGCCTAACTGGGAAAGCCGCCTTCCAGGCGGCGCGTTCCCGCCGCGCCCCAATTGAGAACTGGCAATATTGGGATTGGCAACACTTCCACATTGGCAACATTCCCGCTACCCACAACAGCGGAGATTTTGCTATACTACCCGCATTGGAAAAGCAGGAGAAAAAGCAGGCATAGACTGAAAAAGACAGAGACCCGTCGCGGCACCTTGCGCGGCAGGTCGTTCCGGTAGCGGCGCGCGCCGCGAGGAACAAGCCCCGGATGGGCAAACATACACCTTATGAAAAGCCTATGTGAAATATCCTTTTAGCGAATAAATAGAAGTAGGCACGGGTTGACGGTACGACTGAAAAAATGTATACTATTTCAGTCAATGAGAAAAGAAGGTTTTTCAGCTGCGATTAAGAATCGCATCAAGCGGGCGAAGGCGGGCAGCGTCTTTGCCATGGTTGATTTCGCCGACCTTGCACCTAACAATGCCGCAAATCGCGTTGTGACTCGGTTGGTGGCCGAGGGTGTTCTGACGCCAGTTCTTCGCGGCATCTATCAGAAACCTAAGTTCAGTACGCTCCTCGGCGAGTATGTCTTACCGTATGTCGAGGACGTGGCTGCGGCGTTGGCGCGAAAATGTGGATGGACGATCAGGGCGGACGGCGACACGGCGCTCAATCAACTCGGCCTTTCCACGCAAGTCCCCGCCAACTGGGCGTACTTGAGTGACGGGCCGTACCGCAAGTATGCGTTTCAGGGAGGAACGATCGTTTTCAAGCATTCCGCAAATCGACTGCTCGGCAATCTTTCCCGCGAAACGGCACTCGTCGTGCAGGCGCTACGTGCACTTGGGCGCGAACATTTGACACATGAAACCCTGCAACGCCTTGCCGAACGGTTCGACAGGAAAACATGGAAGCAGATTGAGGTTGAGTCGATTTGCGTATCCGACTGGATTCGCGAGGCCATTTCACAAGTAAGGGAGATTCGACATGAATAGCATCGCACAAGCCACACAGGATGAGCTGAAGGTGCTTTTTTCAAATGTGTCGGCAAAGATTGGACTTTCGCCCGGTGCCTCTGCCAGTCCGACGTGAGGGCGCGGGCGCTCGGCGACATCCCGCTTCTCGATGCCGTCGTCGCCTTCAAGCGCAAGTTCTACCGCTGCAACTGGGCACATTACGAACTAGCGACGGCGGCGGCGATCTCGCTCATGCCGCCCGAACATGCGCTGTCGGCACTGGAGTCCGACTATCGGCACATGCAGAACATGATTTTCGGTCCGCGCCCGCCATTCTCTGAGATCGTGGAAACTGTTCGCGACCTCGAGGCTGAAATTCACGGAAAAGGCGCTCTCGTGAGTTGATTTGGCGTTTTATCAACGCTTCGTTTGGCATTTCCGCCAGAAGGACGTTGGGGACATGCCGCAGAGGCGTGCGGCGGTCCGCACCGTAATCTCGCGGCTGCGGTAACGCATCGGCCGCCCGAACTTCACCCCGCGCGCCTGGGCGGCGGCGATTCCCTCGCGCTGGCGCGTGCGGATGTGTTCGCGCTCCGTTTCGGCGACGAACGAGAGTATCTGCAACACCAGATCGGCGATGAACACGTAAATTGACTTACGACTTCTCGTAATTTTTTATTGACATGGCATGGGATACAGCCGAGAAATGTGATATAATACGCTCGATTCGTTTAGGAAAGGACTAGATGTTATGTCGTTGAGTTACAAGAAGCTCTGGAAGCAATTGATAGACCGTGATATGACGAAGACGGATTTGCGTCGTGCCACGGGAATATCTCCTTCAACTTTCGCAAGGCTTTCCCATGGTGATTATGTGGCTTCATCAGTCATCGACGTGTTGGATGGCAAATCACATGGCACCAAGATGTCGAACAAGAAGCAAAGGAGGAGTGCAAAATGAGCGGTGAAGCGTTTACCACGATTGGACTTTTCAGTAGCAGGATTGATGAAGCCATCCAGCTGATGTCGGAACATCAGGTCAACATGGAGCTTGAAGGGTGTCCTCTTTCGCCAGAAATGACTGGCCGCTTTGATGAAATCAAACGGCAGTTCTGTCATTTCGCCGGGTTGCTTCATGCGGTCAACTACCTTATCTCTGGCGATGCGGGTGAGGACAGCTTTGACGAGACAGCCAAGGAAGAGGAGGAGTATCGGCTTAGCAATATTATGCCGATGGAAGAGGTCCGTGAACGGGTAAAGAAGATGATTGCGAAAGACGGATATTATCATAGATGATGAGGTTCTAAGCGCAGCAACGATGAAGAGCGAAGAGATAAAGAGACTTGTCGCGAAGAGCGAGAACGCCGCCGTCGAGTTCAAGCGGGCACGGGGCGGCGTTCCCGCCGACTTCTGGCCGTCGTACAGCTCGTTCGCCAACACGGACGGCGGCGTCATCATCCTTGGCGTCCGCGAGAAGGACGGCAAGCGCGAGATCGAGGGGCTGGCGAACACGGAGAAGATCGTGGCCGATCTCTGGAACGCGGTGAACAACCCGGACAAGTTCAGCGCGAACGTCCTGTTCAACGAGTCCATCTATCCCGTCGATGTTGACGGCAAGGCCGTGGTCGTAGTCGAAGTGCCGCGAGCTGAGCGGACGGTTCGCCCGGTCTTTGTCGGCTCGGACGTGTTCAAGGGAACCTACCGCAGAAACGGCGAGGGCGACTATCATTGCTCGCGCGAGACGGTCGAGGGCATGATTCGTGACAAGTGTGCGGAGACGGCGGACAACTGCATCCTTGACGAACTGACGATTGCAGACCTTGATGTGGACACGATTCGGCGATACAGAATGTACTTCAGCCAGCTACGCCCCGGACACGTCTGGAGCAGCCTTGCCGACGACGGTTTCCTGATGAAGATCGGCGCGGCGGCGCGCGGGCGCGACGGCAACGTGCATC
>CACZAK010000297.1 GCA_902779075.1 uncultured bacterium | reverse complement strand
GAATACGACAACCTTGGCGCAATCGGCGCGAGGTGCCACATGGTGAACACGATCGTCGTCAACAACCTTGCGGACGACGGCTCGGAGGCGAACTTCAATTCGGACGAATGGTCCGCGCGGGAGATGTCCGCCACCAACTGCTGCACGATTCCGGCGATGACGTCCTACGGCACGGGCAACTTCGAGGCGCATCCGTCGTTCGTCTATGCGACGATGGGCGACCTGCGTCTGCGCGTCGGTTCCGGCTGCCTTGCGGAAAACCCGGCGAACAACACCGGTGCCTACAAGGGCGCGGGCGTGGAAGGATTTGTCGTCCATGCATTTACAGACCCCGTTCGCGGCATCCTCTCGGATGAATGCGAATTGCAGGTCGTGGCGGCGGGCGAGACGGCCTACGTCATGGTCAAGCCGCTCACCGACCGCGCCCTCCTGGGCTGGGTCACGAACGGGGTGGAAGTCGCGGGCGCCACGGAAATGGCGCTTGCCATCGAAAACATCGATTGCGACTACGAGGTCGAGGCCCTCTTCGAATACAAGGAGTTCTACGTGAACCCGACCGAGGAGGACGACGAGGGCGACGGCTCCGCCGCCGCGCCGAAGCGCACCATCGCTGCCGCCGCCGCGCTCGCGCTCGATGGCGAAACGATCCGCCTCGCGGAAGGCTCCTACGAGCCGTTCGCACTCACCGGCTCCCGCACGCTCACGCTCCTCGGCGCGGGCGCGGGCAGGACCGTGATCGACGGCGGCCTCACGAACACGTGCGTGCGCCTCGGCGACAACATGACGCTCAAGAACGCCTCCGTCATCAACGGCGCGGCGCGGAACTATGCCGCCGGCGGCGTATATGGCGGCATGATTGAGAACTGCGTCGTCTCTAATTGCACGTCTTATTCGTATACCACATGCTATGCGGCCGGCGCATACGACACGACGATCATCAGCTCGCTCATCGCGTATAACATGAATACGAACGCCACCTACGGCACATACGCCGGCGGCGTTTACAATTGCGATGTCTATAACTCGACGATAGCAGGCAATGTCTCCTCGCGGAGTCCCGGTGGCGCGTATAACTGTTACCTCAAGAATTGCATTGTCTATGGCAATGTTGCGAACGCTAACTCCGACCGCAACGAAATCTACAATTGCCGCTCGGACGGCGACCTCGACGCACACAACCTCATCGGCGTCGATCCGTGGTTCGTGGACGCGGCGAACGGCGACTGGCGGCTGACCGCCGGTTCGCTCGCCATCGACGCGGGCGAGAACGTGCCCCAGGTCTCCTACGCGGGCGCGCTCGATCTCGCGGGCAACCGCCGCGTCCAGAACGGCATCGTCGATTACGGCTGCTACGAGGGCGGCATCGTGACGGGCACGCCCGCCGCGCCCGTCGCGACGGGCGAGAGCGCCAAGGCCGGAAAGGGCCTCCCGTTCGTTTGGTCCGCCATTCCGAACGCCGCCGAATACCGCATCTACCGCGGCACGTCGGACGATCCTGCCGCCGCGACGCTCGTCGGCACCACGACCGCCACCAACTACCTCGACCTCGCCACGACGGGCGGCACGACATACTATTACTGGATTTCCGCCTACAACTTGCAATTCGGCGAGAGCGAGAAGTGCGGCCCCATCGAGATGACGTCCTACGCGGACCTCAAGATCGAGACGGCCTCGCTCACGACCGCGACCGAGGCCGTACCGTATTCGGTGCAACTTGAATGTTCCGGCAACGTGGGCGCGGCGACGTGGAGCCTGCCGTACACGGTTTACACACGCGAAGCGAACACCTTCGACGGATCCGTTGGTACAGCGATGGAAACGCCGTTCTCCTCGGAATACTACGGCTGCTGTTATGTGGAATTTCCTTTCACGTTCAACTGGTTTGGTGCTGGCTACACGGCAGTCACGGTGAGCACCAGGGGCGGCATCTATTTTGGAAAGACGACGGAATGGCTTTCGTGGGGATCCACTTCCTTGTCTTCAGACATGCCGAAGATTGCCGTTCTTGAAGGTGTTTCCGGCTCGGGCGACTACTCGACGATTACCGGCGTGAGCGTCGCGACGAACGGCGACAATTCCGTTACAATCGTTTGCACGGGCACATACGGCGGGTATTCCAGCCATCCCGCGGAGTTCTCGGTGACGTTTTATCCGGACAATTCCGTGCGACTTGCCTACGGCGAGGACTGCATCTACGGCGGATACGTCGCATGGTCGAACGGCTCTGACGATACGAAGACGTCGGTCTATCGCACTCGCGACATCAGCTTCGCAGGTATGGACGACATCGTCATCACGAGCCTCCTGAACGACAGCGCTCTTGCGATTTCCGAGGGCGGGCTGCTCACGGGCATCATCGACTATGCGGGCACGTATCTTGTCTCCGCGCTCGTCACTGATTCCGCAAACGGCGACACCGCCTACAAGACTTTCCCGCTCACGGTGAACGCGAACCCGAACGCGCGTCCCGTGATCGACTCCGCCACGCCCGCCGAGGGCAAGGTGGTCTTCCCCATCGGCGACTCGCAGACGTTCGCGGTCGCCGCGCGCGACCCCGAGGGCGCGCCGCTCACCTACACATGGGTCCTGAACAACGAGGTCGTCCAGACGGGATCCGCCGCGAACTATGTGATGACGCCCCCGGACGCGGGCGTGTACACGCTCGCGTGCGAGGTGTCCGACGCGCTTTGGACGAACGGACAGGTCCGCGCCGAGTGGGATGTTTACGTCGGGCAGAAGCTCTACGTGGACGCCGCCTCGACGGCAGGCGAGGAGGCCGACGGCACGCAGGCGAAGCCGTTCAAGACGCTTCAAGAGGCCGTGGACTGGCTCGGCGGCGGCGATACGGTGCTCGTCGCGTCCGGCACGTATGCGCCTGTCCGCGTGTATGGCGGATACATGAATGACATCACGTTCCGCGCCACGGGGAGCGCGGCGGAGACGATCATCGACGGCAACCGAAACGCGGGCGATCTGAAATATACCGGTCTTACGGGATCGGCCTCCTACGGCGTCAACCTGAAGAACTGCGTCGTCACCGGCTGCATCGCGGACCGATGCATCATTTACGGCGCGGACGTCGAGAACTGCACGATCTACGGCAACACCGTGACGCGCTACGGCGCGGCCGTTGGCTTCTGCACGGTCGTCAACAGCCTCATCTACGGCAACACGGCCGGCGGGACCGGCGTCGTTTACCGTTCCACGCTCGACCACTGCACCGTTTACGGCAACACCGCGATGGTCGGCGGCGGCCTCGACGCCACCTCGACGGCGGACCACTCGATCGTCTGGGGCAACACCGCCACGGCGGACGCCTCCACGGCCAACTACGAGGCGGGTGCGCAGTTCACCGTCTCCTGCACGACGCCGCTGCCGGCGGGCGACGGCAACATCGCCCAGAACCCGCAGTTCGTCGATGCGGCGGGCGGCGACTTCCGCCTCGCGGACGGCTCGCCCTGCAAGGAGCCCGACATGGGCTACACCGTCACGTTCGACGCGAACGGCGGCACGCCCGCCACCACGACGCGCACGGTCGCGAAGGGCAAGGCCGTCGGCACTCTCCCGACCGCGACGCGCGCGGGCTACACGCTTAAGGGGTGGTATACGAAAAAGACCGAGGGCACGAAGATAACGGCGTCCACTACCGTCACGAAGGACGTCACGTACTACGCGCAGTGGACGGCGCTGCCGAAATACACGGTCACGTTTAACGCGAACGGCGGCACCTGCGCCACGGCGTCGCGCCAGGTCGCGCAGGGCGAGGCCGTCGGCGAACTGCCCGCGGCCACCCGCACCGGCTGGGATTTCGTCGGCTGGTTCACGGCCAAGACGGGCGGTGCGCAGGTCACCGCGGCCACTGTTGTGACGAAGGCGGTCACCTACTACGCGCGCTGGACGGAACATTACGAGCTCGTGGTCGAGGAGGGCGTCCTCACCGGCCTCACGGGCACCACGCCCGCGACGATCGACGTGCCCGCCACGGTGACGGCGTTCGCAGCCAACCTCTTCAAGGGCGTGACCAAGATCACCGCAATGACTGGTGGTTCGAATGTCGTCAAATGCGGGAGGGACGCGCTTGTCGCGTCCGGAATATGGAACAACGCGCCGAACGGCCCGGTCGTGGTCTGCGGCGTGCTCGTGGGCTACAAGGGGACGATTCCCGCGACAATCAATCTCTCCATGCGTAGGGACATCCGCGTGATTGCGGACGGCGCGTTCGCGAACGCCGCGAACCTCGTGACGGTCTATTTGCCCGACTCGCTCGTCTCGATCGGCGCGGGCGCGTTCGCCGGCTGCGCGAAGCTCGACGACGTGGACGGGATCGAGGACGTCGCCTCCGTCGCGGCGGACGCCTTCGAGGGCACGCTCTACGCAACGTTCCGCCTCACGTGGTCCGGCACGGTCGTGACCGGCTTCAAGGGGCCGTGCCCGGCGGAGATCGTCATCCCCGACAATGCCACCGGCATCGGCATCGGCGCGTTCCAGGGCCAGACGGAGATCACGGCCGTGACGCTCGGCGCGAACGTGGCGACCGTGGGCGCGAACGCCTTCAAGGGCTGCACGGGTTTGGGAACGGTCGCGATAAATTGCGAACCTCCCGTCCTTACCACCATCGGCGTATCCGCGTTTGAGGGCTGCGCCGCGCTTGCCGCGATCGACCTGCCCGCGAGCGTGGCCACCATCGGCGCAAGCGCGTTCAAGGATTGCACGGCCATTACGGCCATCCACCTGCCCGCTTCGCTCACGACGATTGGCGAGTCCGTCTTCGCGGGCTGCACCTCGCTCGCGGCGATCACGGGCGGCGAGGGCGTAGAGGTCATCCGCACCAGCGCGTTCGATGGCACGCCGTGGTACGCGGCCGCGCCCGCCAGCGAATTCGAGGAAGTCATGCTCGGCCACGTGCTCGTGAAGATGAAGGGCGACGTGCCCGCCTCCTACGAGATCTCGACGAACGTCTGGATGGTCGCCAACGGCGCGTTCGAGGGCGTGACGACGCTCTCCGACCTCTACATCGGCACGGAGGTCGTCTCGCTCTGGGACCGTGCGTTCGCGGGCTGCACCTCGCTGGGCAGCGTGACCGTCCCGAGCGGCTGCCGCGAGCTGGGCGACTACCTCTTCGAGGGCTGCACGTCGCTCACCAACGTCTTCTTCCGCGGCCACGCGCCGACGAACGACGTGCCGCACATCTTCGTGGGAACGCCCGCGACGCTCACCGTGCGCGTCAAGGATGGTTCGCGCGGCTGGCTCGAGCCCGGTTCCGATTCCAACATGCGTCCCAACCGCTGGCCGAACAGGACATTTACCGAGGCCGGATGGTCGCAACCTGTCCCGGACGACCTCAGCCGCACGCTCTATTGTCCGACCGCCAGCGAAGTCGTGGGGGAAGACGCCGTTTACAGCGTCATCGTCGATGGCAACATCACGAACGACACGACCTGGGTCGGCGGCAGGGTCTATGAAGTCCAGCGCGATCTCGCCATCGACTATGGCGCGAGGCTGACGCTTCAGCCGGGTGCGATCGTGAAGTTCGGCAGAGGCTGCAAACTTACGGTCGTTGGAATGCTTGAGGCGCAAGGGACATTGCTTGAGCCTGTCGTGTTCACGTCGCTGAAGGATGATGCGCACGGCGGCGACACCAACGGCGACGGCGCGAGGTCCGATCCGTATGGCGGCGACTGGCGCGGCATAATGGTCGGCGGTGATTACTATACTTACGAAAGAGGGTGGGTATATGCGGGCGATGCCAATCTCGCCTACGCGAAAATGATGTATGCCGGCGCCCGCAATGAGACTGGCATTATCGAGACGAAAACCCCCGTGAGCACACTGACGATGACTGGGTGCCTTGTCGCGCATTCTTCAGCGGACGGAATATGGAACTGGGACGGCAAGATTTTCGCCAAGAACTGCGTGGTCGTCGATACCGGATGGGCGAGCGCGCCCTATCGGGGATCGACCAACGAATTCCTGAATTGCGTGTTCTACGACAACAATGTCGGAATGAGCCATTGGAGCGGCTGGCGCGGAATGCCCGTTTACCGGAACTGCGTGTTCGCCAAATGCACATACGGATGGTGTGAATTAGGAAACGGTAAATACGGTGATCCGCCGCATGGCAAACTGGGTGCGGGAAGCAACAACAATGTTTCCGTCGAGAACTGTCTCTTCTGGAATGCCCCCGATGATCCCGGCTTGCATTCTTGCGGTCTTGCGGGCAAGAACGGAAACCTGTATGGAGACCCGCTGTTCCTCGATCCCGAGAACGGGGACTTCAGAATTTCGGTGGAATCGCCGTGCGTGGACGCGGGATATGGCGACATCGCGCCGGAACTGGACTACTACGGACAGCCGCGCATGGACGTGTCGTTCGTGCGTAATACGGGCAAGGCGAACGCCGAGGGCGTGTTCCCGGACATCGGCCTCTACGAGGTGCCGGGAAATACGGAGCAGCCTGTGATGAACCTCGAGGTGACGGATGTTTCGTTTGCGCCAGCGACTGTTGCGCCAGGCGAGACGCTGGCCGTCACCTACACGGTGAAGAACGCGGGCACCAAGGTGGCGAAGGGTTCGATCCGCGACACGGTGCGCATCAAGTCCGCCGCGAACGGCGGCACGATGACGGCCGGAACGGTGACGCAGAGCTACAATCTGGCGACGAACGAGACGGCGACGCTGACGGCGCGCGTCGTGATGCCGTCCGCGCCGGCGGGCGAGTGGCTCGTGGGCATCGACGTGAACCCGAACCGCGACGTATTCGAGCAGAACTTCCTGAAGAACGCGCTGTGGACGGATGACGCAGTCGAGGTGACGTTGCCGACGATGGCCGTCGGTTCGTCCGGCGAGACGATTGCTGCGGGCGCGACTGCCGCATGGGAACTGACGGGGCTTCCGGCATCAGGTGGCATCGTGCGGATTTCAGGCGGTGCGAGCTTGGCGGCGATTACGGCGATGGCGTCGATCGGCCACATGCCCACATTGGCGATGAACGATGCTGTTGCGGTCGTGATTGACTCAAGGACGGTCGCGCTGGTGATTCCGCCGCATGCGGCGGGCGAGGCGGTGTATCTCGCCATCGAGAACAGCGGCATCACTTCCGCGACGGTCGACGTGGCGGTGCAGCCGCTTACGACGGAGCTCTGGGCGGTGTATCCCGAGACGGCGGCGAACGTGGGCGACATGGGCTTCACGTTCACCGGCGCGGGACTCACGGCGGAGAGCGAGTTCTATCTCGGCGGAATCAAGGCGAAGAGCGCGACGGCGATTGACTCCGCGAGCGTGTATGCGGTCTTCAACGTGCAGAACATCGCGGCGGACCGCTACTACGACGTGTCGGCGGACGGTAAGACAATCCGTGACGCGGTGTACATCAACAAGGTCGCGAAGGGCCCGATCCTCGAGGCGAAGCTCGAGCTGCCGGAGCGCACGCGCGACAACCGCATCTACACGGGCTATGTCGTGTACGAGAACAAGGGCGACACGCAGATGAACGCTCCGATGTTCATCGTCGACTACGCGGGCGAGGGGACGAACACCGTCTTCGGCGCCTACGACGACGACAACGACGACCTCACGCAGCAGCGCGTGCTGATCGTCGGCATCGGCACGACGCACCCGGCGGGCGTCCTGAAGCCCGGCGACTGGTGCCGTCTGCCGTTCAAGTTCAAGCCGGTCGGCGACTACCGGTTCAAGCTGGAGGCGTGCGAGACGACCGCTGCCGAGGCGAACGCCGCCACGCGCCTCAACCTGCGCGGCGGACCGGCGCGCTTCGACGGCTACGCGGTGCGCGGCCTGGCGAACCTCGCGAAGAAGGGCGAGACGGCTGCGGCGGTTTCGGGTTACCTGCTCGACGTCCGCACACGCGAGCCGCTCGCGGGCGCGGCGCTCAAGCTCGCGCTGGTTGCGGACGCGACAAGCGCGTCCCTCCCAGGGGGTGAATCGTTCGTGCGCGTCGTCACAACGGACGACGACGGCTACTTCCAGTTCGAGCAGCTGAGGGACGGCTCCTACGCGCTCGTGGCGGACACGGGCTACACGCTTGTGACGACGAATCCAGTACGGCGAAGTCACGCTCTTCAAGAGCGCGAACGACATGAACGGCACGACCGTGAAGACAGACGGCTACGGCGCCTACCGCTTCGCGGGGCTGGAGGACGGCGAATACGCCGTCTTCGCGCGGCCCTACGGGGCGTTCAAGGGTGTGCTCGCGACGAACGCGGTCGTCTCCGCGGCGTCGCGCGACCTGCGCGTGGACTTCACGCTCCTGCCGGCGGCGCGCGCCTATGGCGCCGTGACGCTCTGGAAGGGCGGCACGGCTGGCGCCGGCGAAGTGCGTTTCTACCACGAGGACGGCAACTACCTCAAGACGGAGGTCTCGACGAACGGCACTTGGGAGGCCCAGGGTCTCGAGCCGGGCGAGTATTCCGTGACCTACGTCTCGGCCGACGGAACGTTCGAGTCCGGGTTCGCGGAGGTGGCGCTTGCGACGGGCGACGAGACGGAGATTCCGCTCCAGGCGATCCCGGCGACGCCGTTGGTTTACTTCGCGGCGACGGGCTACGCGAGCGACACCAACGTCGCGTCCGTCGTGTGGGACTTCGGCGACGGAAGCGGGACGTTCGAGACGAACGCCGTCGAGACCGCCCACACCTACACGTCGACGGGCCTCTTCGCGGTCTCGGTGACGCCGCGCTACGAGGACGGGACGCTCGGCGACGAGTTCGTGCTCCACAACTGCCTCTGCATCACGAACGAGCTCGAGACGATCTACAAGGCGAACGCGATCGTGCTCGGCGGCTACGCGACGCAGGACGCCGGCGACAGGAAGGACGCCGGGACGCTCGTCGTGACGGGCGTGGGCGAGGACTGGGTGACGCTAACCGGCGCGCCCGGGGCCGTTCCGCTCGCGGTCGGCACGGTGATCGCCGGCCCCTGCAAGGACGAGAACGGCGAGGACGACTGGATCCTGCGCAAGATCGTCGGCGTGACCGGCGATGAAACGTCGGGCTGGCGTCTCGCGACCGAGCACGGCAACGAGGAGGACCTCTACGAACAGTATTGGTTCTACGGAAGCGCGGGCGTGGAGGAGAAGGCTCCGACGCGCGCCGGCCGCGCCGCTTCGTCGAATGGCGGCAGGAATCTCCTGAGCCTCTCGTCGATCGGCGAAGGCGCCGCGAACCTGCTGAAGAAGACATCGGGCTCGATTGAGAAGGGCATCGAGTTCGAGGTGGACTGCTCGCCAGACCTGCACTACCACTACTCCTGCAAGATCACGAGCAACGACTGGCAGCAGGTCTGGAAGACGTTCCGCCGCGAGGACGTCCTGGTCTGGGAGAACCTCGGGCCGCGGCGGCGCGAACTGCACATCTGGGGCGACGTGTCGCTCAAGGCCGACATCACTGCCACTGCGGAGTTCAAGGGCGGCTGGGAGGATGAGCAGGAATACGAGCTGATCCCGAAGGCGGTCAGCACGCTTCCGAGCGCCGCGAAGGCCATCCCGTATTTCAAGATCGGCTACAGCGCGTCCGGCACCATCTCGGGCGAGGCCACGGCCACCGCCGAAGTGAAGGGGCACCTGAACGTCGGCTTCGTGAAGGAGTCGGACAAGAAGATCCAGTGGTACAAGACGAAGCCGTTCGACGGCAACGTCGATATCTCGTTCGACGCGGACGAGGGAACCGACGCCGCCGTGAAGCTGGCGGCGTCCGTGAGCGCCGGGTTCGGCGTGAAGGTCAAGGCGTTCGAGGTCGTCTCCGCGTCGGCGGACGTGACGTTCAACGCCACTGCCGCGATCGAGTGCTCGAAGAACAGCCCGTCGAAGGCATCCGCGAGCATCGGCTATGACACCAACATCTCGATGAACTTCATCGACCTGAGCTGGCTCAACAAGGACTGGAAGGTCGGCATGGACTGGTCGATCGAGGGCCCGACGCTCTGGAGCGTGGAGTGGATCTCGGCGAAGCCGAAGTTCATCTACCGCCAGCCGCACGCTAAGGAGTGGCCGGCGCGGATCGCGGTCACCGACCGGTCCGAGCGCGGCACCTACGCGGACGCGCGGGGCCGGACGTTCCCGATCCCGATCGAGAGCGTCACGTGGGACTACGGCCAGGGACAGACGTTCAGCTACGGCAGGGCGCAGATCGAGAGCGGCGAATACAAGAAGCATCGCATCATCGAGTTCCCGGCCGACCAGGAGGAGGGCGAATACGTCGTCTCCCTGAACGTCCAAGGCGGCATCGCGCCGAGCCTCTGGCCCTGCCAGAAGAAGATCAAGATCAAGAAGCCGGACGAACCCGAGGAAAAAACCAAGATCACGAAGGACGAGTGGTTCGACGACACGCAGAAGTCCGTGGACCCGAACGAGATGGCGGGTCCGTTGGGTGCTGGCGAGCAGCGCTATGTGAAGCCGGGCGATCCGATGACCTACACGATCTACTTCGAGAACAAGGCCGACGCGGCGATTGCCGCGCAGGAGGTGTTCGTCGACAATGCGCTTAGCGAGTACCTCGACTGGAGCACGTTCGAGATG
>CACZAK010000296.1 GCA_902779075.1 uncultured bacterium | reverse complement strand
TGCCAATGCCAATGACATGGTTCCGTTTACTGGATTTGTGATTGAGAAGATTGTCATATTTAGCGGATACTATACGCCTGATCAGATTCGCTATGTGGCGATCCCGGAGGATAGCGACACGCTTTCAATAGCCGATGGCAAGACCTGGAAGTTTGCCGCAGGCACAACGCGGACATACACGAATATCGGCACTCTTAACACTGGTGGCACGATTGCAATCACGAACGCTTCCGAACTTGTGGAGGGCTCCTATATGCTCGCGACTTGGACGACGGCACAGAAGAAGTCGACCGGTTATGGTCATGTCGGCACGCTTGATGTCACTGGACTCCCCGCCGGACTTTTGGCCGAGCTCGTCTATGGTGCAAGGGCGATATACTTGCGCGTCTGGAATCCGACGACTCAGGCGGAGAAGGGCACCATCAAGGTTTGGCCGTATGGCGACTCGATTACCGAGGGCTTCAATGCCGGCGGAACCAGGGCGAACTATCGCGTCCTCTTGGCCCAGAAGCTTTCTATGCTCGGTTATAACGTAGAGATGGTCGGTTGCTACGACAAGATAAACCAGCAAGATGGAATCGACCCTACAGGGCAGTCGATCCCCGACGTATGGAAGTGGCATTCCGCCAAGCATGGTGCGACTGCCGGTCCAACGACGAGCGCGGCGGGTAGAGCCAACCTTTGCGAGAATGTCGATACATTGAGCGCACAGGCGGGCAATCCCGATGTTGTGCTACTGCTTGTCGGTGCCAACGACATAGTTCCGGCGACTGGTCGCTCCGCCGAGCAGGTGGTAAGTTCGATTACGAACATTGTCGCGCATCTTGCCGTGAACTTGCCGGACTCGAAGATTGTCGTCGGCAATCAGCTCAATGTCGAACCTGGGTATACTAGCTACAACTACAACCATGTGACCAACATGATTCCTCAAGTCAATGCGCTCTTGATGACGTATGCTGATAATTTGCCCGAAGAACTGGTCGGCAAGGTGTTTCTGGCTGACCTCAATAAATATGTTAAGAGTGGTGAGGATGGCATTCTATATGCAGACGATCATCTTCATCCAGACTGGTGGGGCCATGACCAGATGGCGGAAGGGTGGCTCTCTATAATCACCAATCAGTTCACTTCTACTCAGGTCTTCCCGTCCGCGACCATTCCTACCGCGCCCACTGCCGAGGAACTTAGCGCGGCGGCCAAGACGGAGCTTGACGCATATCGTCAGGGCTTCAAGTTGGCGCGTGGGATCGATGCCGCAAGCAACCTTGATGCCGCCAATCCCTATGCTTACTCTGGCGATGGTGCGACGAATAATCTTGAGAAGGTCGCCTACTTCGTTGAATATGTCCGTGCCGACAACAACGCCCACAAGTGGGTGTGGGTGGACATGGACGCTTTCGGCACGACGATTGAGGACGTAGGACTGCCGACAACCAACCATCAGCAAGTGGTGACGAAGCTTCATATAAAGTCCAACCACAACGGAATCGAGGATGTTGCGGCGAATGACGATACGGTAACCGGATTTATCGAGTTCTCGCCATACGATTACAATGGCAATGCTTCAGGAGTGAGCGGCGCACCAGCGGGCAATGGTTCTTGCTGCGACTGGAACGATACGCTTTCTGAATCCGGATCCTACAGTTGCATGCAGGTGCATCGTGTTTTCTCTCCTGCTAAAGTAGCGGCGGACGGAATAACGCGTGGTGGACAGGTGTTGTTCGCCTACAACAATTGGCAGTCCAGCTCGTCGACGGCCGAATTCGGCATAGGCAACTTCTCGTCGCACTTCTATCGCGGTGCAAGTGACGCGCAGACGCTCGACTATACCTATACGGCAAATGCGCCCAAGATGAACGCCTCTGCCTACTCGGTCAAGCGCATCGAGATCTGGACGAAGGAGAAGGCGACAGATACAGACTTCCCGACGCCGTATTCGTGGATAGATATGTATTTCCCGGAGCTTGTGAGCGGCTGGAGTTCGACTCAGTACAATGATTTCGCCACGAACAAGAACCATGGCAGCGTCAAAAATGGCTATGCTCCTTGGGAAAGTTATGTGCTTGGCCTTGACCCCACTGATGAGGCGAGCAAGTTCTTGGCGACGATTCGCATGGACGGCACGACGCCAATTGTCGGCTATTCGCCGACGAACGAGGTGTTGAAGGCGAGCGGCGCAATTGAATATGTCCTTCAGGGCAAGCCTACGCTCACGAACGGTTGGCAGAATGTAGAGTTCCACGAGCCGGGAGCTACCAATCGCTTCTTCCGTGTCAGGGTGACTTGGTGAGGGCTACATAAGAGACAGTGAGCATGAAACTCTCCACTAGACTGGTGCGCAAGATTCCGATGTTCGCGGTGCTCGCGACTTCGGTGTTTGCTATGCCACTTGTGCGCGGCGCGTTGATAGACGAAAGCGCCGCGATGCAGGCGGCGTCCTCGTTCCTGAGGACAGCGACTGGATGCAGCGTGTTGCCAGATCGCACGGTCGAATCAGTGATAGTGCGCGGCAGTCTGTGGGTGGCCGAGCTTTCGCCGTCGGGGCATATACTGGTTAGCGGCAGTGATAGGTCTACGCCGATCATTGGCTTTTCCGAAAACGACTTTTCGGTAGGGGAAGAAGATTTGCCCGAGCGCGCTGCCATAGACGCGGCAGAAGCCGCTGTTGCCGCTGCTGAAGCGGACGAGACAAAGGGTCGCCATGCTCGTTGGGAAAAGATAATGGGGAACGGGCAAGTGGGAACGGGGAACAGAATGCGCCGTCTCCGGCTTTTGGCGAGTTCAGGCGCAGGTGTAAATATCGAGCCGTTCATCACCTCGCGCTACAACCAGTGCCAGCCATGGAACGACATGACGCCGGTTGTAAGCAAAGATACCGACGCCTACTATCGCGGTCGTAGTCTTGCTGGTTGCGTCTCGGTTGCCGATGCTGCGCTTTTAAGAGCTGTGCGCTGGCCCGTGTATCCCGCCAGGACCGATGCCGTGACGCACTCGTTCCGTGGCGGCACGTTCGACATCCGCTTCGACGGTTCTGCGCCGTTCAAGTGGGATTTGATGCAGGATACCTATCCTGCCTCGGGAGACCTTCGTGGGCGGCTTGCCGAGGACGTTCGTTATGAAATTGGACATTTCATGATGTGGCTCAACCATTCGGCGAGAATGACCTACAACGCGGGCGAGTCGACTTCCACAAAATACAACGCTGCGCACGGCTGCGAGCGCGACTGGTACACGATTGGCCGGAGCATGGAGCCGACGGCAGAAGGCGTTGACGACATTGTCACGGCAACGCTTGCCGCAGGCATCCCCGTGTTTGTCGGTGTTGGCGGCCATGCCGTAGTTGCTGACGGCTGGAAAACGGAGGATGACGAAGCGTATGTCGATCTTGTCTATGGCTGGGGCGGCGCGGGGAGCTGGTATAGCGTTGAATCGGGGACGGTAAAGTACTTCTGGGTCGAACATTATCCGCGCGCCAAGCCGCAGCTTGATCCGATCCCTCGCGTAAACAATGGCTCCTTGACGCTCTCATGGCACTTCCCCGACTGCTATACGAATAGTCTCTCTGGTTTTGTCGTTACGGGAAAGCGCCGTGCCTCCGCCGTGCTGACGACTTGGGCGGCGGACTTCTCCGATGAAACTACTGGAAGCTCCTCGCCGGCAGGAATATGGACAACACACGATTTTGGTGAGGAATCGCTCGCCCTGGATGCCAAGGATCTCACATACGGAATCTACCAATTCTCTACGCCGCTCATGATTACCGAGAATTCCGTCCTTTCGCTCAATGTCCGTGGCGGTGGCTATAATAGTGGCGATGCTTGTCAAGGTAATGTCGTGATCGAAATTTGTGGCGACGACGGTAACTGGTGTGAACTCTTCGTCCCAGAATGCAATTGGAGTTTCTGGCCGGGGTCGTGGAAGCCGAATTCATGTAGCCTTGCCGATTACGCGGGGCAGACCGTGCAGCTGCGTATTTACAAGCGGCATACTACATACAACGGTCGGGTGGACATTGGCGACTTCAAGGTCACAAACGTGATTCCATTGTCTGGCGGCAATGTCGCCCAGCAGATTCCCCTTGCAACTGCCCGCAGCGTTACATTGACTGACCTTGATGCAGGTGCCGATTATGCTTTTTCGGTAACACCGATATTTGCGAGCGAAACCTTTGTCGCAGCAGAACCTTCGGATGCCAAGATCACGACTGTTGAGGGAACACATGCAATACCTGGGACGGCGTTTTATGTAGCCTCAGACTATGCGACTGAGGATGCGAGTATAACCTTTACCGACGCGTTTCGGATAACAGCTGATTCTCAATTGTCGTGCACTTGGCTGGCTGATTGCAGTGCGGGTGCAATCGTGCAGTTGAAGGTGACTTTTACGCCCGAAGGAGGATCTGAAGAGCATGTTTACCTATCTTCCAACCCAAAGATGGATGCTTCATATATCACAATGTCAGGCATATATACTGCGCCGGAAACAGGCGAAAGCGTTATATCGCTTGCCCAGTATGCTGGTGTCGCAGGAACGCTAAGGGCTTCCATCTTTGCCACATATGGGGAATATGGTCCGCCTTATGATGACATCGCTACTTCCGCCGTGCAATCCATAACAGTCACGCAAGTTGAATCCCCAAGCGTTCCGCAGATCGAAGAACTGACAGCTGCAGGCATGCCGGAGTTTACTTCGATTCAGTATGCGGCAAACGGGAATTCCGCACAAGACTTGACCGACGGCTATCTCGCCGACGGGTCAATCGGAAGCTCGACTCTTTAT
>CACZAK010000295.1 GCA_902779075.1 uncultured bacterium | reverse complement strand
TCCTGAAACGCAGGCAAACATCCTCGCATACTTCATGAAGCATCCGTGCGAACTCGTAAAGAACACGGAACTGTACGCGGCCGCATGGCCATACCCAAGTCTGGCGACAAGGGAGAACCGCGTGTACGACGAAGTCAGCAAGCTGCGCAAGAGGCTATGCGAAGGCGGCCTCAACGACCCGATATACAGAAAACACGGAGTTGGCTATGTATTCAGCTAAATCAAGATTCCGTGTCCGCCTGGCGGCGAACCTCGCACTTGCCGTTGGCTTCCTCGCCATCGCCGTGTCCCTCGCAGTAAGCGCAAGAACGTTGTCTTTGTCATCAGACATATTATCGAGAGCAAAAAGAACCGGCTTCGCAAGCGATGAGGAAGACAGAACCCAGATGAACATCCTGCTTGACAAGGCATTAGCCAACTCCCGTGCGAAGGATGCCCTGTTGATGCAGCTCTTCTACCTCCTCATCGCGGCATATTTCATTCTGCTTGTTGCCTCGATCAGAAACATGTACCTCGCGTTCAATCTCGACAACTCGAAGCATACGCTGCTGCACCACTTCGCCTCGGCGTTCGCAAAGATATTCAGGAGCACGACCCTCGCCCTGCGAGGCGAGGTTCCGAAGGATGGCGCGCTCGTCGACGCGAAGTCCATAAGCGGAGTGCAGATCGACTACATTGAACGCCAGCGGGTTTTTGCGCACGAGTTCGATGGTTACGACAGCGGCTCCATGACGGCGTTCAACCTCACGATAGCGGCATGGGAGATATTCAGAGGGCGGCAGGACGAAACGCCCAATCTCGAACTGCGCGCCGAGATCCCGGACGAGGACATCATCGTCAGAGCCCACGAAGAACTTGTCGGATGCATAATCGACAATCTTCTGGGCAATGCGACGAAATACACCGACAGCGGGAGCGTGACACTTTCCCTGTCCCGGCAAGGAAGAAACGTCCGCATTGTAGTAGCCGATACTGGCCGGGGCATCTCAAAGGACATGCAGAAGAGGATGTACAAGCCGCACGTCCGCGACGATGCGGCATTGGACAAGGACGGCAGCGGATGGGGACTGTACGAGGTGAAATGCGCCGTGAAGAAATACGGCGGCAGAATTCAGTGCAGGTCAGAATTAGGCAAGGGGACGGAGTTCTCTGTGACGCTGCCGATTGCGGTGTGCATATCATCTTCAAAAGCAAACGTAATGAAAGATAATTACTCATCAAAAGCTATGAGTACCCCCCCCCCCCGAAAAATTACACAAAACACGTATTTTAATATAAATACATACAAATATGCAGCATAAACCTATGAAAAACCCAATCAAACTGTTCATGAGCCCAGCGGCGACACTTACCCTTCTTGTGCTTGCCTTGATAGCGACGCCATTGGTCAGCGCCCTGCTGCCTTACAAATCACACCCGACGTCCAACAACATCTGCATGGGCGTTTGCGTGGTTGCGACCTACCTACTGCCGGTCGTCATAATCGCAAGTCCGCTTTTTGCTTATGACATGCGCCGTAAGCTCATATGCGCATTGGCCGCATGCGCCTCGGTATTCTGCTCCTCCGAGGTGCTTCGCCTGACTGTTGAATGGAGACATGAAGGCGAGAAGATTGCCGGACTTGTCGTCGCAAGCGTTGTTTCCCTCGCGATGGTCTATGCCCTGACCTGGCTGCTTATGCGAATAAAGGGCGAGGAATTCTCAAGCCTCTCTCGGCGCGGAAAGGCCATCCACATAGTGTTGACGGTGTTCGCGACCGCTGTAGGCGCATTTCTGCTTTGGCAATCCATGAGGTTCCGGCTTTACACCGACCATTCCGAAGACGCCACGGTTGGTCCGATTGTCCACTGGGGGTTTCCGCTGCCGGTGAGATGCACTGCGCCTGGGTACTCCATCGCGACATCAGCCTCGCTGTTCAAATTCTCATGCCTGGCGTTCAACTTCTACTTCTGGGTGTTTGGAGTTTATGCCTGCTGCCGCCTTGTCGCGGCGACTGCCAGACGGCTGATTGGCAGGCGCAGCTCCGGCAAGCCC
Organism: uncultured bacterium; assembly: GCA_902779075.1. The sequence continues at coordinate 2,868 of CACZAK010000295.1, read as the reverse complement.
GAAGCCCCTCCGACGCGGTAAATGCGCCGACAGCCTGTCCTGTCAACTCGGGTTAATCGATTCCAAGCGCCTTGTGCTGCTCGTACCAAAACGGGGTGGCTATCCGCCCGTACCTCTCGGCTGTCGCATCGGGGAGGTCGCCGCGCATTATGCGCTCGACGATTACGGGCGAGAGATATGTCAGGTTTATGTTTTCGGCGAAGTGAGTGCGGCTGACGCCCAGCGCCCTCGCCACGGACACCTTGCCCTTGTAGACCCCGTCGTAGATGAGGCTCCGCATTCTCCACGCCTTCCCAAGCGCGGCGGCCATAGGCGTTGAGCGGGCGGCAGCCACCCGGCTTTCGGCATCGGTTTTGAGGAATATCCTCCGCGTCGTCCCCTTCTGCAGGACACAGTCGACGTGGACCCTGATTCTGCCGTCAGGCAGTCTTTCCATCATTTGCATGACCAGTCTCCTTAACAGCGTCTTTCCTGAACACAATGTCCACGCCGTCGTCCCTTACGACAACCTCGTCTACAAGGCAATGGACAAGTCTGGCGCGTTCCATCGGCACGAGGCCCTCTATAAAGGCAGGAACGTCCGCAACCGCCGACATGACGTCATCCGGCGACCAGCCGCCCTCCTCGGCGGCAAGGCGCACGAACTCGGGCGACTTGATCGCGACCCCAAGCTGGCCGAGGACAAGCCTCTCTATCGTCTCTGCGGACACGTTCTTGACGGGACAGACGGAGGCCGCAGACTTCGCCGCCGCGACGCAGCGGTAGTAGCAGTACCTCCTCCCGCCCTTCTTGCTTGAGAACGCCGGTGTCATCGCGGCATTGCAGTGTCCGCACTTCAGAAGCCCCTTCAGGATTGCGGAAGACTCGCGCCTCTCGCCCGGCTTCCGCGAGGCTGACTCCTCGTCAATGCGCTGGCAGTCGTTCCATAGACTCTCGTCGACTATTGGTTCATGCTGTCCTTTGAACGTCTGCCCCGTCCGCTTGTGCGGCATCATCCCCGCGTATATGCAGTTGCGGAGCGTCCTGTAGACGTTGCCCGTCGTCCACTCGACTCCGTCCGCCCGTGCGCCGAACCGCTCCGTGACCTCTGCGGCGACCGTCTTAGGCGAGCCCGTCTCGGCGTAGCGGCGGAAGACGAAACGCACGGCTTCAGCGCGTTCGGGGTCGACGACAAGGCGCTTGTTCTCGAGTCTATAGCCGTATGGGGCATAACCGCCCGTCCACATGCCCCTCCTTCTTGTGGCGAGCATTTTGTCCTTTATCCTGTCCGACGTCATCTCTCGCTCGAACTGGGCGAACGTCATGAGTATGTTCAGCAGCATCCTGCCCGCCGGACAGGACGTGTCGATCTGCTGCGTGACGGACACGAAGCTCACGCCGTGCCTCTCGAACGTCCGCGAGAGGTCCGTGAAGTCGCAAAGGGAGCGGGAAAGTCTGTCTATCTTGTACACGACCACGATGTCGATCTCGCCGGCCTCGATGTCGGCGAGGAGCTGCCGAAGGGCGGGGCGGTTCGTGTTGCCGCCGGAGAATCCGCCGTCGTCGTAGCGCTTCTCGACGAGCCGCCATCCGTTCGCCGCCTGGCTTCTTATGTACGAGACGGCGGAGTCGTACTGCGCGTCGAGCGAGTTGTATTCCTGCTCGAGTCCGTCCTCGCAGCTTTTGCGGGTGTAGACCGCGCACCTCTTCGTCGTCGGCGTCTGGTCTGGGTATGCGCTCGTTGTCATTTCTTTAGTCCAAAGAATATTTTTCCGTTCCAGTTCGTCCCCGTGATCTTGCGGGCCACGGCGGACAGCGACTTGTATACGCCGTCTGCGTATTCCACCGTTCCGTCTCGGCGAAGGACGATCTCATGCTCAACCCCCTTCCAGAGGCGAACGATTCTCGTGCCGTCAAGGAGGCGACCGGCATCTGTCACGGGCTCACCCGCCGACTCAATCGCCTTCACGATGTCCGCAGGAAGGCTTATCCCGTAGAAGCGCTCCTGCAGCCTGTAGGCGACTTCGGAGCGAAGCATGCTGCAGTTCGTGCATAGCGCAAAGGCCGATCCGAGGATTTCCGGATACTTGGCCTTGAGTTCATCCGCATGCATTGCCCGAAGCGCATTGATCTCATCGACAAGCGCCGGCGTCAGCTTTTCCATTGAACTGCCCTCCCGTGGATCTTGGTTTTCGTCTTATGGGATATTTCATCTGCCCGTGCTCTGAGCCTCACGCTGCGCCTTGCGCCTACGTATCGCTGCGCAGACTATTCTAACGGCATCCCGCACGCAGTTTTCAACTTTCGTACCTTCCATCCTGCACTCCTTTCTTGGGTATAACAGCGGCGCTATGATGCCGTAATCCCACAGACTTATCAAGTGGGAATATACGGCGATCTTTCAAAAGCAGACATTCCGCATCCTACGCCATCATCTATAACCCGTTGCAATTCCGGTTCGGCTACCTGCCTTGCAATTTTATGCACCGGATGGCTACGGAATCAAGTGTGCAGGTGTGCGCTGCCATTCTCTGGACAACGGTGGTGCAGTCGCGCTGAAATTCAGGGCTCAAACGCCTCCGACCCCCGTCAACATTGGGCGAAACGAGACTGCCCCGCTCGGTGCAGTCGAGATAGAAAAACAGAGAAACTCACGCCCTGCTGCCGCTACCCCCATCTACAACGGGGCACATGCAGAAAAGCCGACATTGCGAAAACGCCGCGAACATTGGGGATTTCAGGCAAAAGAAAAACCCCCAGAACTTCCGTTCTGAGAGTCAGCCGCCAATGTTGGCGGAGGGGGGGGGATTCGAACCCCCGGTGGAGTTGCCCCCACACAACCTTTCCAAGGTTGCACCATCGACCACTCGGACACCCCTCCAGTCGTTG
>CACZAK010000294.1 GCA_902779075.1 uncultured bacterium | reverse complement strand
GTCGATCCCTGTTCGCAACAAGGCTTCGACGCGACCCTGGCAGCATGTCCTTGAGCCATTGGGTGGTTATCTCACCCTTGGCGCGGCGCTTGCGACGCGCAAGCGCTTTGACGATTTTGCAAGCGGATTCAACTTTGGTCCCGATCCAAAGGCGAACAGAACCGTCAAGGAGCTGATAGAGGAGATTCTGAAGTGGACGAATGGCAAATGGGTGGACAAGTCCGAACCAAAGGCCGTCCACGAAGCCGGGCTTCTCAACCTCGATATCCGCAAGGCAAGGCGCATACTTGGCTGGAAACCCAAGTGGGATTTTGTGTTAACTGTCCAGAAAACGGTTGAGTGGTACTTGTCCATTTTACGTGGCAAGAATCCATTGGCTGTGACACAAGAACAGATACTTGCATATTGTAGCTTAAGAGGTTTGAAATGAGTAGAAATAGGCAGTGTCCATTATGCGGAAAATACGATCCTGAATTGCTGGTCGCGCTTTCTTTTGCTCAAAACCACAATGCAATCTTGCCAAATGAGTATCGAATTGTTCTTTGTTGTGGATGTGGCTTCGTATACGACGATGTAGCAGTCGGCTCAGATGTATTCAAGAAATACTATGCACAGTTAGGGAAATATGTTCAGAGCGGGACAGGGGGCAGCGGAGATGTGTCGCCTGTTGATAGATTGCGCTATGAGAGCATCATAAAGTTTGTGGAGCCGGCACTTAAACAGAAATCGGTCGCTATTGCCGATATAGGCTGCGGGAAGGGGGGGCTTCTTCGCATTTTCAAGGAGCAAGGTTATTCTTCTCTGCATGGATTCGATGCTTCAAAAGGTTGCATGGACATTCTTAGAGACGAATTTGGCATACCTGCGACTTGCGTCGAGATTGCAGCTTTGCCTATGTCAATTTCCCAGCGGTTCGATCTTGTTGTGGTGTCAAATGTATTTGAGCATCTTTATACAATTCATGATGCGATTGACTCTATAGACAAGCTCCTCAAAAGCGACGGTTTTGTTTATGTGGATGTCCCGGATGGGTCAAGATACCATGAACATTTCTATGCCCCGTACTACTCATTCGACATGGAGCATATCAACCATTTTAATGTCGACACGATGACTGTCGCATGGAAACAGCACGGATATCATTGCATAAAGTCAGAGATGTTAGTTGGCACGCCAGTTCCTGGAAGATCCATCCCAATGTGTCGCATGCTATTGAGAAAGATGAAACCGACTGATGATGTAAGACCGGGACCGTTTCATAGTCCGGTTTCTGGAATCCGCAGATTTATAAATATGTCTCAAGATGCGGAAAAGAGGCTTCAAGATGCAAATATCCCGGTTGGAAGCTGTTATTGGGGATGTGGTGCATATGCAAAATGGATGTTGAGTAGGTATGCCGATTTCCCGCTTGGAAATCCTGCGCTGATAATTGACACTGGAGTCAAAAAAAACATTTCTGAGACAATAAATGACATTCGCATTGTCAATCCGTCGGAATTAAAGGCTTTGGTTGGCATGCAAGGGTCGGTAATCATTACTTCTGTCTTGTACGAGCGGCAGATACTCCAGCAACTTATGAGGATGCATTGGGAAGGATCAATATATTCCGGGTCGACAGGAAAGAAAATTCACTGATGTGATAGAGAGGGGAATGGTAATCAAATGAATGAAGAGGTGCTGCGCAAAGAAATACTGGACCTGGTGGCAAGATATTGCCGCCTTGTCAATGGTGTGAAACTAAGAGAGCCGTTTGTGCCGGGAGAAACTCACGTCAAATACGCGGGGAGGGTTTTTGACGAGAAAGAAGTCGTGAACCTTGTCGACGCATCGCTGGAGTTCTGGCTCACATATGGACATTGGTCGCGAGACTTCGAGAAGGGGCTCGCCGCCTACCTCGGCGTCCGCTTCGCCCTGCTCGTGAACTCCGGCTCATCGGCAAATCTCCTTGCGTTCATGACGCTGACCTCCCCGCTCCTTGGCGAGCGCCAGGTGAAGCGCGGCGACGAGGTGATCACCGTTGCGGCGGGCTTCCCCACCACCATCGCGCCGATCGTACAGTACGGCGCCGTACCGGTGTTCGTCGATATCGAGCTCGGCACGGCGAACATTGACGCCTCGCAGCTGGAGGCGGCATGGTCGCCGAAGACGAAGGCCGTGATGCTCGCGCACACACTCGGCAACCCGTTCAACGTGAAGGCGGTCAAGACGTTCTGCGAGAAGCACAACCTCTGGCTCATCGAGGACAACTGCGACGCGCTCGGCTCCAAATACGATGGCAAGTTCACCGGCACGTGGGGCGACATCGGCACGTCGAGCTTCTACCCGCCGCATCACATGACGATGGGCGAGGGCGGCGCGGTCTATACGGACAATCCGCTTCTCAAGAAAATCGCGCTCTCCATCCGCGACTGGGGACGCGACTGTTGGTGCGAATCGGGCGTGGACAACACCTGCGGCTGTCGCTTCACGAAGCAATTTGGCACGCTGCCCGTCGGTTACGACCACAAGTACGTCTATTCGCACTTCGGCTACAACCTGAAGGCAACCGATCTCCAGGCGGCGGTCGGATGCGCCCAGCTTGAGAAGTTTCCGTCGTTCGTGGAAAAGCGAAAGGCGAACTTCGCGCGACTCTATGAAGGGCTTAAGGATTTGTCGCAGTTGCGTCTTTTCGAGAAATACGAAGAGACAACCTCTTTGCGGGCAACATCATCCGCCATCCCTGCTTCGAGACGATGCGCGAGGGCATCGACTACCGCGTGGCCGGCTCGCTTGCCAACACCGATACCATCATGAACTCCTCGCTCTGGATCGGTCTCTACCCCGGCATGGGCGACGTAAAGATCGACTACATGATCAAGACGATCAGGGGGGCCTGTGGAAAGTAATGTCGTGCTGCTCGACTGTACCCTCCGTGATGGTGGGTACAACAACGATTGGTGCTTCGGGCATGACACGCTGATCGGCGTGTTTGAGCGCATCGTGAGCGCCGGGGTTGACTTTCTTGAAGTCGGATTCCTGGATCAGCGAAGACCGTTCGATCCCGATCGCAGCATATTCCCGGATACGGCAAGTGTCGCCAAGGTGTTTGGGGGACTTGACCGGGGCCGCACCAAATTGGTCGGCATGATCGACTTCGGAACGTGCGACATATCGCATGTCCAGCCGCGTGCTGAGTCGTGCCTTGACGGAATCAGGGTCATATTCAAGAAGCATCTGCGGGAACCCGCCATGGCCTTCTGCCGCCAGCTCAAGGACATGGGCTACATCGTGTTTTCGCAGCTCGTGTCGATAACAAGCTACACGGACGATGAACTGATGGATCTTATCCGGCTCGTGAACGACGTGAAGCCCCATGCTGTTTCCATTGTCGATACCTACGGTCTCCTACACAAAGGCAATCTCTTCCACTACTACGAGATGCTTGACCGGCATGTGGATAGAGGCGTCGCCGTCGGTTACCATTCGCACAACAACTTCCAGCTTGCGTACGCCAACTCGATAGAACTCATCAACCGCCACAGGGACAGATCGCGGACGCTGCTCTGCGACGGTTCCCTGTTCGGCATGGGCAAGGGAGCGGGGAACGCGCCGATCGAACTGCTGTGCATGTACATGCGGGACAACTTCGGCAAGGACTACCACGTCAGCCAGCTGCTGGAGGCGATTGACGCGAACATCGTCCCCCTCTACGCAAAGTACCATTGGGGGTATTCGCTGAAGGCGTTCGTTGCGGCATCCAATGATTGCCATCCGAACTACGTGAGCTACCTCGTCGACAAGAAGACGCTGTCCATCAAGTCGGTCAACGAGATACTGTCGCGGCTTCAGGGCGACAAGAAGCTTCTCTACGACAAGGACTACATCGAACAGCTTTATGTTGACTACCAGAGGCACGGGTGCGACGATTCTGCCGCGTATGAAGGGTTGAGATGTCTGTTGAACGGAAGGAATGTCCTTGTCCTGGGGCCGGGGAAGACGATCGTCGACGAGCGATCTTCCATTGAGGAACACATCGCGGCGAAGAATCCATTTGTGATTTCGATCAACTACATCCCCGACGGATTTTCAGTCGACGCTGTTTTTCTGACAAACTCGAAGCGCTACAACCAGCAGGTCTCGGCCATCACCGCGAACGCGGCCTCGATCAAGCTCATTGCCACGTCCAACCTGACGAGGACTAAAGGCGATTTCGACTTCACCCTTGATTACGAGTCGCTGGTCGACCGCAGCGCCGTGTTCATGGACAACTCCTTCATCATGATGCTGAAGGTTCTCTTGAAGGCGGGCGTTCGCGATGTGGCACTTGCCGGGATCGATGGTTATTCGTCGGACCGCGAGAACTACTACGCATCGAAGATGGAATACGACTTCGTCAAACGCCTTGGGTCGGAGATCAACTCGTATGTTGACAAGGTCCTTCCGGAACTGGGACGGAGCATGTCGCTTAAGTTCTTAACCACGACGGTCTATAGGGCGATATGAAGAAGTCTGCCGTCTTGTTCGATCTTGACGGTACGCTGCTCGACACCACGGACGGCGTGCTGGAGAGTGCTATGCATGCGGCTGTGTCGTTGGGCCGTGAGCCGCTGCCGCGCGAGACGATGCTCCGTTTTGTCGGCCCCCCGATACAGGAGTCGTTCATGCGCTACTATGGCATGGACGAGGCCGGAGCGCAGGAGGCCGCGAACCGATTCAGATGCTACTACAAGGAGAACGCCCTGTTCAAGGCAAAGCCGTATCCGGCGCTCATCGAGACGCTGACGGCATTGTCTGGCAACGGCATCGTTCTTGGGGTTGCGACATACAAGCGCGAAGACTACGCGATTCAGGTTTTGCAACATTTCGGCATCGCCCCATACTGCAAGTCCATGCACGGCGCAGACAACTTCAACCACCTCACAAAGGCCGACATCGTCGAAATGTGTATCCGGGAGCTGGGTGTTGACAGGAAAGGGGTTGTACTCGTCGGCGATACGGAGCATGATGCCGTCGGTGCCGCCAATGCAGGCGTTGACTTCATCGGGGTGACTTTCGGATTTGGTTTCAAGACGAAATCCGATGTTGGTGGATATCCTAACATTGGCTGCATCGACAGCCTGGAACAGATCGTGGAGCTGATTGTATGAAGAAGAAAGTTTCAGAGTTCATAGCCGATTACCTCGCAGGAAAGGGGGTTACGCACGTCTTCACCGTGACGGGCGGAGGTGCCATGCACCTCAACGACGCCTTGGGACACCATGAACGGCTGACGTGCATCTATAACCACCATGAGCAGGCTTCCGCCATCGCGGCGGAAGGCTACACGAGGATGTCGGGGCGTCTTGCGGCGGTCTGCGTCACGAGCGGGCCCGGCGGCACCAACGCGATTACCGGCGTGCTGGGTGGGTGGCTTGATTCGATCCCGATGTTCGTGGTGTCCGGGCAGGTCAAGCGCGAGACGACGATTCACGCGACGAAAGTCCCGCTCAGGCAGCTTGGCGACCAGGAGTACGACATCGTGTCGAGCGTGCGCCCGATGACGAAGTACGCCGCGATTGTGCTTGATCCGGCGGACATCGCCTACCATCTGGAGAAGGCCTATCATCTCGCGGTCAACGGACGTCCAGGGCCCGTCTGGCTTGATGTTCCGCTCGATGTGCAGGCGGCAATCGTCGATACAGACGGCCTGCGGCATTATGATCCTGAGTCGGACGACGGCGATAAGACTGTACGTTACGACACGTCGCTTACAAATGCCATTGTCAAAAAACTCAAGACGGCCAAGCGTCCGGTGTTGCTGCTTGGCACGGGCGTTCGTCTCGCCGATTGCAGAGACGACGTTCTTCGTTTCGCCGAGACTGCGCGGATCCCGATCGTGACCGCATGGAACGCGCACGACCTTATTTGGGACGACCATGAACTCTACTGCGGAAGACCCGGAACCGTCGGAACCCGTGGTGGCAACTTCATCGTGCAGAACTGTGACCTCCTGCTGGTACTTGGCTGCAGGATGAACATCAGGATGATCAGCTACAACTACAAGGACTTTGCGCGTGGCGCGTATAAGATTGTCGTTGACATAGACGAGAACGAGCTTAAAAAACCCACGGTGAACATCGACATGCCGATATGGGCCGATCTGCGAGATGTCGTGGGCGATCTCCTCAAGGCCGATCTCGCGGCTGTTTGCAGCGAATCGCACGAGAAGTGGATTGCATGGTGCCGTGCCGTCAATGCGAGATTCCCGGCTGTGCTGCCTGAATATCGCGGAGAGGGAACTCCGCTTAATCCGTATGCGTTTGTCTCTGATTTCTTCCAAGGTCTTGATGATGACGATCAAGTTGTGTGCGGCAACGGAAGCGCATGCGTGATTGGTTTTCAGGCTGCGGTCATCAAGCACAACACGAGGCTTTTCACGAATTCGGGCTGTGCGGCGATGGGATACGGTTTCCCTGCCGCGATCGGAGCCTGCGTGGCGAGAGGTGGCAGGCGGGTGATCTGCATCGACGGAGACGGAAGCTTCCAGATGAATCTTCAGGAACTGCAGACCGTCGTTTACAACAGGCTCAACCTCAAGATTCTGTACTTGAACAACAACGGCTACCATTCCATACGCCAGACGCAGCAAAACCTTTTCAAGGGGCGTCCCTTAGTCGGTGTGTGCGACGGCAATGGTCTCAGCTTCCCACAGGCGGAGCGACTTGCATACGCTTACGGCATTCCGTTTATCAGGGTCGCATGCGAGAGCGACGTGCAAAAACTTCTTCAGAAGATGAAGGATGACGGGCCGTTGTTTGCCGAGATCGTCGTTGACGAAAGGCAGTTTTTCGCGCCCAAGGCGGCATCGAAGCGGTTGCCAGACGGTACGATGGTGTCTGCGCCACTTGAAGATATGGCGCCGTTTTTGCCAAGGGAAGAGCTGAAAAACTGGTTAATCGCAGATTGACGGCACAGTTAGGGGAGTTGATAATGACTTACGGTGGCGAGATCCAACACTATCGCCTCTTCATCACCGGTGGCACGGGTTTCTTCGGCAAGTCGATGCTCGACTATCGGCTGCGACATCCCGAATGGCCATGGGCGCAGGCCGAATGGGTGATACTTTCTCGCTCGCCCGAGCGCTTTGCGGCATCTTACCCCCGCCTTGCAAACCAATCAGGCGTTTCATTTGCTGCTGGCGATGTGCGCGACTTTGTTTTTCCCGAAGGCCATTTCGCTGCGATTATCCACGCAGCCACAAGCGCCGTTACCACGCTTTCGGATGCTGAAATGACGAGCGTGATCATGGACGGCGCACGGCATGTGACAGATTTCGCGAAGGCCGCTGGCTGCGGCAAGATCCTCTTCACGAGCTCGGGCGCGGTGTATGGCCCACGGATTACACCGGCGCGAGAGGATGATGCGTGTGAACCGGTAACGGCCTACGGCAAAGGGAAGCTGGCGGTGGAGCGGTTGCTAGTCAATGCCGGATTTGACGTCAAGATCGCCCGTTGCTTCGCTTTCACCGGTCCACATCTCAATCGCGGCATTCACTTCGCCATCGGAAACTTCATCCAGAACTGCCTTGACGGGAAGCCCATAATCATAAACGGTGATGGCACGCCGCTCCGCAGCTACCTCTACGCCGACGACCT
>CACZAK010000293.1 GCA_902779075.1 uncultured bacterium | reverse complement strand
GGAATAATCGAAATGCGTCATTGGAGAATAATCGAAATGCGTCATTGGATGCGTTTTTGCATGATGTCGGCGATCTTCGTCGCCGGCACTTTTTTGCGGACGGGACATTTCCTCCGTCTGCTACCGGACCTTTGGCGGTGCGTGGAGTCAAGGACTCACAATTTGGTACAATGACAACAGGTATATTGAAAGTGCCAAGTACATGACGAATAAGGATTGCGGGCTTCGCCTCTCCATGAACGTGGAGTGAGGCGCGTGCGGGCATCGTTGAACGAGAAAGGAAAAAGGATTGTGACAATCAGTCGGAAGCGTGTGAGGTCATTCGTCGTTTCGGTTGCCTGTGCGGCGTGGGCGGCCCTGTCGTACGGGCGGGATGTGGTGGCCGGGGGCGTGACCTTCCGTCTCCCAGAGATGGGCGAGGGCGTGTGTGTTGTCGAGAACGGCAAGGTTGAACGCCTCTTCCGCACCTATTTCACCCATTCCGACGAGCGGGACAAGCGCTTTCTCACGGTCGAGTGGACGAAGCCGAACCGCATCGAGCGGCTTGATTCGCTTCCGGGGCGGACGGTCTACCGCGTCACCTATCCGGTTCGGGATACGGATGCGCTCCAGTGCTCCGCCGTCTACCGCTTCCTCGACGGCGTGCCCGGCGTGACGGTGACGGCGGAAGTGACGGCCCTTAAGACCGTGCGCTTCCACAACTGGAGCATGAGTACCGACTGGACGTTCGCCGAACTGGGGCCGGATGGTACTGAGTTCCGCCCCTATCCGAAGTCGGAGAATCCGCGTGCTTTCATCGTCTGGTGTCGCGAGAAGACGAAACGCTTCCTGCTGGCGAGAAAGGATGACGGGCGCACGTTCTGGTATGATCCGAGCTTCCGCGTTGTTGACGGGCATTGCGTTCTTTCGGGATATGGAAGGAAGATCGCGTCGGGCGGACTTGTGCTGGAGGCCGGGCAGTCGGTGACGATGACGCGGACGGCGGGGCGCGTCCTGTCGCCCGGCGACGAGGAGAAGATCGCCCTGTTGCAGGGTCGTACGGTCTGCGACGGGCGCGAAGGCCCCGTGCTGGTCTGCCGCCTTCCGGCGGAGGCCGGCGAAAACGGGCCGGACTGGACGGCCCTCCCGGTCGTCGCCGAACGCGGCGAGGTGAGCGACTACCGTCCGCGCGCCACGAACCAGTGGCAGGGGCCGAAGGATCTCTCGTTCACGCTGAAGGCGGCGTACGACAAGTCGTACCTGCACCTCCTGATTGATGTGACGGACGACCTCGCGGTCAACAAGCTTGAAGGAAAGACGCTCTACTTGGGGGACTCCGTTCAGTTCGGCATCGATCCGCTCTTCGAGAAAATGACCGGCGGAAACTACATCGACCTCCTGGCCGCCGTGGCGGGGAGGGGGCCGCGACTCTGGTGTGTGACGAACCCGAACCCGGCCTTTCAAGGCCCTTGCGCAGGCGTGATCCGCAACCGCTCGCGTCTGCGTGCGGGCGGCATCGTCTACGAGCTGTCGATCCCGTGGGACTTCCTGAAGCCGTTCAATCTGGAAAACGGCAGTTTCGGCATGTCGTTCGCCGTCATTGATCAGGACAATGGGGCGAACTACGAGACGTGGATGGGGATTACGGACGGCGTGTTCGGCGGGCGTGACTGCTCGAAGCTCGCCGAGTTCGCGCTGGAGGGGATTGCCGACCTTTCCGACACCGCCGAGCGCGGCAAGCCGCAGATTCAGCACTCGAAGGAGGAACTGCTCGCCCTGCACGGTCGCGTGGCGGCGTTGCGCGACGGACTGGCGGCGAAATGCGCTGCGCTTGCCGCGAAGGGGAGACGCGACGACTACCTCGCGGCGGTCTTGGAGATGACGACGTTCTTCCTCGACTTCGAGCGCGCCGACCTTGACGTGGAGAAGGTCTGGCGGAGCGGCGGTGACCGTTCCGGCGAAGTCCCCGTCACGGATGCCTACCGAAACTACATCTACCGGCGGTTCCACTTCAACCTCGCCTACCTTGAGAAGGCCCTGCCGGTCTTCACCGCGCGCGCCGAAGAGGTGCTCGCCGGGAAGCGTCCGCCCGTGCGGTTTACGGACTACGCGAAGGGCGTTCGCCCCGTCATAGAGGACGGCGGCTTCAAGGTGAACGGCCGGGAACTCCTGCTCTACGGGCCGAACACCTGGCTCGCGGGTGCCGACTGGCGCGGATTGCAGAAGAAGCACGTCTCCCTCATTGCCCGCACGGGGTTTAACCTCTTTAACCTTTTTCATCCGTCCGAACCCCTGCGCACGGAACTGATGCGCCACGCTGAGGCGGAGAACATCTACTGCTCGTTCGGCGACATGGCCGCAAGCAACCTAAACGACGAGGATTTCCGCAAGCGGTGGGAGAAGATTGATTCCATCCCGAACCACGGCCAGTCGAGATTCGGCTACGCCACGCCGAACCTGGTGTTCCAGACGGCGCATCCGGAGAGCTTCGAGCAGAACTATGTGAAGGCGGCCGCGTGGACGGAGGGCTTCCGAAAGCATCTTGTGGCAAAGTTCGGCTCGCTTGCGGGCATCAACGAGGCGCTTGGAACGGCGTTCAAGTCGCTGGACGAGATCGACTTTGCGGCAACGGTCGCGAATCCCGGCCTCAAGTACGCCTGCATGCGCTACCGCCTCGACACGGAGGTTCCGCGCGAAACGCGGCACATTGCCTACAAGCGCAAACGGTTCGACAACCTGCCGACGACCACCCACTACTCGACACTCTGGAACATCACGGGTCTCGACCCAATCGTGCAGATGGCGGACTTCGAGCGCGTCTGGAGTATGGTCGATGTCGTCGGCTTCGACGGCGGATGCCCGCTGGACGGCACGGAGTTCTTCATCGACTTCGCGGGCGGCTGCTTTGACATCGACCTCGCCCGCAGTTTCCATCCCGGCAAGCCCATCGCCAACAACGAGGGGCACTCCATTCCCGACGGGGTCTACCGAACGTACGACGAGAAGGCGGCCTACCTCTCGCAGGCCCTGCCGTTCTTCCTTGGGCAGAACGCCGAGTCGTACTGGCTGTGGTGTCCGCGCCTCCATTCGGACGGTGACTACGCCTTTACGATGGCGAACACCTACCACGCCTCGCTCCGTCTCGCGGCGGAACTGCGCCAGTCGCCGGAGGAAATCGCCTCGTTCCGGCGCACCCCGGAGCCGCCGTTCAAGGTTCTGAATCCCGTGCCGTCGATGACGGACCAGAGCAGTTACGTCAAGTCTCTCTACGGCGTGTACGCCGGGTGTTCGTTCACGGGCTGGGCGGTGCGCTATCTCTCCGAGCGTCGCGTGGACGCAAAGGACTTCGGCGCGACGAAGCTGATCGTCGTGCCGGACGCGCGGCGCGTGAGCGACGCGACGTTCGACGGGCTCGCGGCGTTCGCGAAGGCGGGCGGACGCGTGGTTGTCTTCGGGAGGGAGGCGTTGCTGAAGAACGAGTACGGGTGGCCCCGCCCGGAGCGCGCGGCAGTCTGCGACAGGCTCTTCCGCCGCGAGGCGCTGGTGTCAGCCGCCGACTACGCGGCGGTTCTCGGCGAGGAATTGCGCAAGCTCGGCGTCAGGCCGCCGGTCGCGGTGACGGACGCGAAGGGCAAGCAGCCGTTCGGCGTCCTGGTGCGGCAGGGCCGCACCGCCGACGGACGCGAGACGCTGCTCGTCTCGAACCTCCTGAAGAAGCCCGCCGAGGTTCGGATTCCGGGCCGCTGGCGCAAGGCGCTCCTCGAGCCGGGCACGGTCTCGGGTCGTCTGACGCTCGCCCCCGGCGAGACGCACGTCCTCGTGCGGGACAGACTTTAATGCGCGACAGTCTTTAACACGGAAGAGTCTTTAACCCTATACTCGTCAGTTGAGGCTGGCCGAGTTGCGTGACACACCTGTAAACATTAGGCAAGATCGCGTTTGACCTCCTCACCTTTTGGGGCTTTCGAGGGTCAAGTATGTATTGCGTCAAGGGGGGAAATGTGAAAAATCCTTTTCTGAAGCGTTCGTAGAGCATAAACACGGATAGCGCGGACGTATTCGGCCGCGCGTCTGGGGTTCAGGGGAGCGAGCTCCCCTGATGGGGGCTGGGGCGACGCCCCAGTATTGCGTTTGGATTCTTGCGCGCGCAGCCCGACGAGCGAACCGGGCGCGCGCCGCTCTCAGCAGGACGTCACTTCCTCGGTCTTCATTCCGGCTTCGGGCAGATCGCCGTAGATCAGTCTGGCCTGGGTCTCTGCGAACTCGTCTCGCGTTCCGTGTCCGAGCTCGTGCATGCGCTTCGCACCGACCGTCTGGTGGAAGCCTCGCATCTTCCGTTTGAAGAACGCCTCGCTATCTCGGTTCGGCGTGGGATCTCCGCGGAGGATGTGCCACCCGTAGGTGATGAGCTTCCTGCCGATTGCGCAGGCAACCTTGTTGCGGGGCTTGCCCCGGTTGACCATCGCCCATCCCCATTTGCCGAGCTTCGAGTTCGCGCACGAGGTGAGGACAGACTGGCCGGCTTCGGTGAAGAAGAACTTCACTTCCTGCCTTCCCTCTCCGTCAAGCGGTTTGTGAAGTCCGCCGCGTCTCTTCGCATTTTCCTCTTCGAGTGGGCGTCCATGCCGATCACGAACCGGGGTTTGTCTTCGGTGCTGCGGCGCCGCAGTTGTCTTTTTGCGCTCATTGTGCTACCTTATGAAATCGTGGGGACAGGCCCCCATTTCGCCATCTGGGATTGACGGTATTCGGTCATCTTTGATAATATATAAAACACCATGAGACTGAAAAATCCTTCTGTTTTTGCCTTGAGAAGGACGGTTCTTGTCCTGTCGCTTGGGATTGCGTCTGCGGGTGTGGGCGAGACGGCGGTTCGACGGGGGGCTACAGGGTCAAGTATGTATTGCGTCAAGGGGGAAAGTGAAAAAGCTTTGCATGGAAGTGAAAGCGGGTACTAGCGCGGATGTATCCATCCGCGCTCTGCGGG
>CACZAK010000292.1 GCA_902779075.1 uncultured bacterium | reverse complement strand
CATAAGTCAATAGCCACAAATCGCGAAATGCAAAAACATGATGGAAACTGCTGGTTTCTCTCGTTTATCCGCCTTCGCTCACGATGCCGCCCGACCTCCACGCCGCGCACGAGGCGAACGACCGCGCCGTGCTTGCACCCCTCTAGCGACATTGCTTCGCAATGCTCGCTTCGCTCGGGGGATATGCCTACGGCCTTGCGCACGACACACCCGAACCCGAAATCGTCGCCCACCTTTTCAAGCTCTACGCCGAAAAGATGAAGTGGTGTGGATGATCCGGCCTGAAAACGCCCCCGCCGCACCTCTCGGTGCGGCGGGCGTTATGGAGAGCCGCCGTCTCGGCGGCTCGATTTGGTAGGGCGCATTCGCCGAACGCGCCGTTGGTTACTTGACGAGGATTATAAATCCGCGTTTCCCAATCCGGCACGTGCCGTCAGCAGAAACGGACACTTTCCAACACTTAGGAAGGTTCACGGGCGTCGGTACCCCCGTGACAGTCAGCGTCTGGCCGGTGGCGGGCTTCAGGAACGTGAACGCCGTAGCAAGGTTCTCCGGGTCGGCAAGTTCGATCTTGGCGTTGGAGAGGTCGATTGTTCCCGACGCCTCGATGTACTCGCCGACATTGACGACGATCTTATCCGAGACGACGAGGCTTCCGCCCGCGCCAGTCGCGATTGTGCCGTTGCCCTTCAAGACAGGCTGCGTGAGCGTATTCCCGCCGAGATTGAGCGTTGCGCCGGAGGCGAATTCAAGTGTGCGTTTCAGCGGGAGGGTCGTTGTCGTGGCCGCAATCTGCGCGATGTCCGCAGCTGTCGCATCAGGACCCTTCTGAGCACTGAGCGCGAGTGCGTCGTCGCTGAGCGCACCCGCCCACACGCGCACCTCGTCAACGTCGGCAATGGCGTCCCAGTCGTTCCAGAAGGAGTGTCCGATCGCAAAGTACTTCTGGTCGACTCTGTCAACCAGGCTCCAATTCGTGACATTCCTCTCGAAAGATCCGACCTTCGCCTTTGTCGTGGCATTGAGGCAGAGCCCCTTCATCGTGGTGCTGCCATCGGCGTTGTGCGCAAACGTAAACGCGATGTAGTACGGCGTATTCGCAGCAAGCGTTCCAGTGCCGGTAAGGAGGGACGTGCCGGAAACATCAAGTCCTGACACTCCGGAGTCGCTGTCGCGGTTAAGGGTGAAACAGATGACGTTCGACGTATCCCTTCCGAGGCTGAACAGCTTGATCCAGGCCCTGCGGGTGCGGATCGTCGTCCAGAACTCGAACGTGGCGCTATCGGACGGGACCTTGTTCGGACCCAGCTCGATGTAGCTCGTGTCCTTGGCGGTTCCGGTGAGGCGGGCAGCCGTGCTGCCCTCATTGTACGTGACAGCGCCCTTGGCCCATGTCGCGTTGTTGCCGGTGACGGAGTCCGTCAGGTTGCCGTTGAAGCTCCAGCGGTGCGCGATGTCAACGGGCGCCGTGTTGTCGCACGTTGCGGAAAGCGTGAGCGTACCATTGGACACGACCATGTTTCCGACGGGTGGAAGTACGTTGACAGTCAACGTGCCGTTTCCGGTCTTCGTGAATGTACACGCATCGGACGCGATCACGTTGGCTCCGCTCGCGGTCGCCATCGTCACGTCGTAGCCCGCCGTGTCGAGCGTCAGACCACCCAGACCGTATGTCACGTCATTCATTCCGCTGATGAAGTTCGCGCCGTCCGTCACGTTCGTCGCGATGATCATGCCGCCGTTGAGAATCAGCGTTCCCTTACCCGCTCCCCTCTTGATCTTTGGCGTCAAGAGCGTTCCGCCGTTCAGGGTGTACTTGCCAACGCCCGAGGAACCATTGCCTATGCACACGTAGGATGACGACTTGGACACCGTCACCGTTCCGGCGTTCTGCACGAACGTGCCTTTACCCCCGTCAGCAACGAGGAAATTGTTGTTGTTCACATTGAACGTGCCGCCGTTCATCGTCATGTTGCCCACGCCGCCGGTGCCCCAGGCAATGCGTACAAGCGCACCCGCCGTCATGTCGCCGCCAGAGAGGTTGAACGTGCCGGTACCGTCGCGCCCGATGTAGAAGTCGCCGCCGGTCGAGAATGTTCCCCCGGACATGGTGAACGTGCCGGTGGAACCATCATGCCAGCCTATCTGGAGAAGACCAGAGACGCTCAGAGCGCCAGCCGTAAGGTTATACACGCCTGTTCCGCGATTGTTCTCACCAACGGTGAAGTCACTCCCCACGGTGAATGTACCGCCAGACTGGTTGACTTCTCCGTAGCCGGTTCGGTTGTTACTGGTGTTGTGGTTGGCCAGGGCGACCCAGCTGCGCGTCTTGACATAGCCGTTCCCGGATATGTTCAAGTATCCCCTCTGGTTTCCATCCCAGCCGCCGCCAATCGGGAGCTGGTGTACCTCCAATTCACCGCTTCCCCCGACGTTGACGATGCCCGTTCCGCCTACACAACCAACATATACTTCCTTGTTGAGAGTATTGACCATCCGTCCGCCGTTTACGGTAAGGGTACCCCTGCCGCCGTAGCGGCCTAGATTCAGCCAGCTGGCCAGCGTGGCCGTGCCGCCGGTCTGTATGAAATCGCCCACGCCGCGTCCGCCGATCTCGAAGTCACTGCTCGCCGTGAGGGTTCCGTTCGACATCGCGTAGATGGCGCTTCCGCCGGCGACCGTGCTGATACCACACTTCGCCAGCGAGACGGTTCCTGCCGTCTGCCTGAACTCGGTCGTCTCGCCAGCAACCGTGCCGATGTTCAGCGCGGTGCTCGCCGTGAACGTCCCCGAACCAGCCTTGGGAAGGAGAATCTTCGCGCTACCGGACATCGTCAGACTCGACAAGTTGTCAATGAAAGTCGTTTCGCCGAAGGTGGCGTTGGTTGCGTCCGCCACGACGAACGCCACCGCCGAACCATCACCGCCGGAGAACTCCGCGCCGACGTTCACCGTCAGATTGCTCAACGTGAGGACGTGGCCGGCGAGGTTGGCCGTACCGGATATCGTGGGCTTCACGGGCAGTCCGCTCCAGTCGCAGTCCGCCGTGAGCGTGCAATTGCCGATCTCTAACGACTTGCAGGTGAACGTGGAGCCGGACGGTATCTGGAGGTTCACGTTGCTGCCGACGATGGATACGGCATGGGCGGCAGTGGGAAGCACTGGTTCTTCCGTGAGCGTGTCCTGCCAATTATTCGGATTGAGCGCATTGCCGCCGTCGTTCCCGTTGCCCGTCCAGGAGGCGGAGGATTCGCCGTATTTCGCAAACAGTATCTTCGTGCCGGCCTCCCTGACGAGTCCGCTCTTGTACGCGATTGAATCGGTTGGCGTTCCCGTGAACACAAGGACGGCCTTGCGGACGACGGAATTGGTGATGCATGCGCCGAAGAAGTCGTCTGAATAGATGTCCTTGACGGCCAGCTGGTGTCCGTTCAGGTCAAGAACCGTGCCGCTGTTGAGAACCAACGGCCCAAGCGACTGCCAGTCGGCGTTCGCGTCGAGCGTGACGACGTTCGAGCCGCTGCCCTGCGGGAAGTTCGTGTTGTTGAACGCCATCGCCGCGCCGTCGTTCACGGATACGGAGAATGGAATGGAACCCAGGCCGCTGTAGTTCTTGTTGCAGCCGTAGCCGCCGTATGTATCGCCGGCGACGATGGTGAAGCGGTGCCAGCCCTCCGTCACCGCAAGCGTTGAATTCGCCTCGCTCGTGTAGGAGTTGTTGAAGAGAACGTTCCTGCCGTCGATGAAGATGGCGAAGTAGTCGTCGTACTTCTGGTTGATCTTCCACGTTCCGGCCTTATCCGACGAAACCTGGAACCAGCCGTCGAAGCGCACCTGAGACCATTTGAGGTTGCTTCCCTGCCATGAGGTATTTCCACCGTTGAGGTTCGCAATGTCGCCGGCGCCCTTGGCGGTGTAGTCGGTCAACAGCAGGTGCATCCATTGGGAATTGCCCATGCCGTCGCGTCCGCCGTCGGAGCGCGTTCCCTTGCCCCTGTAGTCTATTCTGCCCCACTGCGTCGCGGGATGGACGTTGGAACCGACCGAATAGCCGTCGCCGAGCTTCGCTGGCCCCGGTTCGAGTTCGTTGCCTTGCGGATAAAGGATCTCTTCAGTCACCGCGTCGTAGAGGCCAGCCCGGCCGTTCTTCACGCACGGGCGCAGGTCTCGCGCCGGCGTCCACGTACCGGTGCCGTCGTAGTCCGTCCACAGCTTACAGCTGCGGAGAATACCGTAGGCGTACTGAGAGGGGCCGTCGGTCGATCCATTCTTGCGGTGCGCGGCGAAGAGGAAGAGCGTCGCCTGCGTGTCAATGATGCCGTATTTCTCCGAGGCGTTCATCGTCGCGGTGATGGAGTTGCCTTTCGATCCAGTCCACGTGGACGACATGGCACCGGTGGCGCTGCACTCCACTGTCACGTCGCAGAGCGTACCGTATTCCGTGTCCATGCTGACATTCACCCCGTTGCTGTCCATGCCGGTCATCGCCGGGTTGCTGAACTGGCCGGAATCATAGTGGCCGTATTCCCAGCGGCACCGCCTGTTCTCGTGCATGACGAGGTTGAATCGCTCTTTTTCAGCGCCCCACGCGCCGAGCATCACGGGATACGTGTCGTGCTGAATGTAGTAGAACGACACTTCAGCCTTTACGCCGACCTTGCCGGCCACGCCGGTATCGACGTAGAGGTTCGAGCGAGACCTCACCCACTCGACGAAGTAGTCGGGCGTGTTCTCCGGCGTCGGCGCGGCGAACGTCGATATTACCGCGCTTGCGCCGATTGCCGCCGCCAAGATGGCGGCTTCCCCAGTCAGTTTTCTCATGCTCATTTTGTTTTCCTTTTGGTGTTGCCCTTGTGGGCAGTTTGTTTGAAGTTTGAAGTTCAGAGACAGAAACACGCAAGGCGACTCGTCGCGCATGGTGCGCGGCAAGTCGCCTCTGATTCGCCTTTTACGGCGGCATAGAACGCGCT
>CACZAK010000291.1 GCA_902779075.1 uncultured bacterium | reverse complement strand
TGCTTTGCAGCATTGCTTAAATCATCTTGTCACTCCGCTTGGGGCGGCGGCTCGCGCGGACGCTCGCCCTCCCGCTTTGGGCCGCGACAAGCGCGGCCCCTCCCGTTGCGTGTGACCGTGGCGGTTTCCCGCCTATGACCGATTCACTGTTCTATGGCTTTTCCTTTCTCATTTCAGTTCTGCGGTTGGAAATTGGCTACAAGAAGTCTGCCATGTTGGGCGGTGGCTGCGTCGGCTCTGGCGGCAATGTCTCGGCAACCGCCTTCACCTTTGCATATTCATCTGGAATGTCGTTTTGCAGTATGTCCCAGATGGTATCGTAATCTATGTCGGCATAGTCATGCACGATCTTATGCCTGACACCCGCAAGTCCCTTCCAGTCCACATCGGGATTCTTTTCGGCAAACTCGCGTGTGATGTTATTGGCCGCCTCGCCCAATACCATCAGATTGAAAAGAATCATCTCAGTCGTGCCTTCATGCCGCCGCAATTGTTCGCGTTCCAAGCCCCTGCTCAGCTCGGTGATCCGTTCCATCGCATCCAACATGTGCCGAACGCGCGAATCATCACGATAAAGCGAAGAATCGGTCATACCGGCACGGCCTCCCTGCAAACACGATGTGCAAAACCAAGCGAATGGGGCAGAATCCGAGAGGACACAAGGTCAACCCTGCTGCCAAGCAGTTTTTCGTATGCGGATAACATCGCGCGCTCATTACGCCAACTATATTCGCCCGGCATCCATTTTACAAGGAAATCCACATCACTGTCGGAGCGCTCCTCCCTGCGGGCACACGAACCGAAGACCCAAAGCTTCTCGGCCTTGTGCCTCCTCGCGATAGCGTAGATTTCATCCCGCTTCGCACGAATCTCGTCTAGCATGCACATTTGCGAACGCGAATATTATACCAAAATTCTTGAACGGCTGCTTTGCAGCATTGCTTAAATCATCTTGTCACTCCGCTGGGGGCGGCGGTCGCGGGGCGACCGCCCTACCGGTGCGGGCCGCGGCAAGCGCGGTCCCTCCCGTTGCGTGTGACCGTGGCGGTTTCCCGCCTATGACCGTTTCACTGTTTTATGGCTGTTCCTTTTTCATTTCAGTTCTGGTTTGAGATTGGTTTTCACGGCGTCAACGAAATCGGATTGAAGATGGTCAGATTTGGGTAAAGGGCTTTGAAGTCGGCTTCATTGCGCGTGATTAGGCCGCCTTTCTGCATGGCGTACGCTCCGATAAGAACATCAGCAATCGGATTTCGTCGAAAACTCGTCGTCACCGCTAAGAACGTCGATGATCACGCACGTATCTACCACCCACTTGTTCATTCCTCTCCCTCGCGAAGCTCTTTCATGATTTCGGCGGTGCTGCGGTGGCCGTTGTAATTTCGGCGGCAATAGCCGATGTAGTCATGCGCAGACTTCTGACGCGGCCTCACGGTGGACGAGCCTTTGCCTATCTTGACGAGAATCACACGATACATGCCGCTCTCCGGCACGGAAAGCGGAAAGAAGCCTCCATTTGCCGATACGTTCTCGTACCAGACGCCCTCGGCAGATCCGACCTCAGCCACGGTCTCAATCCAGTCTTTTTTCTCTATCAGTCTCGGCATGTCTTTCTCTCCTTGCCGCGATTATTATACCACATTTCCGTGACGACTGCTTTGCAGCATTGCTTTAAATCATCCTGTCACTCCGCTTGGGCAGCGGCGGTCGCGGGGCGACCGCCCTACCGTTGCAGCTCGCGGGGCGACCGCCCTACCGATTGGGGCCGCGACAAGCGCGGCCCCTCCCGTTAGGTGTGATCAGATTCAGACACCGTTACTTCTCACCCTTGGTAAGGCGGTCCAGCGCTTTCAGCGCGCCGTCAAGGTGCTCAATCAACTCAGCCTTCTCAGCGGCAATCGCGTCCGGCATCTTCTCCGCCTCGAATTCCTTCTTCAGCTTGGAGATATCTGCGGACAACCCGCCAGCCAGTTTCTTGAAGGCATCCTTTTCTGCCTGCTCTTTATCAACGCCCTTGTCCTTCGCCTCCTTGATTGCCGCGCGCATGTCGGAGTCGAATTTACGGCCGAGCTTCATGAACTTCTCCTCGTAGGGCTTGATGTGCTTCTTGAGAAGCGGGCCGTTCTTCGCGAGGCTGTTCAGCTTTTCAAGGTACTTGACGGGGCCACACTTGTCGTATCCGGTCTCCGCGAGCACCTCGCCCTTGGCGTCGAGTATGAGGACGGACGGATAGCCCTGCACATCGTACTTCTTGGCGAGTTCCTTGTTGCGCTTGGCCGTAGCCTCGGAGACGAGCGACTTGTCACTCGGAAAATCCAGGAACACGGGCACGAACGTCTTGCCCACGTTGTCGCTGAATTCCTTCTTGGAGAGGATCTCGCCCTCAAGGCGCTTGCACCAGATGCACCAGTCGCTGCCCGTGAAGAGCGCGAGCACGTTTTTCTTTTCGGACTCGGCCTTCTTCAAGGCGGCGTCCCAATCGTCCGTGAAGCCTTCCGGCATCGCGAACACCCCCGCGGAGAGTGCCGCGGCCACGATCATGATAATTTTTCTCATGGCGCTAGTATAGCGAAAACCCGGCTTCCCTGCAAGTTGGCATTTTACAGTTTGCATTTTACGGTTGGCATTTGACGATAAACCGCGTCGGGGTTCGAGAAAATGTTCCTGAAGTCTGTGGGATAACAGAACGGCGGTTTTGCGGGCAAACGAGGCAAGAATCATCACAGGCTGCCCCAAAAGACATTTTTATCTTGCTAGATTCCGCGTATTGTGCGCGGAATCATGAAATGTTATACTACGCACAACCCTCTATGGGATGGCAGTGAAATGGAAAACTGGACGTCATGGGTGTTGGCGAGCGCGGTGTTGCTCGCGCTCTACGACATCGTGAAGAAGGCGAGCGTCAACGCTAACGCCGTGTTGCCCGTGTTGCTCGCATCGACGACATTCGGCTTCGCCGCATATTCAGTGGGAATGCTCGTAACCGGACACTCTTGCTCACCAACCGAGATTTCGAGCACGGTGTTGTCGCTCGGACTCGCCAAAAGCGTGATCGTCGGCACGTCGTGGGTGTTCACGTTCTGCGCGTTACGGACACTTCCAATCACGATCGCCACGCCAATCCGCGCCTCATCTCCGGCCCTTGTACTGCTGATCGCCATTCCGTTGTACGGCGAGATACCGTCCGTGCTGCAGGGCATCGGCATGGCCGCCGTGTTCGCCGGCTATTTTGCGTTCTCGTGGGCCGGCCGACACGAAGGCATCGACTTCTTCCGGAACCGCGCCGTCTGGTGCGCGATCGCCGGCGCAGTGTTCTCGGCGATTTCGTCTATCTGGGACAAATACGTGTTTCAGGTCCGCGCACTGCCGGTGGAACAGGTGCAGCTCGTGTTTCAGGCTGGGTTGGTGGCGTTCTACGCGTTGGCCCTCGCAACATCGCGCGCACTGCATCTCGGACGCGATGCGTTCGAGTGGCGCTGGACGATTCCATTCGTCGGCATCTTGCTGGCGGGGGCGGACTGGCTTTACTTCAAGGGGCTCGCCTATCCTGGCGCACCGATCTCCGCCGCTTCGCTTATGCGTCGCTTCTCGGTTGTGCTGACTTTTCTGCTCGGGGCGCGCTTCTTCCATGAAACGAACCTGGTGCGCAAGGGAATCGCCCTCGCGTCCATCGTCCTCGGAGTTGCACTCCTGTGCCTCTGCAGATGAGCCCGATCACCGCGCGCGCCGCCGCCGCTCATCATCTTGCCGCCGCCGAATAGAATAGTACAAGCGGCCATCTCCTTCGCCTTAGCCGCCGCCTCTCTTTTCTGCCTCTCCTTCTCCCATTTTTCAAGGACACTGCGCCACACCTCCACTTTGTACCCAAGTATCTCCTCGAATTGAGAATGAAAGTAGTGCCAGCGTTCGTAGGTGAGGCCTTCTGCGGTTCTCCAATCGCGGAAACACTTCGATATCATCCTATCTTCATTTTTGTACGTCCCTTTCACTAGTTTGCGGTAATCCTGCCAGTCTTCAAGACTGCCCTTGAACGTCTCCTATCCTCCCTTCCCTTCAAAGAAAGCCTCCACCCTCTGCATCTCCTCCTTGAATGTCTTCAGGCGGCGAAGGGTGATGCTCCATTGGCTGTCAACGCCTTCATGATCTTCTGCACACCCCGCTGCCTCATCTGTCATTATATTGAACGATGTTAATTGATAACTTCGTGTAGCGGGGTCGGTTGCATCGACCTGTACGCTAAAGGCAAGGTCAGACAACTTCCTGAAATACTTCATGCGTATGACGTGCCGCCACAAGGAGTGATGCCATCAGTGTCATTGGTCTCATTTAAATCCTCCATTCAGTTATTCGTCTCTTCTGGTCTTTGGCCCGTAAACGGTCACTACATCGTTTGTTGTTCGTTCAAACCAATTATCCAGCTTAAACACACCGACACGCCCATGTCTGCCGATTCTGAACACCTGCTGTAAGTTTTCGCCGAACTGTTAGTAGGGAGGAGCATTCCCACTGGTATCCTTGACATTCCAGCCCAATGGCGTATCCATGTAGGCGTGGCCTTCCGTCCATGCGCATGCAGGGTTCGTGGTGGGTGCGCCGCTCGGAGTCAGCCAGGGTAACTTTGTTTCGTATGCGGCCATATCAGATTCCTCGAGCCTATTGTTTCCAACTTTGACATTCGACCAGCATCCGGCCCACGCGCCCCACCAGCCTCCGGTATGGGCGTTCTCCCTACACGGGGAAAAGGGATTTGCGGCGGCTCGGCGAGACGCCTCGCCCTACCATGCGGCGCGCTCGGTGATCGCGCCCTCCTATGGGAACAATTGTCAAGGCTAATCGCGAAGCGATCCGGCCCCTGCAATTCCGCTGTGTTTCTGCGTCAGTTCATCTTCTTGGCAATGAGTCCTCGCCGTCTGCATCCGCTTCTCGGAAGCCAGTGACGTCTCCCTCCTATTCGCACTCCGCAGCCTTCGCC
>CACZAK010000290.1 GCA_902779075.1 uncultured bacterium | reverse complement strand
CGGCATCCTTTGCTACAAACACTGGAAAATGGCTTTTTTCAGTTATGGCACAATGCCCCTTCATGCCTCAACTGATGCCGAACACGAGTTTATGAATTGTCTCATAAATATGGCATGATATCTTCCGTGTTCAACAAGAAGGCAGGCTTATGATAGGCAGAAAAAGAAGAAATCATTGCCGCCGAAGGGATCAAACCCGGCGTGCATGCCTCGGTCGCACAGAACACGCTGACCCTTGACGACCTTCTAGATTCGTGAACGAAAGTGTGGCAAGGGCGCCATCGCCCTTGCAAGGCCGGGGCGGCCTTGCCACACCGCAAAGCCCCGCCGGGGGATTGACGAATCACGGAAGAATGTGCTAACATATCACCATCTTGAATCGAGAGACCAACGACGTTGAACGGTAAATCGCAAATGACGGCAGGACGAAGGCATGGAACGGCATTGGAAACGATGCCGCATCGTGCCATCTTGCGCGTTTGGAGCGCAACCATTTAATCCTTCAAGCAAAGGGAGAAACAGCAATGAGCATGAGAAACAGGATGACTTTCGTGGCGGTGATCTGCGTTGCGGCGATAGCCTCTACGGTGCAGGCGGCGACGACCAAATACTCGGCCGAGAGCGGCGAGCTCGTGTACGGCACGTACAACGAGGCCAATCTGGGATCCAGCACGATGGTGACGACCACCGCCACGCTCGCCTTCCCAGACATCACGCTTGACGACATCACGAACTACGTGTTCACCGGATACATCAAAAGCGGCGCGGTCTCGCATCCGGCCTCGACGATGGATGCGCGAAAGGCCATCCACCGCGATGCCAATGGCCATGCGGACAAGATCGTCACGCAGTTCGCGATCTGGGACAATACCGGCGTGAATGCCCACACGAAGGCCGTTATCGTCGAGTTCACGAATGGAACGGGCGGCGTGTTCGTCAGGAAATACGCCAGCCGGTACAGGAACAGCAACAGTGACCGTTTCACCCAGTTCTTCGCAATGGACGCAAACGGAGGCATATCGCTCAAGCAATCGAGCGGCGGCTACGACCTCTACGGATTGCGAGGTTATCCGGGCTTTTTGCAAAAGAACGCGGCACCGCTCTGGACGAGCGGAGACCCGGAGCATCCCCTCACGCTGAACGACCTTGCCGACGCAACGTTCGCAGCCCATACTGCGGGTTCTGCGATGATGCCATCCATCGACGAAATCTATGGCTACAACCGAAACATCACGAGGAACGCGCAGGGGGACGTGACGTCGATCGTCGTCGAGTTCCAGGCGTATGACGACGGGTATGTCAAGTGCGTTGTCGCCGAGCTCACGGAGAATGACGGCGTCATCTACGGAAAGGCAATCAAGGGTACCTACGAGCTCACGACACCTGACTTGTTTCTTGGTCACCGCATGCGCCGCACGGACGGAACCTATACTTCCAACAACAACATCGGCATTGCAACGAGTACATCAGGCGCCTCATACGGCATCTACGGCTTGACGGCGACGGTGGAGACGCCGGAACGGGAGTTTACGCTGGACGCAAACCGCAGCTGGAGCGAGTTCACGGGCGGCGTTCCGCTGAACGACGCCGCGATGACGGTGCGCGTGAAGGTGACGGGCAACAACCCCGTCCTGACGTTCGACGAGAACGTGAACATCGGGAAGCTGATCATCGAAAACGGACGCGGCGACGGCGCTTCGACCAACTCGCTTGCGGTCGCGGGCGGTGTGTCTGTCGCGGTCGGCGAACTTGCGCTGGGCGAGACTGTCCGGACGGAAGTGCCGTCGGCGCTGGCGTCCGTGGCGACGGTTTCGCTTGGCGCGGGCGCACGGGCGGTCTACGCGGGCGACGCGACGGTGTCGAGCCTGATACGCGGCGCGGGCGGCGTGGAAGTCGCCTCGGGGCGCGTGACGTTCACGTCGTCGGCAAGCTCGTTCGGCGGCGGGACCGTGGTGAAGTCCGCTGCGGTCGCCGTTCCGGGCGGGACGTATGCGAACAGGGTGGGGCACCAGCGCCAAGCCACCGGGCCGTTCGGGCTGTTTGAGAGCTACAACAAGGCCCGCATCGGCTATGTGCGCGTGGAGGATGGCGGCATGGTCGATCTCAACGGGCAGAACTACATGGGGTACATCTATGTAATTGCCGGGAATGGCGTTGCTACGGGTGGTTCAAGTGCGCCGGGACCTTTCGTCAACCTCGGCTCCGCGCTCAACATCGGCACGTCGGCGACGCGGGTGGGGCGCGGCATTCCGTGGCAGGCGACGGGGCTTATTCTCGCGGGGAATGTGACGATCGGCGCGTCTGGCGAGGATCTCGGCATCGTCTCGGACAACGACAACAACAATTTCCTATGGGCTGGGCAGCTCGATCTCGGCACGCACGTCCTCACCAAGAAGGGCGCAGGGACGCTGTGGCTTTGGACGCACGACCTTAAGGTTTCCGGCAGCGGTGCGCTCGTCATCGAGGATGGCGCGGTCGATCTCCGCCATGCCGCATGGAACGACAATTCATCCAAGATCACCGTCGGCGCGGGAACGACGTTCCGTACAGACCACAACGTGACCGCGAACTCCATCACCAACAACGGCACGATCGACATTCTCGGGACGGTCGACGCTACGATTGCCGCAAACTACTACGGAAACGGCGACGTGGTGAAGAACGGTGCGAAGACCGTTGCCGTGCCGTTCAATGATGCCTCGAAGAGCGTCTATACGGTGAATGCAGGTACGCTCAAGGTGCAGAGCAGGTTGCTTGTGCCGGGCGGCAACGTTTACTCCCTGATCACGGAAGAGAATCCACGGGCGAACCAACTCGTTGATGTCAAGAGCGGCGCGACGTTCGACTTCAACGGCCAGCCAGACGTGAGCACGAGCGTCCGCCTCGCCGGCAACGCCATGGTCGCCAACACGGGTGCGGACATCACCAGCGGCAAAATGCAGATGGTGCAGCTGATCTTGACGGGCAATGCATCGGCGAAAGCGGTCGGAACGTTCGGCCTGCTCGCGCCGAGTTACGCCGAATCGCGCCTGGAGCTGAATGGCAACACGCTCACGCTCGTCGGCACGAACAAGTTCTGGATGTGCAACACCACAGTCCTCGGCGCTGGCACGGTCGCCATCGGAAATGACGGATACCTCGTCGTGTACAACGGTTCGCACGGCACGGACTGGGGAATCAGCGTCGGAGAGGGCGGCAAGTGCGATGTCGGCAATACAGTCGTGGTGAGCAACTTCGTGAACAACGGCACGATTCTCGGCGGCGGAACGCTCAAGGTAACGGGCACGCTCACGGCAGGCAACGAGATTCCGCGCCTGACGCTCGCCGACGGCGCGACCATCAAGATGACCGGCACGAACGCGGTGCAAAACGTGACGACGGCGTTCTCCGCCTCCGGCACGATTACCATCGACGCCTCGGCGATATCGAAAGCGGATGGAAAAGCGGCGAGGAAGATGCCGATTCTCTCCGTGCCGTCGCTTCCCGCAAATGTGACGTGGAACCTCTACGATCCGTTGGTTGGCAATCGCCATCTCGTATCCAAGACCGAGGACGGTCGCGGAGTCCTGTACCTAAAGACGCCGATGGGCCTCATGATCATCGTCAAGTAACGCCGCGCGCAACTACACGTTCTACATGTTCTACACGGACACAAGCAACGGCCAAGGCAAAGGCGAAATCCTGTCAAACCAAAACCACACATCAAAAGGACCAACAGCATGAGTTGTGGCAATACTGGTCTGACCTGTTTTGCCACATCTCCGGGCCGCCCGGTGGTCGGCCCCTACCGTTGGTAATGGCGGGCGGCTCGCCGAGGACGGCTCGCCCCACCATTCCGCCGACTAACCCAAAACCCAAGGCGGCAGGCCACGGAAAGTTTTTTTGTCCGCCCGTCCCTTGACACGCAAAAAGGAAATAGTGTAAAATACGCGCCGCTTATGGGCGATGTGCCCTCGGGCGGAAAAACCATGGAAGAGACGAAACAGAGATTGAAGGTCTATTGCGAGACGACGTTCTGGAGCTACTTGAACGGCGGCAGAACGCCGTTGTCGCATATTGCCGTCAAGCAGGCTTTTACGCGCCAATGGTGGGAGCAGTTCGCACCCATGTGCGACATCTATGTGTCGCAGCACGTCGGCGACGAGGTTGCGGATGGTGATGCCGAATTTGCCAAACTTCGCACGGCAAGCATACAGTCTGCAAATCGCGTTGACGGATTGACGCCAGAGGTAAAGCGTGTGTCCGATGAGTTGCTTAGCAACCATGCAGTTCCCGACAAGGAGATAACAGATGCAATGCACATTGCAACGGCATCCGTATATGAAATGGATGTTCTCTTGACGTGGAACTGTCGGCACATGGCGAATCCCGTCACGTTGCCGAAAAAGGCAATGATCGTCGGGCAGTGCGGGCATCGTTGTCCCATCATAATAACGCCAGATGAGTTTATTGAGCGAATGGAGGAACTTTTCCATGAAACTAATTGACATTAACGCATACGATCCCGTCTTGGAAGAGGTGTATGCCATTCGGCGGAAGATCTCTGAGAAGTATGGGCATGACACTGATCGCTATTTTGCCGCCATGCTGGAACGGCATAAGGACGATGAGGCAAAAGGCATCAGGTACGTCCGACTCCCGATAGCGCGTACCGCACCCGCAAAGGCATAAACTACCCGAAGGCCGCCATCCACAGAACCGCCCACAACCGCGCTAAAACGCCGCGTGTGCGCGCGTTGGAAGGACTTCGGACTTCTGACATCGAACTTCGCAAATCGTCCGTTGTTCAAACGTTTACATGAAGGCCGTTCCCGGCGTGACGATCAAGCGCACGACCAAGGGTTTCATGATCATCGTCAAGTAGTCCGCGCGCAACTACACGTTCTACATGTTCTACACGGACAAAAGCAACGGCCAAAGCAAAGGCGAAATCCTGTCAAACCAAAACCACACATCAAAAGGACCAACAGCATGAG
>CACZAK010000289.1 GCA_902779075.1 uncultured bacterium | reverse complement strand
GTTGACGGTGATGTTGTTGATGATGACCACCACAGGCATAGAATCACCCTGCTGATAGGTGCCGGAGCCGCTGCCGGAGCCGCTGCCGGAGCCGCTGCCAGAACCGCTATCGGAGCCGCTATCGGAGCCGTTGCCAGAGCCACTATCGGAACCGCTGCCGGAGCCGCTATCGGAACCACCACCATCAGACGGCGGAGCGTCCTTGGCAACCACCGTGAACGTGATGGACTTCACGTTGTTGCCCTCGTCCGTCTCCAACATGTCCGCATCCGCGTTAAGCGTACACGTGAACGTGTAGGTGCCAGGCTTGAGGTTCTGGAACACATTTTCCCTTGAGCCGTATATACCCTCGCACGTGCCGGACGAAATGCCAGAAATGTTATGGTGCAAGTCCGTCTTCGACACACCGTTGTCGCCGATCAGAGCAAAGCGGTTCACGAAAGAAGTCCTAACCGTCTGCCCATCCGCCTCGTAGCAGGCGTAGTAGAAGTAGATCGGATCGCCCTCCTTGAACGTCGTCTGCATTTCGTCCGCATAAGACGAGGAGTTCACAAACATCGTATCCTTCCATGTCATGTTGAGCGGCTTCCAGAAGATGATGTCGAAAGCCTGCCATTTGGCCGTACACGTCATGTCTGCGTTGACATGCGTTGCCGCAGTGATCCGCGTATCGCCTGCGTACCAGCCGAGGAACGTGCGTCCGCTCCACGTCACTTCTGGCAGTTCACCGACAACATCGCCCTCGCGCACGGTGCGCGCAGCGGGTGCGGTGCCGGATGCGCCGTTCAAGTCGAATTTCACCGTGTATTTGGGTACGCCCGCCACCGTGAAAGCAATGGAGGTGGTGTTGTTAGCGTTGTCCGTCTCCGCAGCCGCATCAGCCGTGTCCAAGTCGATCTGCAAGACGTATGCGCCTTCGGACAGTCCCTTGAGGCAATCAAGTTCCATCCCCTTGCGCCCGACGGACGTCCCACCAGTGACTTCCGAGATAAAATCGTCTTCGTAGCCGACCACATTGTCATCGGAACTCCGCCTGACGGTGATCCGGTTCACCACCTGCGTCTCCATCCCTGAGATATTCCACCTCTCGGACATCGTGTAGGAGAGCAGCACCGGTTCGTCAACCTTGAACGACGTCGTTCCCTCGGCATCCGACGCAGACGAGGCAAGAAACGCATCCGCCACGTAGAAATCGGCCTCCGCGCTTTCCGACGGGCCATCTCCGTCCAGATACCTCACTTCCATTCCCGCCCATGTCTCGGCGGGAAGGCCGTCCGGGTAATTCTCGCGAAGGACATAGCAAGTGGTCCTGCCATAAGCAGTGTTTCCACCTGAGATCGTCGGCAGCATCCCCCTGCAAATGACGCTGCGCAGGTTCGGCCCCTTTCCAAAACCGTCAAGATACGCTTCCGTGACATTCGCGCCAAGCTCTATGCAGGCTAGCCCCGTGCAATCCCAAAAAGGATCCATGTCGATTCCATTACCGACGAGATTGAACATCATGCCGCCGATCCAGTATCCCATGGCAATGTGGCAGCCGGAGGATATCTTGCACTCCGCCCGCAGGTGCCTGAGCGACTCGCACCCGCCGAAGGCGCTTGCGCCCAGAGTAACGACACTTTCCGGCAGCGTCAACGTCTTTAGCGCCGTACAGTAGAGGAACGCGCCGCCGCCTATCGTGGCAACATTGGCACCAAAATGAACGCTTTCCAACCCGGAACAGGACGCAAAAGCGCAATCCTCAATCGTATCTACGGAATCGGGAATCGTCACCTTCGTCAAATTACGGCAATAGGCGAACGCCCACTGGCCTAAGACTCGGACGGGGTATCCCTCAAGGCTCGACGGGATCTCCAGTTCGCCCGCCGTCGATTTGTCTATGGCGCCGGTTTCAACAATTCTGCCGTCAGAAACTGGGTAGTTCCCGTCACCAATTATCTTCACGTATAGATCCGGATGCTCGGCAGTGCCTCCGTCCAGTATCAGATATTTCCAAAGAAGGCCGTTTGCGTCCGTAAACGACCGAGGCTCTCCCAGCCGGATCCAATGCGCATAGTACTTCACATCTCCGGTCACGACCGTGTCGGCCGTCACGGCCTCGCCGCCTTCAGCCTCCGTGAACCAGCCAAGTAATATGCCACCATCCAATTGGACTTCAGGCAGTTCACCAAGTGCATCGCCATTACCACGAACACGCATGGAAGTCTCCCCCGCGCCACCGCAAGCATCAAAATTAACGGCAAACCCAGCAGGTCCAGCCGCTTGAACAACCACGATGTTAGTGAGCGTAAGCCAATTTTCTGAAGTTGCGCGAATTGATATGTTAGCGGCTCGCTCTGATTTTGTCATATTAGGAGCTACGACAAACGAAATTTCGCCTTCACCGTCCTGTATGACAACTCCATTTTCATCCGCTCCTGTGAGTTTGACCCAATCAGAGTCGGATGAAACAGAACAACTCACCAAAGACTCAACCAAATGTTCTGAACCAAGAGCTGTTCTATTTTCCTCTGGATAAAACCACAGACTCGTCCAAAGTTTTTTCAGAACCGACACTTGAGCCGTTGTTTCCCCACCCATATTACCGATATTCTCAGTCGATTTATCGATTTGCGGGTGATAACTGCAATAACAACGCTTGGAGACCGCTGCCGATTGTTGCCCGTGTCCTTTTATTACATAGGAATAGATATTCCCGCCTACAGTATCAAGGTCACGATATGCATCAGTGTCAGTGACTGTGGCAATATGGACACCGTCACGGTAGATCTCAAATGGACCGTCCTTGACAGGCGTCCAAGTGGTAAAGCCAGGACTTGTACTAAAACCGTATTCACACAGCCAATTTATTATTGTACCAGGACCGTCCGTGTCATTCGTCTGCGATGTCCATCTAAATGCGTAGCCGTCCGCATCCGCTCTGAACGGCGCGAGCATTCCGGCGACAACCAGGAAGGCTGCCGCCAACGTCTTCAACTTTCCTTTGATGTTCATTTGCTTTTCCTTTCCTTTATGATGGGTGAGGGTTTTGGAGACTGGGCATCTGACACGCTTTTGGCAGAAAACCTGCGAGATTGCGCCCCTCAGTGTATCCCCCCCGCATCGGCGGCTACGCCGGCTCCACGATGGGCATGTCGATGTTGCGCTTCCTGGGGTTGAAGTTGATGCCGATGAGCGTCACGGGGCGGTTGCCCCCGATCCACTTGTCGGCGTAGCCGCGCTCGCGGATCTGCCTGATCGCCGCCTTCGCGCTCTTTCCGTACTTGAACTCGAACACGTAGACGGCCGACGGCGTCTCGATCACCGCGTCGGCGTAGCCACGCACGGACGGGAACTCCGGCGCGGGGTTCGCGCCAAGCATCGCGCTGAAGAGGAGGAAGTACCGCTTCGCCTCCGCCTCGTCCTTGATCCGCCACCCCGGCGGAATCTGAGCGTAGAGGGAGAAGAGCATTGTTTCCGCCACCTCGCGGATGTCGCCGGACGCTATCCGGCGCTTCGCGGCATCAACGAGCGCGTTGAACGGACTCTCCTTCAACCCCATCACCTGCGAAAGGTAGCCGCGCTTCAGCGCCTCACGCACCTCGAGGTTAGGCGGCGCGAGGACGAAGCTCTCTTCCTTTCCCGTATCCGGATCGCCAGGTCTTACATCCTTGATCGTGAGATACCCGCCCTGGTACAGCAACGCCTCCATCGGCAACGACTCCGCATCGCACACGTCGAGCATAAAAGCATCAGCCAACACGTTCTCAATATCGCTCGGCAGTTTCCCGGCCCTCTCAATGCGGTTGATAATGAGCGACGTCTTACCGGTCGACTCCCAGTAGCCCTTCAGTTCGCCGCTCTCCAGCGCGCTGCCGAGCGACACGGGATTGCAGACCCTCTCCTTTGACCTCGGCGCGAAGCGGTATCCGTCATACCATGCGAGGATGTTCCTCTTCGCCTCCGCGAAACCCATGCCGTTCTTCGCGCCGAACGCCTCCACGTTCTCCCTCAGGGGACCGTCCAGCTCCTTCGCCGTGTAGCCGAGGAGCGTCGCGAAGCGCGCGTCGGACGAACGGTCCTTCAGGTGGTTCAATCCAGAGAAAACCGAGAGTTTCGTCAGCTTCGTGACGCCGGTCATCATCAGGAACCTGATTTTAGGTGAGTTGCTCTTCAGCTTCTCGTAGAAGTCGTGCAGCGTGGAGCGGACCCGCTTGAGCGTCTTGATGTCGTCCAGGAACTTCGCGATCGGTTCGTCGTACTCGTCGATCAGCACCACGATCTTCTTCGTGGGCGACTTCCCGGCCGCGGCGACGAGGAAAGCCTCGAAGTTGACGGACGCATCCACGGCGGAATCGTACGGCAAACCGATCTGCTGGCACAGGTCCGAGACGAGCTTCGCGAGTGCCTTCTCGAACTTTTCGTACGTCTCGCCCACCGCGCTGGACATCGTGAAGCTGTACACCGGGGTCGGCCTCTTCCATCCCTCCCACGGCAGCCTGTCGATGGCGAGCCCCTTGAACAAATCACGCCGCCCCTCGAACATCGCCTTGAGCGTGGAGAGCATTAGCGACTTGCCGAACCGGCGCGGACGGGAGATGAAGAGCTGGGAGTCCGCCTTGCGCCGCGCAAGCTCGTAGAGAAGCGCCGTCTTGTCGACGTACTTCGCCTCCTCGTCGCTGATCAGCGTCTCAAAGTCGGACGTCCCCGTAGTCGGAACCCTTATGACCTTCCTCTTTCGCATGGCGGGAATTATACCATAAATCCCGTCCCCGCGCAAAACGCAGGGGGCGGCCGCAGCAAAATGCGGCCGCCCCCATGTAGGCCGCGACAAGCGCGGCCCTCCCGTTCGCCGGGGAAACGGACATTTGCCCGCAGAGGGGCCTACTCGATCGTCACGGACGCGCCGCCGACGTTCTTGATTGTGGCAGAGCCGTAGCCCACGCCGTTCACCAGAACGCCGGTCACCTTCACGGTCGTCGCCTTCGGCTTGCCGTTCACGTCCGAGTACGCCTTGAACGAGCCCTTGAACGAACCGTCCTTCGCCTTGTACGTGAGCTTCAGCGCCGACGGGTTGTCGC
>CACZAK010000288.1 GCA_902779075.1 uncultured bacterium | reverse complement strand
TTGGGATTGTCTGCGGCGGGGGTAAGGTATCATCTTAGGGCATTGACAAGGAAGTCGCTGATAAGGCGTGTTGGCAGTTCCAAGTGTGGCCATTGGGAGGTCATGAAGTGAGGCGGAAAACGGTGGGGCGAGGCGTCCCGCCGAGCCGGGAGGGAATGGTTTTAGCCGTGTAGAACATGTAGAACGTGTAGAAGGTGTTGGTGGGGCGAGGCGTCCCGCCGAGCCGTAAGGAGAAAGAGCCAATTGAAAGGACTAGCGAAATGAAAACAAAATTGATGATGATGGCTGCGGCGGTGGCCGTGGCGTTTGGCGCGTGGGCCGATACGGAAACGGTCGGCGACTACACGTGGACGTACTGGATCAACGGCGACACGGCGGAGATTTACGGCCCATCTTTTCCTTCTCCTGCCATCTCGCCATCACCTACTGGAGCCGTGACGATACCCTCCACGCTCGGCGGCAAACCCGTGACGAGCATTGGGTATGATGCGTTCTACGGTTGCAGCGGTCTTACTAGCGTGACGATACCTAACAGCGTGACGAGCATCGGGGATGGGGCGTTCTACTATTGCAGCGGTCTTACGAGCGTGACGATACCTAACAGCGTGACGAGCATCGGGGATGGGGCGTTCTACTATTGCAGCGGTCTTACGAGCGTGACGATCGGCAATGGTGTGACGAGCATCGCGAGGAGTGCGTTCGAGGGTTGCACGAACGTGACGGATGTCGTTGTTCCTGGATGGAAATGTACCATACCGTTTAACGCAGTTACAAATCTCGTCATCAGTAAAGGTACGACGAGCATCGGGGATATAGCGTTCTACAATTGCAGCGGCCTTACGAGCGTGACGATACCCGACTCGGTGACGAGCATCGGGGATCGAGCGTTCTACAATTGCAGCGGCCTGACGAGCATTGCGATACCGAACAGCGTGACGAACATCGGGTCTCTGGCGTTCTTCAATTGCAATGGACTGATGTCGATTTCGGTTGCTGATGACAACCCCAACTACAAGTCAATCAATGGTCTGTTATTGTCGAAGGACGGTACAACGCTTATACAAGGCTTGAATATGGACGTGGCGATACCCGGCAGCGTGACCAACATCGGGAATTACGCGTTCTATAATTGCGGCGGTTTGACGAGCGTTACGATCCCGGACGGTGTTACGAGCATCGGAGATTCCGCGTTCTCCGGTTGCGGCGGGCTTACGAGTGTTACGATCCCGGACGGTGTTACGAGCATCGGAGCTTCCGCGTTCTCCGGCTGCGGTGGGCTTATGAGCGTGACAATCCCCGATAGCGTGACATCGTTGCCATCTTCGGCATTTGATGGTTGCGGCCGACTTTGGACCGCATGGTACCGGACGCTGGCGAATAGTTCATCGGCAGGAGGTGGGTCTTCCGGCGGCGGTAGTGCGGAGCCGGTCGATCCGCGATATGCGCTCGCGGCGAGTCCGGCGGACCGTGCCATCGCATCCGTGACCGTGGATCGGGACTGCGCGATTGATTCGTTCGTGTTGAAGGACGGGAAGGTTTACGATTCGGTCCTGCGCATCGTGAACACGTCTGCGGGCGAGGTGCGTCTGACGCTTCCTGCGGGTTACGTCTATGAAACATTCAAGGGTGCGAAGCCACTGACGATTCCGGCCAACTCCCGCAACATTCTCACCATCACGCGAACGACGGGCGACACGTTCCTCGTCTCGCGCGAAGAGCTGGAAACGGTGCAGTGACACGGAGCGGATGCCGATGAAGCGGTTGTTGGCAATAGGGATTGTGTTCGCCGCGTGGGCGGCGGGCGTCTCCGTGGAGGCGATGCCTCTGGGAATGCGCGTGGCGATGTGGGGCGTTGCCGTGGCGCATGACCGCGACGGAGGACTGTCCGGCGCGTTGGACGCGCCAGGGCTTGAGTTCTCGACGGGCGGCGACGCAGAATGGACGGCCCAGGGCGAGACGGCGCACGGCGGCGGTTCGGCGCTGAAGAGCGGAGCGATAGGCAACGGACAGGTGTCGTGGGTCGAGACGTCCGTGGACGGTGCGGGGGAGGTGTCGTTCTGGTGGAAGGCGTCGAGCGAACACTACCGCCAGTATGCGATTGACTATGCGATGTTTTCGGTGGACGGACAGGAGCGTCTGCGGATTGGCGGAGAACAGGACTGGACGAACGCGATGGTGCAGGTCGAAGGCGCAGGGAGGCACGTTCTCCGGTGGTCGTACGTCAAAGACGACGAGATGTCGGGCGGTTCGGACTGCGCATGGCTAGACGAAGTCACATGGACGCCGACATCTGGTCTTGCCGCATGGCTGGCTGAGCGTAACCTGACGGCTGATGCCGTGGCGGCGAATGGGCGTACGGCGGCGGAGTGCTATATGCTGGGGCTTGATCCGGCTCTTGCCACGAACGACTTCCGCATTGTGTCCATTGAATTGGTGGATGGTGAGCCGAAGGTGGAGTGGGAGCCGAAGATGAATCGCTGGACGGGCGCGGAGATACAGGCCGTGTTGAAGGGTGCGGCGACGCTGGATGGCGAGTGGAAGTCGGTTAAAGGGGCGACGGCGGCGGAGAAGGCGGCGATGCGGTTCTTCAAGGTGGTGGTGGAGGTGCAGTAGGGGGCGTGCGGGGCGCGTGCCCCTACCGCTTTGCGGCTCGCCCGGAGGGCTCGCCCCACCGGGCAAGGCCGGGGCGGCCTTGCCACATCGGCGCGCGCGGGGCGCGCGCCCTACCGGGTGAAGCGGCGAGAGCGCCGCTTCCCCGAATTGGCCGTGACAAGTGCGTATGTAATGCGTTCAACGACGCAGGAGCCATTCGCAGAAAAACGGACTGCCGAAGCGGTATTCCCCTTCGTAGTTGCATATTATGTTCTCCCGTTCAAGCTTCGCGACGGCTTTTTTCACAGATGCCGCGCTGAAGACTTGCGCCGCGTCAAGGAATGCGCCGGAGTATATCTCCTTGCCACCGCGTTCGGCGATGGTGCGGAGAACGCGTGTCTGCTGGGCGGTAAGTTGCTTGATCGCAAATGTGAAGTGGTTGTGCCAAAAGGTATTGTGCTATTTGGCACAACGCGGATAGTGTAACATATTAAGATGGGCTTTGGCAATGGGGTTTCACGCGGTCTTTTATAACGTGTGCGGTGCGCCCGTTCTACCAGGACGGTCATGCGGGACATGCGACGCCGGATGGCGCTGAAGGGGCGATGGCGGCGGAGAAGGCGGCGATGCGGTTCTTCAAGGTGGTGGTGGTGCTGTAGGGGGTGCGGCTCGCCCGGAGGGCTCGCCCCACCTTGCAAGGCCGGGGCGGCCTTGCCACATCGGCGCGCGCGGGGCGCGCGCCCTACCGCAACGGGCGGGACCCCTGTTGGCCTAGTTGCGGGCGAGACGCCCGCCACCCCAACAAGCCTATGAGTTTTCGCATTGGGCGGTTATGGCCGCTAAAAAACTGAATTAGTCATTGCGTGACGGTCATAAACGTGATATATTGTATGCGCTCGGAGGTGTTATGGTTTTACGAAAGACATATTTGCAGAGGATTCGTCCGTTCTTTACTTATGATATGCAATCCAAATCTTACGCGAACAAGGAGAGTGATATGGTGACTCGAAAAGCGCTTTCCCTGGCTGCGGCGTTTTTTGCCGCCGCAGTCGTCAAGGGCGGAGAAGTGCAAAAAACTGCCGTGTGCGCTTCGTTCGACGCCGCGACGATTGCGTCCAACGGCGTGAAGGTGGCGGACTGGATGCTGGCGCATCCGAAGCGCGCCAACCACCGCGACTGGAGCTATGGCGCGTTCTACGCCGGGCTGGCGGAGTTCGCGCGTGCGACGGGAGAGCGCAGGTACATCGACGCCATCCGCGAGGAGGGACGCACGTACGGCTGGAAGTTCGAGAAGCGCGACGCCGACGTGGGCAACACGCACTGCATCGGACAAGCCTGGCTCGACATCGCGCGCGCGGAGCGCGATGATGCGGTCGTGGCGTCCGTGCGCGCGGAACTCGACGCGTTCATGGCGGCGCACGTTGATGCGCCGCTCGCCCGCCGCGAAGGCGAGCGCGTCGTGCTGAACCGACGGCGCTGGTACTGGTGCGACGCGCTTTTCATGTCCCCGCCCGTGTGGGCGAAGCTCGCGGCGATCACGGGCGAGCGGAAGTACCTCGATTTCATGATGGGCGAGTACCGTGCCACCTACGACCACCTCTACGACCGCGAGGATCATCTCTTCTGGCGCGACGCGCGGTATGTGGGGCGGACGACTCCCGGTGGCAAGAAGCTCTTCTGGGGACGCGGGAACGGATGGGTCCTCGCCGGTCTTCCGCTCGTCATCCGCGAGCTTCCCACGGACAGCGCGGAACGGCGGTGGTTTACGGAACTGTTCAAAGAGATGTGCGCGAAGGTGCGGACGATCCAGCGCGCGGACGGGGCGTGGTCCGCCAGCCTCCTCGACGGAAAGAACCCCGACGCGCCGGAGATGAGCGCGACCGCGTTCTTCTGTTACGCGCTCGCCTGGGGCGTGAACAACGGCGTACTTGACGAGGCGACGTACCTCCCCTGCGTCGAACGGGCGTGGGCGGCGATGTGTCGCTGCGTCGGTGAGGACGGCAAGTTCGGGTGGGTGCAGCCGATCGGGGAAAGTCCGGTGAAGAACTTCGGCCCCGACTCGACCGAGACGTACGGCGCGGGCGGCTATCTGCTGGCGGCGGCGGAGCTGCGCCGGTATGCGCTTGCGCACGTCTCGCGCGTGGATCAGATCGCGGCGCACCTGCCGGAAAGACCCTGTACGCCGGCGCCGCGTCCGTGCGACCGCACGGCGTGGGCGCCGCTTGCAAAAGACCCCGCCGCCGCCGCGATCGTCGCATCGGCGGAAAAGCTGGTCGGCGCGAAGATCGACTACTTCCGCAAGGCGTACCGTCTCAACCTCTTCATGGTGGCGGAGGCGCTTGAATGGAAGGGACGCTTCGTGCCGGAGATTCGCCGCTACCTCGAGTCGGTTCTCGACGAGAAGGTGTGGACGATCCCCGCCACCGATACCAAGGATCTCGCGTTCGTCAAGGGGAAGCCGGTGATCTGTCTCTTCAGCGCGAACAGGGCGTGGATCGTCGCGTATGCGGCCAACTGGTTTGCGGACGTCCTCCCGCCGGAACTGGTGGCGCGGGCGAAGTTGGAATGCCGCAAACGCGTCCTGGACCTGTACCTTGCGGCGTGCCGCAATCCGTCGCTCGCCAAGGGCGGCGGAGGCGATCCGCTCTGGTGGTTTTTCGTACGGACGAACTGGTCACCCGTGTGCCACGCCGGATGCGTCGGCGCCGCCCTCGCAATCCTCGACAGCCGCCGCGAACGGGCGGAGTGTCTTGAGGCTGTCGAACGGGCGATGCCCCACTACTTCCTCGGATTCGGACGCGACGGCTACTGTTCAGAGGGAATGGGCTACTGGAACTACGGTTTCGGACACTACGTCGCGCTGCGCGCGATGGCGGAGCAGGCCACCGGTGGATTCGTGTCGCTTGATTCGCCGATGGCGGCGACCGCCGCCGCGTACGCGGTGAACTTCCAGCTGGAGGACGGGCTTTCTCCGCATTTCGCGGACGGCGGCGGTGCGCCGGACCTTTCGCTTCTCGACTTGTGCCACAGGTTTTGGCCGACGGTGGTTCCAAGTTCGGGTGTGGGACCGCTGTCGCTCAAGAAGGGGGACTCCGCGAGTTTTAGTCCGTGCCCGGCATGTGCGTTCATTGCGTTGCGCGCGTTTGGGACGTCAAGCGTACAACAGCAAGGTGGGACAGCAAGCGTACAACAGCAAGGTGGCAGGGCGAAATCTTGTTGTAGTACGCTTGCTGTCTTACCAGCCCCGTTGCCCATGCGGAGCGTCTTTCCTCATTCGCAAGTTTATCTGATGAGGCCTGGCGGCGGGAAGGGCGGCATCGCCTTGGGCGTCAAGGGTGGACACAACGCCGAACTCCATAATCACAACGACGTGGGATCGTACGCGATCTCACTCGGTGGCGAGGTGCTGTGCGGCGACGTGGGCGGTGAACTCTACTCGCGGCGCACGTTCTCGTCGCGGCGCTACGATTCCGAGGTGCTGAACAGCTTCGGGCATCCCGTGCCGCGTCCCGGCGTGTTGCAGGGGCTGGGACGCCGCTACGCCGCACGGATCATCCGCACGGAGTTCCGGCCGAACCGCGATACGGTCGTGTTCGACCTGACGGGCGCGTATCCATCGAAAACGCTCAAGCGTCTCCACCGCAAGTTCATCTACGACCGTGCGGCACAGACCGTGACGATCCGCGATGAAGTCGACTTCAAGGAACCGACGGCGTTCGACGACCCGCTGACCACATTGGTCGGCGTGGATGGCAGGGTGGCGACGGTCGGTGTGACAGCAAGCGTACGACAGCAAGATACGAGGCTTGAATTCGTCGGCAAGAAGGGACGGCTTGCCGTCGATGTGGAGACTTCCGGCGGCGAATGGGAATGGGACGTGCGCACGATGGACAACGGACGCGGCGAATTGCCGGTCGCGAAGGACGCGCCTGAGGGAAAATGGGCGATCTGGGTGGCGGGCAAAACGCAGAACACGCCGCCGGATGGACGCCCGCGCCGCATTGCCGTGAAGTTCAAGAAACCGGTGACGTTCGCAATGGTGGAGTTCCACTTCAGGGCCGTGGATACGAGCATCCCCGAGCCGGAGAACGTGCCGGAGCTGATGCGGACGTTTGCGGGCGAAGAGGTGAAGACGAAGGCGGAGTGGGAGAAGGTGCGTGCGCCGGAACTGCTGGAGCGCTTCCAAAAGGATGTCTATGGACGCCGTCCCGCCGTGTTGGACGAGCGGAAGCGCATCTCGTTCAAGGTGTACGACGAGCGTCCCGTGATGGACGGCAAGGCCGTACGGAAACTCGTCCGCGCGGAGTTCGACGGGCCGCTCGGAAAGTTCTCGTTCCCGTTCACCGTCTACATTCCCAAGGCGCAAAAGCCGGTTCCGGCGTTCGTGAGCATTTGTCTGAAGAGTCGTTCGAAGGTGGGGGGCGACCACGTGATCACAAGCGTATGCTGGCCGGTGGAGCAGATTGTCGGACGCGGCTACGCGACAATCGGCTTCCTCACCGAGGACATCGCGACGGAGAAGAACACGGGGTTCGCGCAGGGCGTGTTCAAGTGCGTGGAGAAGCCCGAGGCGCGCACGGACGAATCGTGGGGCACGATCTCCGCGTGGGCGTGGGCGGCGAGCCGTGTGATGGACTGGATCGAGACGGAACCGGCCATCGACGCCACGCGCGTCGGGGTCGTCGGCCATTCGCGCGGTGGCAAGACCGCGATCTGGACGGGCGTGACCGACAAGCGTTTCGCGCTCGTCTGCTCCAACAATTCCGGCGCGCACGGCGCGAAGCTCAACCACATCCGACTTCCGAAGAGCGAGAACATCGCGTCCATCCCGAAGTTTTTCCCGAACTGGTATTGTGGCAACTACCCGAAGAAGTACGGCGGCAAGGAGATGACGATGGACTTCGACCAGCACGAGCTGCTCGCCCTCGTCGCGCCGCGGCTGCTCTGCGTCGCCTCCGCGTCCGAAGACTACTGGTGTGGGCAGCCCGGCGAGTGGTGGAGCGCGAAGCTCGCGTCGCCCGCGTGGAAACTGTACGGCAGAATGGGACTCGTTGCGGAACGGTTCCCCGCACCGGGCGAGAAGCAGCAGGAGGGAAGCATCTCGTACCATCTGCGTCCCGGCAAGCATTCCCTCGACCCCTACGACTGGGACCGTTACATGGATTTCGCCGACAAGAACTTGTGAGCCAGCTGCAAAACCATGCGAAAAGATAACTGAAGAGGTGCTAAAATCGGCCGCAGTGAATGATTTTAGCACCTCTTCAGCACTGATAATGTTTGTACTTGTGCTAAAAAAAAAGAAATGGTATCATATCAGCACCTCGAAGAGAAAGAAAGGAGTGCAGGATGATAGGCCGGAAAGCCGAACAAGACGAACTCATGCGGATGTATGAATCCAACGAGTCGGAATTTGTCGCAATCTATGGGCGTCGGCGCGTAGGCAAGACGTATCTTGTGCGAGAGACGTTTGACGGGCAATTTACGTTCCAGCATTCCGGCCTTGCGAAAGGTGGGATGAAGCGCCAACTCGCCAATTTCGCCGTTTCCCTCAAGTCGTTTGGTCTGTCTGGGCATGGAACGCCGAAGAATTGGGACGAGGCGTTTGTCATGCTTCGAGAGGTTATTGCCGCGAGCGAGTTCCAGCGCAAGGTCGTGTTCATCGACGAGATGCCGTGGTTGGACACGCCGCGCTCGAATTTCGTGTCGGCACTGGAAGGGTTTTGGAACGGATGGGCTTCGGCGCGCAAGGACGTTCTGCTGATCGTCTGCGGTTCGGCCGCCTCCTGGATCGCGAAGAAGTTGTTTCGCAACCGAGGCGGACTTCACAACCGCGTGACGTGTCGGATCTGTCTGAATCCGTTCACGCTGTGCGAGTGTGAAAGCCTTGTCCGCGAAAGAGGTCTCGTGATGTCGCGGGCGGAAATAGCCGAGTGCTACATGGCGTTCGGAGGAATCCCGTTCTACTGGCGATACCTTGACAAGCGCTTCTCGGTCGCGCAGAATCTCGACAGGATGTTCTTTGCTGACGGTGCTCCGCTCGCCGACGAGTTCGTGGAACTCTATTCGTCCCTGTTCCGCAACTCGGCACTGCCCCGCAAGATCGTGAAGGAACTTGCAGGAAGGCTTTCCGGCATGACGCGAAACGACATCGCGCGCGCGCTCGGCATCTCGGCATCCGGCAAACTGACGGATGCGCTTGAGGCTTTGACCGTGAGCGGTTTTGTCCGTAAGTACAATCCATTCGGTTCAGGGAGCTGCAAACTGGTGTTTCAGCTGGTTGACGCTTTTTCGCTTTTCCATTTCCGCTATCTTGCTGGCAGAAAGCCATCGGACGGAAACTTCTGGCTGCGGACGGTGGATACGCCTTTCCACAGGGTCTGGTGCGGACTGGCCTTTGAACGGCTCTGCCTTTTGCACCAGCCGCAGATACGCAAGACGCTTGGCATTGACGGCGTCCTTGTGGAGTGTTGTGCATGGCAGCATCGAGCGGACGACGTGCATCCT
The DNA here is from genome assembly GCA_902779075.1 of uncultured bacterium. Next base: position 854 of record CACZAK010000288.1, on the reverse strand, counting down.
GACGGTGCGCAGATAGACCTCCTTTTCGACAGGGCCGACAATGTGATCAACGTCTGCGAGTGCAAATACACGTCTGAACCGTTCAGAATCGACAAGGAATACGACGCACGCCTTGCGCAGAAGATCGGCGTGTTCCGAGAAGTCACGAAAACGCGGAAATCGATCCATCTTACGATGATCACCTCCAGCGGACTCGTCCGGAACGAGTATTCGTCGCGCATCCAGTCCGAGGTGTCACTAGACGACCTTTTCACGGCGGGATGATCCGACGAACAGGTCACCGATTGTAACAATTTCAGCAAACGATAACAGGAAATGGAAAACGGATGATGAAGAAATCAATTCTCGCCGCCGCTGCGCTTACCGTGACGAGTCTGGCGTTCGCACAGGACAAGGCATGCGTCTGCACGGAATCGCGCGCTCTGTTGCGGGTGGGCGTGTACACCGACGTCGGCGCGCGCGGGTCGGTTCTGGCGTACTCCAAGCTGGCGGCGCTTTCGCCGGACTGCGAGGTGAAGTTCATCGACGGCGCGGCGGTGCGCGCGGGCGCGCTTTCCGGCATTGACGTGCTGCTGATGTCCGGCGGCTCGAGCGTGGACATCAGCGCGTCGCTCGGCGACGAAGGGCGTGCGGAGCTTGAACGGTTCATTCGCGAGGGCGGCGGCTATCTCGGCACGTGCGCCGGCGCGCTCCTGATGATGGAGACCGCGAAGTACAAGGGCCTCGGCGTCATCCCGTACACGCGGGTCGAGGCGCCGCCGCGTGGCGGCGGCACGATCAAAACGATCTGGGCGGACTGTGCGCACGACCTTGCGGGGATCACGCCGGGGATTCACACCACCACCTACCACAGG
>CACZAK010000287.1 GCA_902779075.1 uncultured bacterium | reverse complement strand
CGATGCGAAGCGTACCTTTGCCGAGCGCGAAGGAGCGACGATTGCCGAATCAGAACAGGCGGCACAAAAGGACCTTGTCTCGCTTGAAGGTGAGTGGGCAGCGCTGAAGGACGACGTCGCCCGTGCGCGGGAGCGGCTTTCGGATTTGCGGGCGAAGGACAAAACCGGCCTTGTTGGGCAGGAAAAGGCCGCCGTGCAGCGTCTCGCCGAGGCTGAGCGCAAACTGTCCGACGCCGAACGTGTCCTTGCTGAAGACAGGCGCTCAGCGCAAGAGGCGGAAAAGACGGCGAAGTCCGCACGCGAACATCGGGCATCGGCATTTCGCAAACAGGCGGACGAATTGATGTCCGGCGGCAAGACGGCGAATTTTTCGGCGGGCGGAATCGCAGATGCGCTATATGGCGCGGACGCGCGGGATATGACCGAGTTGTTTGCAGAGGCGCGCGTCAGGGCCACGGCGGAAATCAATGTGCGCTCGGACGCGGCGTTTCAAGCCCGCGCAGAAGCTGAGGTCGCGCAACGCGAAACCGAGGAACGCCGCAAAGAACTTGATGCGATACGCGCACGCGGTGAAAACCTGCCGGATGTTCCCGGTTTCGCCGAGGCGCGCGAGGAGTTGCGCGCGAAGATGCTGGGGGCGCGTCCGCTTTACGAACTGCTGGAGCCGGCGTCTGGATGTGACGCGCGCCATCTTGCATTTTTGGAGCGGCTTGTCGGCGACGACTTTCTTGCGACGTGGGTCGTGCGGCCTGACGAGGCGGATCAGGTGCGGCGGATTGTGTGGCGAGAGGCAACGGACAAGATGTCCGTTGTCCCAGTGATGAACGGGCGAGACGCCCGTTCTCCCAGTGTTGCCGTGCGGGGCGAATCGGATGACGTTTCCGTCAATGACCTTGCGCCGTGGCTGGGAACGTTCGTGTCTTTTGAGGAATCCGACGTCGAGGCGGTGCGTCTGCTCGCGCGGCATCTTGCGGCGAAGGTAGGGCCGAAGGACGGCGACTTCCTTACGCAGAAAACGTGGCTCTTCAGGGGACGCGAGGGGCTCTTGGCTGCCGCGAAGCCGCGTCTCATCGGCGCGAAGGCGCGTGCGGCGGAACAGGCGCGTCTGGAAAAGGCCGCCGAGGCGCGGCTCGCGGAAGCAGAACGTCAGGAGAAGGCGGCGATGAAGAAAAGCGCCACGTGCGAGCAGACGCTTGCCGCGTTGCAGACGTTCATGATGAGTCTTGAGGATACGAGAGACGTCTTCGTGCGCGAAACCTCCGCCGTGAACGCGGCCGAGGCGGAATTGCGTCGCATTGCCGACCGTGCGTCGATTTCGGAAACGCGTACAGAGGAAGTGCGCGTGAAGATGCGCGCGGAGGGAATTGACGGATCGCTTGAAAAGCGAATTGCATCTGCCGAAAAGACTGTTCGAGACAAGGAACGCGCTGCGGATGTTGCGCGGGAGAGGATCGGCGGCGTCCGCGGACGGATCGAAGGTCTCGCGAAGGCGCGCTCGGCGCGGGAAGTCGAGGTGGCCGAGGCTGCCGCGCGTGCGTCCGACACTTTGTCCCGTTTCGCCGTGCGGATTCCGGAGGGACAGGACGTTGCGCGGTTCGCAGCAGAGGAGTTTCCGCAGCTTGCTGTGGAGGGGGCTGACTATTCGGCGCTACGCGAAGGATTGGCGAAAGAGTCGGGTGCGGCGGAGGCGAAGATCGAACAGCGCATCCGCGACCAGAAAGGCGAGGCGTATGCGTTTTCCTTCGACCGGGCGGCGAACAGCATCACCGACCGTCGCGGAAGTGCGCTTGCGGAAGTGCTTGCGGACGAAACGCGGCGCGTGGAGGAGCTCAGGGGCGTTCTCGACAAGAAGAGCCGCGAAGTGTTCGAACAGATATTCATGGGCGAGGTCATGCGGAGGCTCTACCTCGATCTCATGCGCATCACGGATTTGACCGGACGCATCCAGCGTCAGCTCGCCGGACGGAAATTCGGATCGAACCGCTATGCGTTTTCCATATCGCCTATCCCAGAATACGAGGGATTCGTCCGACTCGTTCGCAAGGGTTACGCGCTCGACTCGGGCGGAGAAAAGGACGAGCTTCGGGACTACCTTGAACTGCACAGGGACGAAATCCTGAACGCGGACATCGACACGGTCCCCGACATCTTCGACTACCGCAAGTGGTTCCGCTTCGAGTTGAAGGTCGTGACGGAGAACGAGGAAGGTCGTGTCATCGACCGCAAGGTGAAGAGCATGGGATCAGGCGGCGAACAGGCGGTGCCGAACTATCTCCTGATCCTCACCGTCGCGGAATTCCTCTTCCATGGCGGCGATGGCGTGGAACCTCCCAAGACGGCGCTACTGCTGTTCGACGAAGCCTTCTATGGGATCGACGCGGCGCGGCGCGACCAGTTGTTGGCTTTTGCCGATGCGCTCGGACTCCAGCTTTTCGTGTCGTCTCCGGACCAGGACGGCGTGAAGCGCGAAATCAGACATTCTGTTTCGCTGATCGTGGTGAAAGGCGAGAACCTCGACGTGCACCTGACGCCCGTAGTCTGGCGCAACGTCGCCACGCAGGGTGATTTGCTTGGTGGCGACGCGCCGGAAATCGGCATGACGGTGAAGGAGGAGACGAAATGAGCAGATTATTGCTAAAATCGGCAAATTTGATACAGCGTGAGACTGTTTCGTTCATAAAATGTGGTCCTTACATGAAAAGTTCGTTCATAAAATGTGGCGGCTGGTCGTTGATTACGTTCATAAAATGTGATATTATAGGGCTAGTTGGTGCGATGGCCGGTGTCCCGCCGCAGATACTGCTTGATGGTGATAGTTTGTTTACCCATTTCAAAGGGGCGCTGACGGAGCAGTATGTACTTGAAGAATTGACAGCGTTGGGATTGTCGCCCAACTACTGGTCGCCGGACAACATCAAGGCGGAGGTGGAATTCCTTCTCCAGATCGGGACAATGATATGCCCGCTTGAGGCAAAGGCCGAAACGAACCTGCGTGCGAAGTCGCTCAAGTCATACATTGACCGGTTCAACCCGCGCAAGGCCCTGCGTGTATCGATGTCCAAGTGGTCGTCCGGCGAACGAATCGACGACTATCCGCTCTATGCGATACCAGAGGCGATAAAGGTTTTGGACCAATAGAATCTAAACAGACAAAGGAGAGACAATGATGAGAGAAGTTCACCTGGGCGCTATTCAGCCCGGAACGAAAATGATTCGCGTAAAGATTGAATTACGCGATACCGACATCCGGCGTACAATTGTGATTCCGGAGGACCTGACGCTTGAAGATTTTTCTGACGTTGTTCAGGTGGCCATTGGGTGGGATGGCAGTCACCCGTGGGAGTTCTATCAGGGCAAGGAGGTTGACTGGAATTGTGAGGTGTACGAAGATGAACCCAAGCCAAGAAAACTACCCTGGTATCATGAACGATGGCATCAGGCGCCATGCGAACACACCGTCGCGGAGGTATTGCCCGTAAAGGGAAAACGGCTTTACTACGTGTATGATTTCGGAGACACCTGGGAGCATGTCATTTACCGCATGTCCGACCCGGCTGCCGATGCCGTTCCAGCCTGCGAGAATACTAGCGGAACTTGGGGTGTAGATGACGTCGGAGGCACTTGGGCATTGGAAAGCCTTGTCAAGGCGCTCAGAAAATGGGGTGACAAGGATTGTACTGATGCTGAGTGCAGGGAAGGAGAAATGTCTGGCGACAAACGCTTCTGGTACGGCTGGGGCAAGAAGGCCCTTCGCGAAAAGTTTCTTGCTGGACCTAGTGCGGAAGAGGTCTCGGCGCGATTGACGGCGATGTTCACCGAAGATGAACATGTCGAAGATCCTCCATACGTAACAGACGCCGTACAAGCCTTCAAACATACAAGTACCAAAGTAGGGCGTAACGATCCGTGCCCATGTGGAAGCGGAAAGAAGTACAAGAAGTGTTGTGGCAGATAAGTGAGATGGAGGTATCGAAATGAGTGAGAGTCCGCTGACCAAAGACAAAATCGCCGCCGCGATTCAAAAGGCGCCGGCGGTGGAGGGGGTGCTGAAGAAACTTGCGGGCAAGGTCGCGCGTGGCGTGCGGTTGCCGGCGTCATTCACCGCAAGGGGGCTCGATTACGCGGCACAGCGCGAGCTGGAGCACTTCCTCGGTACCATCGGGCAACGTCAACCGGACGGTTCCTTTTACATCCAACTGCACGAGTTCCTGCGTGGCCCTGAAATGTGGCGCGAGGCGATGGAGTATTTCGGTCTAGCAAGGGAAAGTAGAGCGGATTCCAGCAAAGATATTTTCGCACGACTCAAGTTGCTTGTTCCTGAAGCGGAGGAGGCTATCGACTTATTGTCGCAGAGAGATGAAGTTTTGCGGTTTGTGGCAGACAGTCACAATGCCAAGGACTGGATACGGCTGTTCCGGCACATGGTTGAAAAAAGGCTGCTCCGCGACGACAGTTCTGCTATCACGCTTTCGCAACTCGGGTCCGACTGCTTCAACGACAGCAAGAAACTCAGGGCGGGCCCGCTGCGTCGACAACTCACGCACATCTTAAGCATTTTTGCAGACCATAACCCGAATGACGAGCGTACCGTGTTTGGACATTTTGGAATCATCGAGAATCCTTACACGACGTCTGTTACCGCATTCATCCCAATAGCCTTTATCACGAAGGCGTGCAGACAGTTCGATTTCCCCGGTCAGCTTTTCGATGAGGGATTGGCTTTCCAGCTACCGCTTGAGACAATGGAGAACATTCTGGGTGTCGGTTGGGATAGAAGCGTATCCATGACCGTGACGACATGTGAGAACGCAGCGCCTTTTGCGCGCATGGTTGAGAGGCGTGTCCCATGCGTCTATACGGAGGGGTACCCCAACTATTGCGTGAAACGGCTTCTCACCGTCTTGCACATGGCTGGTGTGAAATGTGTTCATGAGGGAGATGCCGATCTTGACGGATTCAACATCGCCCACGAAGTGTCCACATGCATAGATGTCAAACGCGTTGTCGCTTCCGATGTACTTGGGGTTGCGATGAAGGCGGTTCCTACGGCGGGAATCCCATTGACGGATGAACAGCGAGTACGCGCCGAATCGTTTCTTGAGTGTAATCCACATTGTATCTGCGCAAACGCAATCCGACAGATGCTTGATTGGGGGCGTTGGATCGAACAGGAATCGTTTGAGACGATCCTTGCCAAGGAGAGACGGTGAGGCGGCGGATTGAGAGGCAGGCGGCAGATTTGTTCGCCGAGGCTGACGGTCACGCGGGACGCGTGACCCTACAGGCGGTCGCGGGGCGACCGCCCTACCATGATGACGAGTCTGTTGGTGCCGTATCGCTGATAAGCTCCCCGCTTGTGGATGAGACGAAGGAATGGCTTTCAGCTCGTGCGCTCACGCTCGGCAACATGCTTGCGAGCGAACGCGCCGTCGAGTATGTCGCGATCCTGCGTGCGCTTGCCGCGTTTCGCGCGGAACACGAGCCGGAGCCTCTGCATGAGGACGTGGAGCGGAAAGTTTGCGGTGAAGACGCCGAGGCGTCCGCATCTGCGATATTCAAGGCAGACATCCACCAGCTAAAGGAATGGAACCTCATCACGGAGCGCATCGAGAAGGAGCGATTGCGCGGCTATCGCGACAACCGACGCGCAAAATTCCGCTATCGGATGTGCGATGACGCGGCGGCGTTTGTGGAATGGCTGGAGGACCGCCATGCACACGACCTCTTGCCCGGCGGCGGTGACGAGACGGGGAATCTTCTCGACATGCAGCGGTCGATCCTCGCCGAGCTCCGGCGGATGTTGCATCGTGTCGATGTTGCGCACGTCGGTTACGAAACGGCTGGCGACGTCCTTTTTCGCGTCGACCAGGTGTCGCGTTACGTCGATGCGACTGCGAAGACGCTGCAGGAGCTCAACCTGCGGCTCCTGAGTTTCGGCATTGCCGAATTCTCTGCGGAAGAGGCAAAGCCGATTGTCGATGAACTTGCGGTATTCCTTGAACGATTCGGGAGACGCTTCGGGACGCTTCGCGAGGATATCCTGCGCGATGTCGAGGAGATGCGGCGCGACTGCCATGCGAAACGGTGGAAGGCGTGTGCGGAGACGTTGGCGGCGGAGACCTCGCGGTTCCGGCATATCGCGTCCGTGAAGATCCCTGACGCACAGCGTATTCTCGCCGACGCATCGCTCTTCTACGGCGCAGGTGGCACGCTCGTTTCGCTCATGTCGCGCATTGGCGATTCGGCCCGGAAAGTCTGGGGGAAGCTCAACGCGAAGCTGCGCGAACTGGAGCGTCGCAACCACCGCATCGAGGATGTCGGCGCGCGCCTTGCGGAACTTGCACGGCTTGACGAAGCGGATGTGCCTCATCGTTGGCTGCAGCGGCTTCTTGAGCCTGCGGCGATGTGCGGCGACGCGCAGGTGAGG
>CACZAK010000286.1 GCA_902779075.1 uncultured bacterium | reverse complement strand
ATCTCAACCAGAAAGTGATGCTCTCGTTCAAGCTGCAAAAGCATCTATGCCGCTGACTTTTGGCACGAATCCCATCCCCAACTTTGCGACATTACCAAAAACTTTCCGCGGCCTGCCGCCTTGGTTTTTGGGTTAGTCGGCGGAATGGTGGGGCGAGCCGTCCTGGCGAGCCGCCGAGATTCCGCGCCGTAATCTCACGATCCGGGCTGCGATATTACGCTGCGGAACGAGGTGGGGTTGCTTTAGGTTTCGCTTTTGTTTTTAGCCGTGTAGAACATGTAGAACGTGTAGATCATGCTGCCGCATTGTGAACGGTTTGCGGCAATAAACATCCCTTTTGTCGAAATTGGCCGTTCCGCACCATAATATCACGGCGCGAAACGGTTGGATATGGCGGCGGAACGGTGGGGCGAGCCGTCTCGGCGAGCCGCCCGCCCCACTGGGACAACGGGCATCTTGCCCGTTGCCGCGTTCGACTATTTGACGATGATCATCAGGCCTGAGACAAAGTACACGCCGTCGTCCTTCACCCTGACCGAGCCGCCTCTGTCGTAGGCGGAGAACTTGATGCTGTCAAAGTTCGCGGGCTTGGTCGTCCATGTGATCAGCGGCACGGATTTCCTGACGCGCCTGTTGCCAAGCTTGACCTGAACCGTCGCGCCTTCGGCGGCGGAGAGCGTGTAGGTCGAGGCGGGCAAGACGAGCGGCCCGTTGAGCGCGCTCAGGTCGAGGATCGGCGAGAGATGCGTCGCGTCGCCGAGGACGACCTTCTGGAGCAGGTTCGTCGTCATCGGCTGGAAACGGTTCAAGATCGTCATGCCGTCGTTGCCGGATGACGCCTCCGCCCCCGTGCGGCGGTCGATGAACGTGCCGAGCACAAGGTAGTCCGCGCGGTTGCTCGTGTCGTCGTTGAGACGGATCCCCGGACCGACATCGAACGTCACGCCCGAAAGGTCAATGGGACCGTCCCAGAAGCTCGCCAACCTGTTTGCGGCAAGCCCGCTCTGCGTCGTCATGAACACGATCGTGCCCGAGTCGGTCGCTTGAAGTCGGCAGAAGTTGAACTTCGCGCCCGCGTCGATCGTCAGCGTGTACCCGTTGAGCGTGAGCGCGTGCGGAACGCCCTTGATGAATCCGCAATAGACGTCGACGTTGCCGCAGGGGTCTCTCATCAGCGCGTCGCCGGAAAGCTCGAGGTCGGCGAGGCAGAATGCGTTGTAGTTGGCGTTGGCGGCGCTTGCCGGCGTGAACACGATCGCGCCGCCGCCGTTGATTCCCGTGCCCTTGATGTTGAAGTTGTAGGGCGTCGCACTTGTGCTGACCATCGCGTTCCAGTCGAACGCCGCGCCGGTGTCTGCAACCGTCACGAGCGCCTTGGCCGCGCCCCACGGCGTCACGCCGACGCCGCTCTTCACGAGCCCCGCGTTCACGACGGTCCCTCCGGTGTAGGTCTGTCCGCTCTTCGCGCCGATAAACGTGCCCGCGCCGTCCTTGACGAGCTTCAGGTCCCCCGTGAGCGACATCGCGGAGTTCGTGATCGTCGCGCCACCCGCGACCTCGACGACCAGTTCGCCGCCCGCGACGCTCGAAGTCACGGTGAACGGCCTCAACCCTCCCACCATCGAATCAGGCAGTACGAGCGCCCGTCCGGCGACGTCGATCGTGACGCCCGCCCCGGGCGTGAAGTCGAATCCGCTTGCCATGTCGGCCGTTCCGCTCCCCGCCGGCAGCGTGAAGCTTCCCGTCAGCACGTACTCGAACGGCGACACGTTCTTCGCCCGCACGGCGAGGTACTCCTCGTAGGACGCGAACCGCACCTGCATCTCCGCCGTCACGCCGCCCTCCCAGTCGGGGACGACGGTTCCGTTCACGTCGTAGAACACCCAGTCCGGCGTCTCCGCCTCTATGTCGAGGACCGCGTACGAGGGGACGGCGGACGACTTGACGTACAGCCCGTCCGTGCGCGCCACGGCCTCGATCGGACGCGCCTCGCCGGAATAGACGAGCGTGAAGCTGCACGCCGGCATCCCCCTCCACGAAATGAGCTTGTCGCCGACGGCGATTGCTCGGCTTCCGACGTCGATGTTCACGTTCGCGCCCTCGGCGAAGTTCAATGCGATGGCGCCGACCGCAGGCTCTTCAAACGTGTCATCGAGCAATGAAAGGTCAAACGTCGGCGAAAGATGCGTGGCGTCGCCAAGCGTGACCCGGGTCCAGAGATTCGTCGAATGTGGCTGGAAGCGTCCGATGACAAACAGCATTCCGGCAGTGCTGTCCGCATCAGCCGTGACCTTGTTGTTCGCAGCGGTTCCGTCGTTCCACTGCAACGTGCGGCGGTCGATGAAGTCCTTCACCGTGACGTCTTTCTCCAGATTGAGTCCGCACCTGTCGTGGACGTCGAGCGTGGTGGTGGAGAGGTCGCTCGCTTCGCCGTAGAACGAGAGGCGGCGCATGCCCTTGTCGCTTGACGTGTCGGGCACGGACACGATCGTTCCGCCGCCCGTCACCGTCACGCCGCGGAATGCAAAGGCATCGCCGGCCGCCACAGTCAGCGTGTGCCCGTTCATCACGAGATTGTGTCCGAAGGCGTTGAGATACTCAAAGCCATAGACATTACCGTGCGTCAGGCAGGCCTTGACAGTCGCGTCCCCGTCGAGTTCCATGTCCGCTATGTAATTCGCGTTCCAGTAGTTGTTGTTGCCGAAATTAACAGACGTCTTCATCGCCGCGTCGCCATCCGGGCCGGTGCCCGCGATCTTGAAACTGTAGGCCGTGGTACTCTGGCCGTTGCCCATTCCGTTCCAGTCGAAACCGGCTCCCGTGTCTGCGTTCTCGTCCTTGCAGATCGTAATGAGCGATTTGTGGGGGCCCCACGAACCGCTGTACGCGCCCTGCTTGAGCCAACCGGCGTTCGCCACCGTTCCGCCGGTGTATGTTTGGTCGGCCTTCGCGCCGACGAACGTGCCCGCGCCGTCTTTGACGAGCTTGAGCTGTCCGGCAAAGGTGATGCCCGTGTTGACCAGCGTCTTGCCGGCCCCAACGTTGAGGTGCAGCTCGCCGCCGCCAACGGTGTCCTTGATCGTGCCCGAGCCTACCGTATCGACGAGCGTGAGGGAGTGTCCGGCAAGGTCAACGTCAAAGTCGATCGGCACGGACACTTCCTCGGCGAAATCCACCGTCTCGCCCGTCTGGTCGCCGCCCGCGAACTCGCCCGTACCGACGTTGTACGCAAATGCGTGGGACACGCGCTCGTAGAAGCAGTACTCGCCGTCGTTCCGCAGCACAGGCACGTAATCACGCACGAGAACGCCGTCGTCGAATACCTTGAGCGAGTGGATGTGAAGCTTCTCGCTTTGTCCCGTCAGAAACGATCCGGCGCGGTTCTGTCCAAAGATGTAGAGATTGTGGTTCACCTGAAACGTTCCACCCGCAGAACGGTCAGTATGCAGCGAGCCATCCACGTAAGTGACGCCGTTCGTGAAGTGGATGGTATGGCGTCCGGCGGCGATTCTCGGATTCGATCCGCCGCCGCTGTTGCCGTAACCGGTGTAGAGATTGCCGCCGTCGTTGCAGACCGCGAACGCGCCGTTGTTGTACGCCACGTTCCACGCGCCGAACCAGTACTCGCTCTTGTTGGACGTCAGCACCGTGACGTCGGCGATCACGCTTGATTTGTTGTTCGGCTTGAAGCCGGTGTCGATGTACGCGCCATTCGGAGCTTCAAGGTATTCCAGCACGCTCACGGCGACGCGCTGCGTGGATGCGGCAAGGCCGCTCCAGTCGCAGTCCGCTGAAAGCGAACAGTTCTCGAAATGGAGGATGTTGAAGGAAAGAGCCTGTCCGGCAGGAACGTTGAAGTTAGATGAGCCGATGACCTTGACGACGGTATAGATGTCTGGGTACGCACCCGCGACCACCGCGCCCGCCGCGTTCGTGCAGGCCCAGTTGGCGGGATCGTTCACATTCGCATGGTTGCCGTTGCCGGTCCACCAGGCCGTCACGCCCGTCGTGAGCGTGTCGGAAATCGCGGAAAGGTAGGTGATCGTGTTGGTGACGGAGGCGGACGTGTCGTACGCAAGCGCGCCGCCCGTGCCGGCGTTGTCGAAGAAATCGCCGGAGAGAGAATCGTAGAAGAAAGCGGTTGGCGACGCCGTATCGCCGCGCAGCGCCGGAACGAGATTGAGCATCGGCTTGCCGGAAGAATTGAGCAACTGCGCGTAGTGCCACTCGGCGTGGGCAAAACGTGCGGCAACAGGATTGCCCGAACCATTGTTGGAAGTGCCGATGAAGATGTGAGCTGCATCCGTTCCAAGAGAACCGACAGTGACCTTCTTGAGTTCAGCGGTTGAAAATGTAATGGAGGCGAATTGGCCGTCCACGTAAACACCGTTCAATTTGTTATTTGAATCTTTTGCCGTGTTCGTGACCTTGATCGAATGGGCGATTGTATTGTCGGGCAGAACGATGTCGTTCGATGATCCGCCGCTACGATACCGAAGATAGTACTTTAACGTGTCTCTGCGACGTCCGATCGTGAAGTTGTCGGTCGTACTGGCTGCAAGTGCCGCATAGTCGCCGGACTTTCCTCCCGTGGGGCGCATCTTTATCTCGATGCCGTACGCTTCCGTGCCCTTCACGCCGGTGTCGATGTACTGGTTCGTCTCCATCTTCACCCAGCCGCCGATGAGGCGGATGTCCGACGTGGCGATTGCGCGCACGATGCTTCCGGCGGGGATGCCGGAACCGTCGAACGTGATTGTTCCGCCTGCGGGCGTGAGCGTGCCGGAGTATTGGATGCGGTTCGCGACGGGCCAGGCGGAGACGTCGCTCCCGCAGTCGGCCGCGCTCCACACGAGATACAGGCGCGACGTATCGTAGAGCGTGTTCGCCGGCACGGTGACGACCACGTTGTTGCCTTGAAGTGCCAGCTGCAAAGCGACCGGTTCCACTGCGAACGACGTCAACGCCGCCGCCGCTACGCATATTGCCGCAATCGCGGCACGAATCGTCTTTGTTCCCATACTGATTTCCTTTCTGTGAAAAACGCGGGCCGCGAGGCGCGGTCTGCGTCTCTCGGCTCATGTCGTTAAAGGGTTTGTTGTGGTTGATTTCAACGGGCAAGATGCCCGTTGTCCCAGCGCCGTCAGGCAGTGAGGGGGGTACCAGCGCCATGCGCGGACGCGCCACAGGGCGTCTGTGCGTGGTTATACGCGGCGTCGTTTCCGATGCCGTTCCATGCCTCCTCACTGGCGTCATTTGCGATTTACCGTGGTCTCCCAAAGAAGATGGGCGGTATGATAGCACATCCTTCTATGATTTGTCAATCCCCCCACGCGGCCACCACGGATTACAAATCCTCCCCCACCCGCCGCCAGACCGCCGCCGCCGGGTTGCTTGGGACTGCCCACGCCCGCTTACACTTGCGGCACCGGCCGTTTCA
>CACZAK010000285.1 GCA_902779075.1 uncultured bacterium | reverse complement strand
GCCGACATGAAGGGCCGCACGGACCGCTTCTTCGCCGAGGGCATCAACGCGACGATCCTCCACCTCTACATCCACCAGGCGTATGAACGCGCGCCCGGCATCACCGCGTGGTTCGGCAACGAGTTCAACCGACACAACACTTGGTTCAAGGAGATGGACATCTTCACGGCGTACCTCAAGCGCTGCGGCTACATGCTCCAGCAGGGCCTGAACGTCGCGGACATCGCATACTTCATCGGCGAGGACGCGCCGAAGATGACGGGCGTCGCCGATCCCGCGCCCCCGCGCGGACGCCAGTTCGACTACATCAACGGTTGCCGAAGCTCACGACGATGCGTCCGGAGTTGCTGCTCCGCATCGAACAGCTCGTCAACGACGGCGCATTCGTGATCGGACCCAAGCCGCGCCGTTCGCCGTCGCTCGCCGGCCAGCCGCAGAGCGATGCCCTCGTCAAGACCGTCGCCGACAGGTTGTGGGGCAATGTTGACGGGAAGAGTGTCCGTTTCCGCCGGGTTGGAAAAGGTGTGATCGCGTGGGGGCTTTCCCTTGAAGAGGCGCTTGCGATGCGCGGCTCCACGACGGACTGCGGGTTTGCGAAGGGCGCGCCGATCGCCTATAACCACCGAACGATGAAGAACGCGGATATCTACTTCATCTCCAACCAGTCCGGCAAGCGCATTGTCGAGCCGGTCAGTTTCCGCGTCGCCGGACGCATCCCCGAATTCTGGCAGGCTGTCACGGGTGAGAGGCGCGAAGCGCCGGTCTGGCAGCAGCAGGGCAAGAGGACCGAGGTCATGATGACGCTCGAGCCTCTGGAAAGCGTGTTCGTCGTGTTTGCAAAGCCGGTAGGACAGTCGCCTTGCGACCGCCGCGCAGCGGCGACGGAGACAACGCGCGAGCTCACCTGCGATTGGACGCTGTCGTTCGAGTCCGATTCGCTCCATCGCGGCCCGGAGAAACCTCTGGCGATGTCAGCGTTGTCCGATCTCTCCAAGAGTGCCGATCCCGCCGTCAAGTACTATTCCGGAACCGTTACGTACCGCACGAAGTTCACTGCCGCGAAGCCGGCGCCTGGTGCGCGCGTTGTGTTGTCGTTCGGAAGCGTCCGCGAAATTGCTCGCGTGAAGGTGAACGGGCGCGTGGCCGGCGGGATGTGGACGGCGCCCTACGAGGTGCCGGTGACGGATCTCCTGAAGGAGGGCGAGAACACGCTTGAGGTTGAGGTCGCGACAAGCTGGGTGAACCGGCTCGTGGGCGACGCGGCGCTTCCTGCGGCGCAGCGCCAGACGTGGATCTCCACCGGTGGCTACAAGCCAACGAGCGCGCTGAGGCCGTCGGGTCTCATCGGTCCCGTCTTTTTGCGCGTTGCCGATTCCGGACGTTAACGGGGGCGGCAGATGCCGTGGGAACCGAGTGGATTGACGGCAGCGGTGAGGGCGCGCGAGGGGGGGCGCGAGGGTCAGACACGATTGGTGGAGTAAGAGTGGTGGAGTGACTGAATTTTTGGTACTGGTAAACCGGGTGGTCCATCGCGCCTTTTACCTGGACGAGTATGAGCCATGGCATGAAGTTACTCCACCACTCCCACTCCACCAATGGGGTCAGACCATCTGGCGCTTTCCGGTGGGGCGTGGAATTACGGATGAGCGTGCGGAAAGTTTTTTGAAATTCGTTCCGCGTCACCTTTGAAATTATGCTATAATAACACCCGCAACGACAACGCGCGGGTGCGCGAAGTCGGAGGAAAAAATGGAAAAAACAGACAAGGAAAGGTACATGGACAACCTCGACATAGTGGTTCACGAGACCGACGAGGGCGGTTACTGGGCGGAGATTCCGGCCATGCCCGGCTGTATCACCGAGGGCGACACGCTGGAAGAGACGAAGGCGAACATCCGCGAGGCCGCCGAGGTGTGGCTTGCCACCAAACTTGAATGGATCCTCACCCGCGGAACGGTGAAGGAACGTCCCGAGGCTCGTGAACTGGTATGCCAAAGCCGCAGAGATAACCACGCCATGAACGCCACCCTCCATAAAACCGCCCACAAACGCGCTAAAACGGCGCGTGCGGGCGCGTTTGCGCAGTTAGCAGGGGGGGGGCCTGTAGCGCGTTTACGCACTGTATTTCGGAAGGACTTCGGACTTCTGACAGCGGACTTCGCAAATCGTCCGTTGTCAGAAGTCCGATGTCTTTTGCCAAACCTTAAACAAACCGCCCGCAAGGGCAACAACAGAGAGGGGAAAATGAACAAGAGAAACCAAACATGGAAAGCCGCCGTCTCAGCGGCGGCAATCGCGGCAAGCGCGATGACGGCGTTTGCCGCGACGAACATTACCGAGAACGTCACGCTGACGGAAGACACCGACTGGACCGAGTTCGGCACGGTGACGGTCGCCGAGGGCGTGACCATCGACCTCAACGGTCACTCGTTGACTGTCGCGGGTCTCGCTGGCGTGGGAAGGATCGTCGATGGCGACGAATACCGACGTGTCGAATACATCGAGGCCAAGCAAACGGGTGCGAGCCAGGCGGCCAATGGAGGGGACAAGACCCAGTGTATCGACACCGGCTACCGCCACAATGCGAAGACGGAAGTTGACGTGCGCGTGGCATATACGGCCCCTGGCAACTATCAGGTCGTTTACGGTGCCAGAAACACCAACAACAACGCCACGCAGTTCGGAGTCTGGCTGAACGGCTCCAAATTCATGAGGCAGACGTGCCAGAATTCGGCATCAACTCCATCCTCCGGCTACGCTGTGACCGCCAACAGAATATACGATATACACATATCGAAAAGCGGCGCGAACACGGTGACTTCGCCAGAAGACGCCTCGATAAACTACGATCTCGCAAACGGCAACGGAACCGACGGCAACAATACAAGCGGAAACGATTTTCTCCTCGCGATGAACCAGTCGAACAATTCATCCACGGGGTCGTGGCCGTGCAAGTGCAAGGTTTGGTTCTGCAAAATCTATGACAACGGGACGTTGGTGCGCAACTTCGTCCCCGTGGTCCGCAGGTCCGACGAAGTGGCTGGATTCTACGACACCGTAAACAACCAATTCTACGGCAACAAGAACGCGAACGCGGAGGCACTCGTCGCAGGGCCGACCATTTCCGGCGGGCTGCACCTTGTGATTTTCCCTGATGCCACATACGACCTTTCCAATCTTGAAATCGACGCGGAATGCATTTCCGAGGGCGGTACGCTCACGGGCGACATCGACTGGAGCGGACTCCCTAATCTGACAATCGAAACCGGCGCGACGATCGACCTCGCCGGGCACAAGCTCTACGTGAGCAGCGTCTCCGGCTCCGGCACGATTACGGACAGCGTGGGTACGACGCTTTTTGGCTATACGAACGTTCTTTCCGGCTATGAGCGCATCGAGTACCTTCAGGCTTCGGGCACGCAGTACATAGACACAGGCTATATCCACGACAACAGCACCAAGGTTGACATGCGAATCAAGTTCGACAGTGTAAGCCCGCAATACCAGAGTTTCTACGGTGCGCGAAACTCCACGGCCGATACGGCAAAGGGATTTTCCCTGTGGCTGAACTATGCAAAGTTCCGCAGGGCGTTCGGTGAGTCGGCGGCGAACATCGATTCACACACGGTGACTACTTCGACGATATACGACATCCATCTCGACAAGAGCGGGGCGTGTACCGCCACACCAGAGGGAGGGACGGCGATTGCCCTTGGTTCTGCGACGCAGGGCGGTCCGCTCACCTTCACGGATTTCCTTTTTGCAATCAACCAGAACGCAAGTGCAGGCGGGCGATCTCCCCAATTCCTAACAAGGGCGAAACTGTATTCCTGCAAGATCTTTTCAGGCACTACGCTTGCGCGTGATTTTGTCCCTGTGCGCAGGACGAGCGACGGCGTGTTGGGATTGCTCGACCTTGCGCATGGCACATTCTACACGAACGCCGGTACGGGTTCGTTCAGCGCCGGGGAGACGATTGTCGATGTCGTCGGCGGCGAACTGCATGTCGTGGTCGCGGACGGCGGGACCGGGTTCTGCAATGTCGCGCTTACGGGCGGCTTGAAGGTCGTGAAGGAGGGTGAAGGAACGCTCTTGATGGACAAGGCGTCGCAGACGTACTTTGGCGGAACGGAAATCGCGGCGGGTGTTCTGAAGTCTGGCGCGGGGCTTGCACAGCCTTGCGGCGTTGCCGGCGGGTGGATTGTCGCCGATGCGTCCGGCACGGTCGATTTCAACGGCAACGCCAACATGCAGTCGTACCGCTACGACTTCGCCGACGGCGCGAAGGCGCTGAACGGCGGCGCGGCGATTTCAAGCGGCGCGTTCACGTTCACCTCGTTCTACACGCCCGTCACGACGGGGGCATTCACGGCCTCGCTTGCCGACGGCGCGACGCTCGACCTGACGGAATGGAACGGCGCATGGCCGATCTCCGGCGTGACGGCCCCGGCTGGCGCGACGGTGACGGTGAAGGTCGATATGGACGCCGAAGGATTCAGGACGCTTGCGCTGTCGAAGGACGCCGAAACCGGCAAGCACAACGGCAAGCTGCTGTCGTTCGGCGGGGCGCGTCCGGCGGACACCACGTTTGTCCCCGACGCAGTCTCGGCGAATCGCTGCAGGTTCATCGCGGACGAGAACGGCGACATCATCCTTACGTTCCGAAAGGGCTTCGTGATTATCATCAAGTAGCCCGTCCACAAGTAGTCCCACTCAATGGAAAGCCGTATGCGGGAAATCCGCACGTACGGTTTGACGAGGGGGAAGTCGCATCGGCGGCAATGCCGAGGCGTGGGTCTCTACTCTACAAGCATAGCAAATTGGCGATTATTGCCGGGCTGGTGGCCGGGCTTTTTACTGGTTTTGGATATGCTGCGGAGGTGTCGTCGGACGACGCCTTGTGCGCGGTCAAGGGCTGGGTCAGCCTGAGGGAGTCGCTGGACAAATCCATTGAGGGCAATCCCGCGTCCGTCGAGACATACACGGGCAGGAGCGGGAAGGGCAAGTTCTACGTGGTGACGCTGGAGGGTGGCGGCTACGTGGTGGCGTCCGGCGACGACGAGGTGACGCCGATTCTCGCCTATTCGAAGAGCGGCACGTTCGAGGCGAGCGAGAAGAATCCGCTCTGGTGTCTCCTGGCGGGACGCGCCGCCATTGAGGCGGACCGGCTCGCTACGTCGGCCACGGGCGGCAGGCGTCTCGCGGCGTCCGCATCCATGACCTCCGGCAATGCGTCCAAGTGGAACCGCCTGCGTGCGGCGGGCGGCGCAAACGGCGGCAAGACGCGCCTCGGCGGGGCGCCGTCTCCCGCGCCGACGGATTTGCGCGTTCCCGAACTGCTCTTCTCCGACTGGGCGCAGGGCCGCATCGGCAACTGGGCGGGAACGGACTATCCCTACTGCTTCAACATGTACACGCCTGAGATCGACGGCGAACGCGCGCCGTGCGGATGCGTCGCGACGTCCGGTGGGCAGATCATGCGTTACTTCCAGTATCCGACGGCGTCCGTCACGGCGCAGACCAAGACCTGCAAGGTGGAAGGCGTGGATACGAGCCTCACGATGATGGGCGGGACGTACGACTGGTCGAACATGCCCACGAACATCAACTCGATGTACATCCTGTCCCCATCCAGCACTCTCGCGTACCGCGAGGCGATCGGCAAGCTGACGTATGACGTCGGCGTAGCCGTGGGGATGTCCTACACGGCCAACGGCAGCGGCGCGGCGGAGAGGTCGCTCGCCAATGCCTTGATGAACGTGTTCGGCTACAGGAACGCGGCCTACTTCTACACCAACGGCGGACTCGCGGCGGATAAGCTCAAGAAGGCGATTCTCCCCAACCTCGACGCGAAGCGTCCGTGCGGCATCGGAATCACCAACACGCCCACGAATGAAGGCCACGCCATCGTGGCGGACGGCTACGGCTATTCCGACGACACGCTCTACATCCACTTCAACATGGGCTGGAACAACCTCGCCGGCTCCAACGCCTGGTACACGCCGCCGGAGTTCGATGTCAGGGAAGACATCCAGTACGACATAATCGACGAGGTCATCTGCAACATCTTCACGGACACCGGCTCAGAGCTCGGCTCCATCGCGAGCGGACGCGTTCTCGACGCGAACGGCAACCCCTTGGCCGGCGCGACGGTGACGGGAACGACGACGCTGCTTAACGGGGTCGTCACGAACATCGTCACCACGAGCGACGAGCGCGGCATCTACGCGATTATCCTGCCCGCCGTGAATAAGCCTTGCACCATCAAGGCCACGACTGCTGGCGGCGTCGCATCCAACGAGATCACTTTCAATATTGCACTGACGGATCCCATGACCATGAGCGTCGGCAACACATACGACAACGACCTGGTCGTGGATCGTGTCCCCGCGCCAGTGATTTCTCCGGATGGTGGCAGCTTCAGCGAAGGCGCGTTGGAGGTGACGATTACGTGTCCGCTGGCCGGCGCGACGATACGCTATACGCTTGACGGGACGGAGCCGACGGCCTCCTCGCCGTCTGTCGCGAACGGCGGCACGATTTCAGTCACGCGCTCGATCACGCTCAAGGCGAAGGCGTTCATGGACGGCTACACCGAGAGCACAACGGCCTCCGCCACGTTCTCGCACATCGTCGATCTCGAAACGCCTGATGCGTTTTTGTCGTATGTCGAAGCTACCGGCACGCAGTTCGTTGACACGGGCGTGAAGGCGAGAGGCGGCACGAAGGTGGAGGCGTCGTTCCAGTATAAGGGCTATGTGTCTAGTGGTGGACACGGCGCGTTCATCGGGGCCGATGGTTTTCGTCCCATCGCCGTTCACAATAGCTGGTATTATTTTGGCTACAGCGGTTCGACAAAAAGCGTCTGGGGATATGTGGACAACAACGAAAGCACCGGCTTCGTCTGCACATACGCCGACGAGAAAGGAAAAGCCGTTTCAGGCGACAATCTGGTGTACACGTGCGAGGTCACGGAGAACGGTGCGTGTACGATTACCGTGTCTGGGTCAAGCCACGGAAATGGCACGGCAACGAGAGCCGCGATGGGTACGCTTTCGCCGGGCAGAAGCTTCTACTTGTTTGCCCAGAATACCTCGTCCGGCGCAAACTATTACATGAAAGCCCGTTGCTACAGCGTGAAGATCTGGCAGACTGATTCTAACGGCGATTATCAGCTTGTCCGCGACTTCAGGCCGTGCAAGCGGTACAACCGTGCGGCGCTCTGGGATGCCGTCACCGGGAAGATTTTCTTCTCCGGCAGCGGAACGGACTTGACGGCTGGGGCGGTCGTGACGCCGGAGTTCGAGAGGAAAGCGTTGAACTACGTCGAGTCCACGGGCGCACAATACGTCAATACTGGCGTCCGCCCGAAGTACGGCACGAAGGCGGAAATCAAATTTAGCCGCACTGCTGAAGTTGGATCGTATGACGTGTTGTTGGGATCGAGCGGCACCGGTGGATACTATTATTTCGGAATGATTCGCAAGCCTTCTTATATTGGAGCGGGTTGTGGTTCTTGGAGAAACTATGCGGACACGAATCCATCGTGGGGATATGCCGACAGCGCGTATCTGCTTGATTCAAAGACGATCGGCAATGGTACGCAATATACCATCACGACGGAACTTTCACCCGAGGGTGACTACAACATCAACACGAAGGGCGGGGCGATCAACAACGGCTATGCCTATCACAAGACGAAGGTTGTCAATCAGGGCGATTTCCTCTCTTCCAACAATCCTCTCTATGTCTTCGCAAGCAACAACAACGGAAGTCTTGCCGATCCGTCCAAGATTCGCTTCTACAGCGCGAAGATCTGGCAGACGAACGGCGTGGACGGAACCTACGTCCTCTTGCGAGATCTGACGCCGTGCCAGAAGGACGGCAGGGCGGGTCTGTACGATTCTGTCAACGATGAAATACTCTTCCCTGGGGCGGGGACGCTGACATACGGTGAGGCCGTCTGGAACAACACCAGTGGCGACGGTCTGTTCGAGAATCCAGCGAACTGGTCAACGGGTGCTGTTCCTGTAGATGGCGACGTCGCGACGGTGAACGTTTCCGGTGAAACGACATTGATCGTAACGAAGCAACATGCGTTGGGTGGGTTGTCCGTCACCGGCAGCGGGACGCTTACGTTCGTGGGCGACGGCTCGCTGTCGTACAATCGGCTGGACATCGCGTCCGGCGCGACGGTGGTCCGCACGGGAACCGCGGGACTCGTTGACGGCGGTCTTTCGGGTGCCGGCACGTTCGTGCTCGATCTCGGCGCCGGCAAAACGCTTACGATGACGAAGAACAACACCAGCTACAAGGGGGTGGTGACGGTTGCGAGCGGCACGGTGAAGTTTGGCGACAGAAGGTCGTTCGGCGCGCGTCCTTCGACGATCCGCGTGAAGGGCGGCGCCACGCTGGACGAGGCCAATGTCCAGGACGGCGACTACGGCGGCGAGAAGAACAAGGTTATTCTGGAAGCGGGCGCAAGGCTGATTTCCAGCCCCGGTGTGAGCGATGCGAAACTGCCGCCGCTGACCACGGTGACGCTGGAAGGCGACGCGACGGTCGATGCGTCGTTTGGCCAGGTCTCGATCTCAGAACACTGGAATGACGTGGGTACGCACATCAACCTGGGAGAACACACGTTGACGGTCACGGGCGGCACGTTCTACGTGTCGTACTGCACGATTGCTGGGACGGGGACGTTGGACGTTCTCGGCGGTTCAAAGGTGATCTCCACCCACGACTATGACAACGAGGTCGTCTCAAGCAAATGCTTGAGCGGCACGATACGCCTGCGCGAGGGCGCGACATGGCAGTTGGCGAACTATGTCAATCGCGCGACGAGCCTTTCGGTCACGAACCTCGTTCTTGATGGCGCCGTGACGCGGGCCGTGAACACCTATACCCTCACCGTAACCGGTTCGATTACCGGCAAGGGAACGACGCCGACGCTGACAATGGGCAGCGGCGCGGTGTTCAAGCCGAGCGGCACGGGTTACCTCACCGTGACCGAGTCGTTCTCGGGCACGATGATGATAGACGCGAGCGGGCTTGACCTGGAATCGACCTACGACAGGGTTCCGCTGTTCAAGGTCGGCTCTGAGGAAATGCTTTCGAGCGTGCCTGTTGACTTTGTCGCCGGGACGAAGCCCAAGGGCTGGGTGCTTGCCAAGACCGCAGACGGCTTGGGCTATGACCTCATCCGCAGCGGCTTCTCGATTATCGTGAGATAAATGGCGTGATAACTGGGAACGCCGCCTTCCATGGACGAGTATGAGCCATGACATGAAGTTACTCCACCACTCCCACTCCACCAATGGGGTCTGGTCCCCCCTACCGCCTCGCGTGGGCGGACGTGAGAAGGGCAAGGTAAGAAATGCCGAAACGGAATTGACAGGGAAAAATCGTATAATATACGTTCAACAGCCCAAAAAAGGAGGAAAGCCATGACAACAGGAAAAGCACTCAATGGAAAGCCGTATGCGGGAAATCCGCACGTACGGTTTGACGAGGGTGAAGTCGCATCGGCGGCAATGCCGAGGCGTGGGTCTCTACTCTACAACACAACAAAATTGATGATGATTGCGGTGGTTTGCGTGACGACGGCGTCCTCTTCGCTGCATGCGTTTGACGGCGAGGCTTGCGCCGCAGAGTTCGCGAAATACCATCGGCAGATTACGGGCAGGGACGCGCCGGATGGAATGGTGAAGTTCGCAATCGACCCCAAGATTTCCAAGAGCGGCCGTGATGCGTATAGCATCGTATCGGGGAATGCGGCGGTCGCGGGGCGACCGCCCTACCGTGGCGGCGAAAAGGGTAGGGCGGGCAGCCCTCTG
>CACZAK010000284.1 GCA_902779075.1 uncultured bacterium | reverse complement strand
GAAGATCAACTTCTACGTGATCGACGCGGCGAAGATCGCCCGCGAGAACGGCATGGGCACGCGCATCAACACCGTCATGCAGGCCGCGTTCTTCCGCATTTCCGGCATCCTGCCGGCGGACGAGGCGGTCAGTTACCTCAAGGCTGCAGCCGAGGAGACGTATGCCTCGAAGGGTGACGCCGTGGTGCGCAAGAACATCGCCTGCATCGAGGCGGCGGCGGCCGGCATCCACAAGGTGTCCGTGCCGGAGACCGTGACAGACCTGCCGCCGCGTCCGCCCGTTGTCGATCCCGCCGCGCCGGAGTTCGTGCGCGAGGTGACGGCGAAGATGATTGCGCAGAAGGGCGACGAGCTGCCCGTCTCGAAGATTCCCGTGGACGGCGTGTGGCCCGTAGCGACCACGCAGTGGGAGAAGCGCGGCGTGGCGGCGGACGTGCCCGTGTGGAATCCCGCCGCGTGCGTGCAGTGCGGACGCTGTGCTGGGGCGTGTCCGCACGCCGCGCTGCGTCTCAAGGCGTTCCACGAGGAGGCGCTCGAGGGCGCGCCGGCCGGCTTTCGCAGCGCGGACGCGAAGTCGCCCGCCTACCGTCGCCACGGCGGCAAGTTCACGGTGCAGTGTTCCACGGAGGACTGCACGGGATGCGGCCTCTGTGTGGCGAACTGTCCGGCGGCCGCCCGTGGCGCGCTCGAGATGCAGCCGCACGAGGAGAAGAACCGCGACCGCGACCTCGCGATGTGGAAGTTCTTCCTCACGATTCCCGAGGCGGATGCCACGAAGCTCGACATGTCGAACTACAACGACGTCCAGCTCAAGAAGCCGCTCTTCGAGTTCTGCGGCGCGTGCGCGGGTTGCGGCGAGGCGCCGTACATCCGCCTGCTCACGCAGATCTGCGGCGAGCGCCTTGTGGTGGCGAACGCGACGGGCTGCTCGAGCGTGTACGCCGGCAACCTGCCCACCGCGCCGTACTGCACGCGCGCGGACGGACGCGGCGTCGCGTGGGGCAACTCGCTCTTCGAGGACAACGCCGAATACGGACTCGGCATGCGCGTCACCTGCGACAACCTTGAGGCACGCGCGCGCGCCGAGGCGGCGAAGCTCATGCTCGACCGCGACGAGCCCGCCGCCGTGCGCGAGGCCGCGGCCCGCGTGAGCGGTATCGACCAGGCCACGCCGCGCGGCGTGGAGGACATGCGCGCCGCAGTGGAGCAGCTCAAGAAGTCGCTCGCCGGGCGCACCGACGCGCGCGCTGTCTCCATGCTCGCCAACGCCGACTGGCTCATTCGCAAGAGCGTGTGGCTCATTGGCGGCGACGGCTGGGCGTACGACATCGGGTTCGGCGGACTCGACCACGCGCTTGCGAGCGGACGCAACATCAAGGCGCTCGTCCTCGACAGCGAAGTGTACTCCAACACCGGCGGACAGGCCTCAAAGGCAACGCCCATGGGCGCGGTGGCGAAGTTCGCCGCCGGGGGACGTCCCACGATGAAGAAGAACCTCGGCGGCATCATCCTCACGTACCGCGACGTGTACGTGGCGCAGATTTCGCTCGGCGCAAACCCGCAGGCCGCCGCGAAGGCGCTTGCGGAGGCGGACGCCTACGACGGCCCCGCGCTCGTGATCGCCTACTCGCACTGCGTGGCGCACGGCATCGACATGGCGCAGGGCTTCGCCCGGCAGAAGACTGCTGTGGAGACGGGCCACTTCCCGCTCTTCCGCTACGATCCCTCGCGCAGCGCCAAGGGCTTCTCCGCGCTCGAGCTCGACTCCAAGCCGCCGTCGAAGTCGTTTGCGGCCACGGCGTCCGAGGAAAACCGCTTCAAGCTTCTCCTCAAGCGCAATCCCGAACACGCCGTGGAGATGCTCTCGAAGGCCGAGAGATTCTACCGCAACTACTACGACCGTCTTGAGGACCTCACCACATGTAACTGGTGACGGACGCCCAAAAGCGGTTACGGCCTTCTTGACCTTCAACTTTCTGAATTCCCCGCTTGCGTTGGGCGGGGGAATTGGTATGCTATTTCCGTATTGCCTCCCAAAGGCGAGGTCATGCCCTCGCTGTAGTGACATCAAGCCCTAATCGTAGGCAGGTCTTTCCCTAATCGTAGGGAGGTCGCTCTCCCAACGCAGCTCAAAAATCCCCCCTGCGTAGCTCAAAAATCCCCCCTGCGTAGCTCATAAATCCCCCCTGCGCAGCTCAAAAATCCCCCCTGCGTAGCTCAAAAATCCCCCCTGTCATGGTGGCCCCGCCAACAGCGGGAGAGTCCGCGCTTTCGCGACCGCTCGGTGGGGCGAGGCGTCCCGCCGAGCCGTGGTGGGGCGAGCCCTCCGGGCGAGCCGCATCCCCCAAACCACGTTCCGCGCCGTAATCTCATGCCAAGTACCCGTTACTTCACCTATCGCAATACCTGACGTACCGCGCATTCACATCTCAAACCGCGCGCAAAACTTCAAATTTCCAAAATCCCGCTTGCGTTGGGCGGGGGAATGTGGCATACTATTTCCGTCTTGCCTTTCAAAGGCGAGATAACAGATTACCCGTGCGGGGTGGTTGCGGTTGTCACGTGCTTTCCGAGCTCGCCGCTACAGCGCGCAGGTTGAAGCTAATGAAAAGTTTAGGAGCCTTGCCATGCCTTATGCAGCAGTAAAAGACAAAGTGGACGAAATATCCCCGCAGTATCGCGAGGAGTTGCTGGCTTTTTTGGATTTTCTGATCTTTAGGCAAAAGCAGTCAACGATTTCGGGAGGCACAGTGTCATCTCATGTTGCTGCAGATGCTCCACGACGCCATGCTGGGGGAATTACAGGCGAGTTCTACATGGCACCAGATTTTGATGAGCCGCTAGAATGTTTTAAGGAGTACATGTGATGTACTTGCTCGACACACATGCAATGCTTTGGTATCTGCGTGATTCGTCTGAACTTTCCGCATCGGCACATTCCCTAATAGATAAGGCAGAATACGTTGCGGTCAGTATTGCCTCCTTCTGGGAAATCGCCATTAAGCAGAGCGTCGGCAAGATGCAGTTTTGCATGACAATTCCAGAACTGGAATCTTTGTGCCTTGACCGAGACATCCAGGTACTTCCGATTCAATCCGTCGTGCTTGAACAGATCAAGTCGTTGCCGAAAATCCACGGCGACCCTTTTGATCGTCTCATCATCGCTCAGGCGCAAATCGGCAAGATGACAATTATCACGCGGGATAGGATGATCCCGCAATACCCTGTACCGACGATCTGGTAGTTTTGTCCGGCCACGCAATGCGGTTTGGCGGGAGGCGATTCCGGAATGGCGTACGCGCCCGCCGCCGGCGAGGTGGGCGTGTGCGCGCGGACGTGAGACGATAGACGGGAGACGAGCCGAGACATGAGACGATGAGACATTGGCAAAGCCGCATTGCCTCATAGTCTCACGTCTGCTAGTCTCCGCTCGCGTCTCGCGTCTCGCGTCTCTCGTCAATCTCTGCGCTCCCGTGCGCAAAACTTCAATTTCCAAAATCCCACTTGCGTTGGGTGGGGGAATGTGGCATACTATTTCCGTCTTGCCTCTCGAAGGCGAGATAACAGATTACCCGCGCGGGTCAGACGGTGAGCAACCGTAGCCGATATGTGTGGAAGGTATTGGAAGATGTGTATGTTGGACGAGATAAATGCGAAGCGAGATGAGAGAAAATGCGAGTGGCTAATCCATTGACATTTATACAGGAGATGAATCCATGACCGCTACAACCGAAAGAATTCTGACAGATAGAGAATTGATGACGACGGGATTCCAGGTGCTTGTCGACACCTTTGGGAATGTCAATGCCGAGCGGTTCATAACGCTCACGATTCGCGAGCCGGAGGATTATACCTTGTGGCGCGAAAAGAACATGTATGTAGGCGAAAGTCTGCATGAAGTGGCAGAGCGGGCTCGTGCGTCTGGCAAACGATTAAGGGAACAACTTGGGATTACAGCATGACGTTCCTTTTCCGTTCGTAAAGTCAGAACCGAAGTGTATCGGTCCCCGCGCCGCAATATCGCGGACGCATCTCATACCCGTTGCGGCAAATTGTAACCTCCGAGCGCCCGCGCGCAAAACTTCAAAACTTCAATTTCCAAAATCCTTGCTTGCGGCGGTGTGCGGAATGTGGTATCATGTAAGTGCTTTTTAATTTGACAGGAGCAAGCCATGGCTAAACTATCATCATTCTTTGGAATAATACTTTCAATGGAAAAAGAGGACTGCGAGCGCCACAAGAGCGCTCATGTTCATGCATGGTATCAAGGGCATGCGGCATCGTTTGACGCGAAGACTGGCAGAATGCTGGCAAAGGGCAAGAACGGTTTCCCAAGAAGACAGGCGGGATGGATAAAAACATGGATTGAAATCCATAATGACGATCTTTCCGCTGCATGGGAAATGCTGCGTCGTGGCATTACTCCGCCAGAGATCGCACCGCTTTCTCGCTGAAAGGAGTTGGCATTATGGAACAACTACATTTCGTGACAGAAGCAGTACCGTGTGGCAATTGCAGCGTCAAAGTCCGATTTGACACAGGCGAGACAGGGATATTCAATTGCGAGTACCTGACGGCAGATCCATATTGGGCGCGACTGAAAGATGTAGATTTCTTCAATACGGCGAGAGCTGAGTATGGAACAATCGTCTGGGATGACAATATTGATGTCGCACCAGAATCTGTATGGGAACGTTCTAATATTTTGCCATAGATGATGATAGCCGCGAACGACAGTGTTCTCGCGGATATCGAATTACCGCATGACATCCCGCCGAGCCGTGGTGGGGCGAGCCCTCCGGGCGAGCCGCAACGGGTGGGGCGAGGCGTCCCGCCGAGCCGGTCGCGGCCCCACTGGGAGGGCCGCGCTCCGTCGCGGCCGTAAGGTGGGGCGAGCCCTCTCAGCGAGCCGCAACGGGTGGGGCGAGCCCTCCCGCCGAGCCGGGCGAGCCGTTGGCTGTGCCGCGCACGCACCGCCGCTTTCCCCCATACGTATTGGGATTTGGAAACAACCATGACAACTTTCAAGAACAACATTATCCTGCGGGCGCACCTTGAACATTCAGAATTGTGGTAGTTAGAGGATCGGCTAATGGGCGCGGGCGAGTTAGTCCGCGCGCCAAAGGCAAGTTGTTTCAAATAGTTTTTTCCAAACATCTGAAGGCTCGGCGGTGAATTACGCAGATGCGCGCGAGGCTTCAACTTCCAAAATTCATGCTTGTTTTGGGTCGGGGAAAGTGGTATAATAACGTTACCTTTTTACTGGGGCTATGCCCTTGGACGGAAAGCGAGGATAACATGGCAACATCAAGCATAACTGCGAACTTCTACACTGACGACCCCAAGGCCGCCAATGCGATAGTCCATGCACTTTTTACGCAGACACCTCCGTCTCGATTGAGGCCCAAGAGAAGTTGTCGCGAAGTTGTGCGTACACCTGCTGGTGAACGTGCATTCTTCAAAGCACTCATTAAAAAGGCCCAGGAGATGAAGGCGAACGCATGATGAAAGGTATCAGCGCTTATACGCTATTACAGGGTGAGAAAATGATGGGTGAAGAAGCGTTAGCTATTTTCATCCAGAGTTTCTCATGTCCGAAAAATCGCGAAGTCGAAGATTTCCTGAAGAACAAGGCTCGTCACTCATCGCGACTGTCTTCATCCATGACTTATCTTGTATGGGATGATGAAACAAAGGAACTGCTTGGTTACTTTACCCTAACGGCAAAAGCCTATTCCGTAATGGGTGTTTCGCTCAATTCAAAGAATCGACGGCTGATAGAACGTTTCGCGGAAGTAGACGCAAACGGTTATTTCAATGCGGCAGTGTATCTGATTGCACAGATTGGCAAGAATTACGCACTTCCGGAAGACCATCGGATATCGGGCAATGACCTCTTGGCTCTGGCAATTGAGAAACTTTCGATGGTAAAGCAGAGTATTGGCGGTAAGCTCGTTATGGTTGAAAGGGAAATAGACCGCCCCAAACTGCTTGATTTCTACGAATCTAACGGTTTCAAGTCCTGGACAACGCGGCGCAATGCTAAGGACGGAATCGTTTACGACCAGATGTTCTCAGTTTTGCCGGCATGACATCCCGCCGAGCCGTGGTGGGGCGAGCCCTCCGGGCGAGCCGCAATTCCCCCAAAAAACACGTTCCGCACCGTAATCTTACACATTATACCCGTTACTTCACCTATTGCGATATTTGACGTACCGCGCATTCACATTTCAAACCGCGCGCAAAACTTCAATTTCCCAAAATCCCAAAATCCCGCTTGCGTTGGGCGGGGGAATGTGGCATACTATTTCCGTCTTGTCTCTCAAAGGCGAGATACCTGATTACCCACGCGGGAGAGTCGCATGTGTTGCGATCATTGCTTCGAGAAGGTATAGGAAAAAGCGGTAGATAATAATGAAGTTGACGGCAAAACAAATTGAACGGCTTGTAAAGCAGGGAGAGGTTGTCCACACCGAATGCAAAGACGCATCCGGCGGGTTGCCTGATTCCC
>CACZAK010000283.1 GCA_902779075.1 uncultured bacterium | reverse complement strand
ATCTCCTTGCCGGCGTTGACCGTGAGGTCCTTGACCTTTGCGATTACGCCGCGGACCGCGTTGACGGTCTGCATGTTGTGGGCCTTCATGGCGTCCTTCATGTCGGCCATGAGCTTGTCGTAGAGTGCACTTGCCATTTCTTTTTCCTTCCTTGTCCTGACGCAGAAAGTATAGCACGGTTTCGCCGCCGAGGCAACTGGGGGAAGGGTTTTTATGTCCTGTTGTTGTCACCAGAATTCGTTTTCTCCTATTCTGGTGACATTGAAAGGACGTGAGAAAAATGTCACCAAAAGTCAAGTCAGCCGATTTTGGTGACATTTTCATAGACTTGGTACGGCTGATTTTGGTATAATCATCCTGCTTTCGGCGAAATAGGAGTTTTAATATGTTTTTTGGTCGAGAAGATGTCTTGAGTCAGCTTACTGCCCTTTGGGGCAAGCGTGTGTCATCGCTTGTCACATGTCGTGGGCGGCGTCGGATAGGCAAGAGTACCGTGATTGAGCGTTTTGCCGAGCAGACCGACAGTCGTTTCATCAAAATTGAAGGTAAAAGGCCCCGATCGGGGATGTCGAACGAATCGCAACTCCAGGAGTTCGCCCGTCAGCTGGCAGACCAGTGCGATACGGAGCGGGGTGCCCCTTTGGACTGGCGTGACGCGTTCAGGCGCCTTGATTCGGTCGTCCGTGACGGAGAGAAGACGGTCATCCTTCTCGACGAGGTTTCATGGCTTGCCTACTATGCAGACGACTTTGCCGATGACCTCAAGATCGTCTGGGACAATCAGCTGAAAAAGCACGACCGTCTTGTACTTGTCGTATGCGGCAGTGTCTCAAGTTGGATCAAGGACAACATCGTGGACAATGGCGCATACATGGGGAGGCGGTCGCTTGACATCGTGGTTCGCGAGTTGCCGTTGCGTGAGTGCGTGAAATTTTGGGGGCCTGCCGCAGAACGCGTGTCGACGCAGGACATACTCGATGTTCTGTCGGTCACCGGCGGCGTACCGCGTTATCTTGAGGAGATCAACCCCGCGCTCAGCGCGGCCGAGAACATCCGAAACCTCGCATTCCGCCCCAACGGCGTTCTCAGGGTGGACTTTGACGAAATGTTCGCCGATGTCGTCACGCGGCGCCCGCGCTTCGCGTCGGAAGTCTTGGAGTGTCTGGCGGACGGTCCGCTCGGAACTCCTGAAATTGCGCGGAAGCTTGGCGTCGAACGCAGCGGGAACATCACCCTCGCACTCAATCAGCTCGTGGAGGCGGGATTCGTCTCTACGGACGCCGGAATCAACCCGGAGACGGGCGAAGAGATGAAGGACAGGCACTATCGGCTGAGGGACAACTATTCCCGGTTCTATCTCAAGTGCATCCGTCCGGCGGCGCGCATCATTGACGAAGGTTCGTATGCGTTTCATTCGCTGGCGCAGTTTGACGAATGGAACGCCATCATGGGACTTGCATTTGAAAACCTCGTGGTGAACAACTACAGGGAACTCCTCGAACCCTTGCACATGGACAAGGCGCTGATTTTGTCCGCAGCGCCGTTCGGGCGTGCGGCTGCGGTGAAGAGCGGACGCAAGGGCGTCCAGATAGATCTCCTTTTGCAGACGAAGATGTCGATCTGCGTCGTGGAAATCAAGCGCAAGCGCGAAATCGGCCGGGAGATCGTCGGGGAGATTTCCACGAAATGCGACCGGCTCGTGAAAAGATCCGGCGTCTCGCTTCGCACGGCCCTTGTGTACGACGGAGAGTTGGCGCCTTCCGTCGAGGCGGACGGCTATATCGACTCCGTGGTTCCCGCGCGACGCCTTCTCGGCCTTTGAACCCTTTGAATTATTCGAGAGCGGTCCTGCCGTCCCGCGCCAAATTATGGTACAATAGAAGCCCCATCAAATAAGGAGACCTTATGAAAAAGATTCTAATCGCCGCCGCGTGCGGCTTGGCCGCCGGTGCGTTCGCGCAAACGTCATCCACTCTCATGCTTACACCCTGGGGCGAGAAAGTGACGCCCGAGAACGCTTGGCGCGGCTATCCGCGTCCGCAGATGGTCCGCTCGAACTGGACCAACCTAAACGGACAGTGGGACTACGCGATCACCGATATCGGCAAGACGGATGCCCGCCCCGAAAAATGGGACGGCAAGATCCTCGTGCCATTCGCGCTTGAAGCCCCGCTCTCCGGTTGCAACGGCAAGCTGCTCGCGCCGCACCAGTACCTCTGGTACACGCGCAAGGTCAACCTCGACCCGAAACCGGGCGAGAAGATTCTCCTCCATTTCGGCGCGGTCGACTTCCGCGCGATCGTGTACCTCGGCCATGACGAGGTGGGCTGCACGCCGCACGAGGGCGGACAGCTCCCGTTCACGGTCGACCTTACGCCTTACGCGAAGAAGGGCGAGAACACGCTCACCGTGCTCGTGTGGGACCCGACCGAGGCACACATCAACAGCCGCGGCAAGCAGTCGTTCAAGACTTATGCCTGCTTCTACACGCGCATGAGCGGCATCTGGCAGACCGTGTGGATGGAGACCGTCCCCGAAAAGCACATCGCCGACTACGATGTCGTCCCCGACATCGACAAGGGAGAAGTGACGCTCACGTTCAAGGTCGATGGCCTTAAATATGGCGATACTGAGTGTGGAGGTGTGGAAGTGTTGCCAGTTCCCAAAACCAATTCCCAATTGGAAAATGGCAACATTGGCACTGGCAACATTTCCACATTGGCAACATTCAAGGCAACGTTCAAACCTGGCGAGCCTTGCACGATCAAGATGCCGAAGGATTTCAAGTTGTGGTCGCCGGAAACCCCGAACCTATACGACTTCACCGCGAAGTTCGGCAAGGACGAGATCAAGGGCTACTTCGGCATGCGCAAGTTCGAGAAGCGCATAGACTCCAAGGGTGTCTTCCGCTTCTTCCTCAACAACAAGCCGTACTACGTGATGGGCACGCTCGACCAGGGTTGGTGGCCGGATGGCCTCCTCACGCCGCCCTCGGAGGAGGCGATGGCGTTCGACATCCAGACGCTCAAGGACTGCGGCTTCAACGCGATGCGCAAGCACATCAAGGTTGAGCCTCTGCGCTACTACGCGCTCTGCGACAAGATGGGCCTCCTGCTCCTCCAGGACATGCCCAGCACAACCCACAGCGCGCACGATCCGTTCCACTGGGAGGTCACGAAGGGCTACGATCTCTACCGCCGCGAGCTGAAGGGCCTCGTGGACCTTCTCCGCAAGGTTCCGTCGATCGTCATCTGGGTGCCCTACAACGAGGGCTGGAGCCAGCACGATCCGGTTCTCACGCACACGACGCTCGACTTCGTGAAGAAGTATGACCCCACGCGCCTCGTGGACGGTCCGTCCGGCTGGTGCGACTTCGAGGGTGGCTCCACGTTCCAGCGCGACAAGAAGGGCCGTACCACCACGCAGCACCTTCCCTCTGACAAGTGCGAGGCGGCCGACATTGTCGACTACCATGCGTACCGCGGTCCCGCGATGCCGCCCGTGAACGCGCGCCGCGTGAGCTTCCTCGGCGAGTTCGGCGGTCTTGGCCACCCCGTCAACGGCCACATCTGGCGCGAGTTCGCGCAGGGCAAGGTGCTGGGCGAGAAGACCGGCAGCTGGGGCTACGGCGGCATTGAGGACACCAAGACCCGCGAAGGGCTGGAGAAGACCTATCTCGGTCTCATCGAGAAGCTCGGCGATTTCGCGGAGCAGGGTCTGGCCGGCTCCATCTACACGCAGACGACGGACGTCGAGATCGAGATCAACGGTCTGCTCACGTACGACCGCAAGGCCCTCAAGTACAATCCGTCCGTGCTGAAGGCGGCGCACGACCGCGTCCGTGCCCGCGCCAACGGAAAGTGAGCGAAGCTGTCTCCAGACCGGCGTGGTCCGTGCTGCCGGAGGAGTGGAAACCGCTCCTCACGGCGCGCGGGCTGCGCGCGTTCCGCGCGGAACAGATCCTGCACAGCCTCTACCGCGACTGGATCATGGACTGGGACGCCGCGACCACGCTCCCCAAGGACTTCCGCGAGACGCTGAAGACGGAGTTCCCCCTGCGCGTCCCCGAGGTGCTCGCACAGGACCGCGCCGAGGATGGAACCACCAAGTTGCTGCTGGGGCTCTCCGATGGCAACTCGGTGGAGACCGTGGTGATTCCCGCGAAGGGACGCTTCACGCAATGTGTCTCCACGCAGGTGGGGTGCGCGATGGGATGTGCGTTCTGCGCGAGCGGCAGCAAGGGGCTCGTACGGTCGCTGGAGGCGGACGAAATCGTGGCGCAGGTGATGACGGCGCAGCATCTCTTCGCCTCGCCGGAGAACAAGCGGCAGGGTTCCGGCCTCTGCCTCACGAACCTCGTGGTGATGGGCATGGGCGAGCCATTCGCGAACTACGACGCGACGTTGCGCGCGCTGAAGCTCCTCAACGTGGGGAAGGGCCCGAACCTCGGCGCGCGCCACATCACGCTCTCCACGTGCGGCATCGTGCCGGGTTTCGTGAAGCTCGCGGCGGAGGGCTACCAGTTCGAGCTCTCCGTGTCGCTCCACGCGCCGAATGACGAACTCCGCTCGCAGCTGATGCCCGTCAACAAGCGGTGGCCGATCGACGAGCTGCTCGCGGCCTGCGCGGCGTATACGCGCGAGACGGGTCGGGTGATCACCTTTGAGTACACGCTTGTGAAGGGCTTGAACGATTCGCGCGCGTGCGCGGAGGAGCTCGTGCGGCGTCTACGGCGTCTGCCCTCGTGCAAGGTCAACCTCATCCCGCTCTCGCCCGTCGACCACCGTCCCGACCTTGAAACGCCGGACGAAACAACGCAGCTCGCGTTCCTCGACGTGCTCATGAAAGGCCACATTCAGACCATGTTGCGCCGCAGTCGGGGTAAGGATGTGGCTGCAGCGTGTGGCCAGCTGCGTCTACATGTTGAAAAAAAGTAGTCTTTTTCGGGATTTTTGCACCCTAAAAACTTTTTTCACTTTTTTAAAAAACCCCCTTGCGCGGCGTCGGGGGATTTGATAAACTATTCCCTCGTTCGCCACCCACCAGGGCGCAGCCCGGTGGACGCGAGTTGGTCTTTGAGAAGCGACGGTGCTGAAGAACGCCGAACTTGGATGGCTCCCCCGGGAGCCGTCGGAAGGGAGGCGGAACACAAATGGAAGTTTGTGTGGTGCCCGCGCCCCGCG
>CACZAK010000282.1 GCA_902779075.1 uncultured bacterium | reverse complement strand
TCCGGAAATGGGTGCGAAACAAGCTTCAGTTGCAGTATGCGGAGAAATCGCGGATGAGCGGCTTCGCGGCGGAGGCCGTGACGGAGAGGCGCAGGCGCGCGGCGGCGACCTTCTCGAAGCGGACGATGTGCTTGTGTCCGACGCACGTGCCGGAGTAGAGCTTCTTCCACTCCGCGCCGACAAGCGCCTCCAGGTCGAACTTGCGGATACGCTCACCGTGCTCAATGCGCTCTGCGAGGATCACCTGGTTCAGCGGACTGGAATCCTTCGGGATCACGAGTTCAAGGCGGTCGCCTTCTCCCTCGGCTGCGGCAAGCCTGTTCGCATAGCGTCCCTTGATGCGCCGACCGAACTCCGCGTAGGTCTTCATCTCGCTCTCGAGAATGAGGCCGTCTGGCTGCGGCGCGGCGTTGAGGAGGAGATTGCAGTTGCGCCCCACGGAACAGTCGTAGATGCGCATCAGCTCGTCCATCGTCCAGTACCTGTCCTTCGTGCACGTACACATCCACTTGCCGGGGCCGAGCGGGACGTCGCATTCGCCGGGGCACCACACCCGTCCGTTCGGATCGCCGCAGTAGCGGCCCTCCTTCGTTCCGTCTTCCTGCGTCGTGTCCGAGTCTGCCGCCCAGCACGGATAGGGAGCGACGCCGCGTTCGTTGCCGACCCAGCGCACGACGTTCCGCGCGTTCTTTGGCCCCTGGAAGAGGATTGCATTTGGCTGAAGCCTCTCGATGATTTCGCGTGCTCGCGGGCCGCCCTCCTCGGGCGGACGCACCCCGCCGTCGAACCAGATCTCGAACAGCTCGCCGTACTTCGTGAACAGTTCAGTCAGCGCCGCCTCGCAGCTGGCCGCGTACTTCTTCTGCGCCTCAGGTCCGATGCCGTAGTAGCCCTTGTGCGACACGAGTCCGTTGCTCCGCCTCACGCCGAGGAACCAGTTGTAGTGCATCGCCGTGTAGAGCCCTGGCTTGAGCCCGTACTTCCGCGCGCTCGTCACGAAGTCCCTGACGAGATCGCCCTTCCCGCCGCGCCACGGCGACTGTTTCACGCCGTAGGGATAGATGTCGCTCTGCCACTGCATGAAGCCCGCGCCGTGCTTCGCGGTGAGGACCACGTATTTCGCGCCATACGCCTTCGCCGCCTCCATCCACTGGTCGGTGTCGAGCTTCTCGGGGTTGTAGCGACCGGGATCTGGCGCATTTCCGCCGCCGAAGATCGGGATGTCGTAGTGGAAGAACATTCCAAGCTCCATGTCGGCCCACCGCCTCTGCACATCCGTCGGGAGCGGCAGCGCGCCACCAGCCGCCGCATTCGCCGCAAACGCGATTCCGCCCGGAAGTGCGACGTACGCCCCGCCCGCAACCATTGAGCCAATGAAATTTCTTCTTGTCGTTTTCATACTGATTCTCTGCATGCTCGTATTATACAACATCTTGACGCTGGCGCTAACGGTCAACCCTGGAGAGGTCGAGTTCGATCCTGTCGCCGGCGATGCTGAAGCCCTTCGCCGTGGCTTTCACCTCGCCGCGCACGGGTACGCGGATCCGCCGAACGAACGAAGTTCACGATGTTCAACGCCTTCCGCGCCTCGTTTGCCTCCGACGCGGAAAGTGCCAAGCCGGCAAGCAAGAATGCTGCAAATACGGTACTTGTCTTTTTTTTCATCTGATCACCTCACCAATATCATGAGCCCGACCGGACGGCAGGCGTAGAGGCCGTCGTCCTTCACCTTGAACGAGACGTCCCACTGGGCCGTCGCGCCACGGACAAACCTAACATCGGTCGGCGGGGTGCTCCAATTCACGACCTTCGTCTTGCCCTGTCCGAACGCGCGTTCACCAAGATTAACCGCAATGGTCGCGCCGGATGCGAACGTGACCTGTCCCGGATTGTTGCTGATATACGTGTCATTTTTGGATATATTGCCGGTGTGTCCCGTAGCATTCCAGCTGTCCGACACACCCGAAAGGTCAAGCGTCGCGCCATTGTTCAGCTCCACCGGCGGACGATACGCCCCGGCCTTATAGACGCCACCGACAACCACCTTTCGCGCCGTGTGCTTATGCGCCGCCCAGTAATTCCTCGTGTTCGTGTATGCAAAGTCTCTCACCAGAATTGAGCCAGTATTGTTGCCAGCCAGGAAAAGGAAAGCGTTCCCCTCGAACTGGAGATTTGCGGCGGAGAAGTCTGCATCGTCGGCGCTGATCTGCAACGCCCCTGCGGAAGCGGCGTTTACCCTCACCGTCCCACCAGAACTGGCAACCCTCAAATACCTGGAGTAGCATTGACAGTCGTTGCCGCTGCCCACATTGATGTCCAAGGTCAAAGTCTTGCCGTTCAGGTTCAGTTCCCCGTAGTCGTTCGCGTCGTTGCTGCCGAAGTGAAGCCAGCCGCCCTCGATCGTCGCGTCATCTATCAGAACGATGTCCTGCATCCATGTGTTGCTGAAGTCCGTGTCCCATGCCGCGTTCTGATTGGCGCCGCGGACTTTGATCGTGCCGCCGAGTTCGTAATTGTAGATGCTCCCGTTGATGTTGGTGTTGAAGTCAAGGACCGCACCCTTCTCGATTCGGATGGTCTGCGTCTTGTCGCCGATTCCGAACGGATTACGGTTCGCGGCATTTGCCGTCCCGATGTCGCAGATGACCGTCCCGGCTTTCACGTGCGTTCCGCCCGTGTAGGTCTGCCCCGCCCTGCGGGCACGGAACACGCCGGTTCCCTCCTTGACGAACCGCAGCGTTCCAGAAAGCGCGATTCCGCCGTTATCCGAGGTTATGCCGTTGACGAACTCGTCGCCTTCCACGACGGTCAACACGAAATTGCCGCCCGAGCCCTGCGCCGAGCTGTCGGTCACGGACCATGCGTTAATCACGTTCCAGTTGAACGCCGTCATCTCCAAGACGTTTCCGCAAAGGTCGATGGAGCTCCCGGGCGCGACCTTTGTTAAGTCTATTCCGTTCCAGTTGACGTCCGTTGTGAGCTGCACGTTGTCAAACCGGATCGCGTGGTAGGTCAGTGATGCGCTCTCGGGGAAGGAGAACGCCGTCTGGCCGGCGATGACGATTGTCGTGTCCGCGCCGGGCAAACCACCCTCGATCGTCACCCCGGAGCTGTTGGCGCAAAGCCAGTTGTTCGTGTCGGAAAGGTCTCCCGCCGTGCCGGCGCCGGTCCAGGTCGCCGTCGCCACGACGTCATCCCGCAGGAACACTGCCTTGAACTCGGCCGGCATGGACGTCCTCACGGAAACCGTCGCGTCTGACGCCGTGCCGGATGTCAGCAGCCCCAAGGGGCCTTCCCAGTGGTCGAACAGGTATCCAGCCGCCGCCGTCGCAGTAAGGGTCGTCTCCACAGGCGTGCCGAACGTGCCGTCAACGGAGACCGTCGCGCCGGGCGTGCCCTGCCCGATGGCGACCGTTCCCTGTCCCTCGCTCGTCGCCGTCACCGTGAACGTTGTCGGCACGGGCACGGCAACCTGCACTGCCGCGATCGCGCCACGGTACTTGTTCTTGTTGCCGAGATTCACCACGCTCACATCTACGCGGCCACCCGTGTTCTCAAGCAGCACGGGGCCGATCTTCAGGTAGTCGCCGCCGTGTACCAAAGTGTTGGCCACGGCGTTGGCGGAGCTTCCCCATGCCGTGCTGCCCTCTTGGACGACATTCGCCGCATACGTGTATGTCACGCCGTTGACAGTGACTGGCTCGAAGTTTCGTCCCCCAACGTTCGTAGCCAGATAGACGTAAACCCAGCAGTAGCCCGGAAACCCATTCGCGGCAGTCAGTCCGCTTATCGTGCATGAATGGGCACTATCGTCGAGGTAGCTGAAGAAGAGGTTGCCGCTCGTCACAGCCGTAGTGTTCGCCCACGTATGGTGACAGGTGTGCGCGAACGTCACGCTGCCGGGATGGGCAGCGCCGTCGTTCCACAAGAATCCGGTCTGGGCTTCCAGCTCGCGCGCGTATGTGTTGTTCCAAAAGTCGCCTGCGACTGGAACGGCGCCGTATTCATCCGCCCCGGAAAGCGGACCGTAGTCTTTGTCGTTCGTCTGCTGTCCGCCGGAGAAGTTGACGGAGAGCGTATAGTCGCTGCGCTCACCGAAGTCGATCTGCACGGCGGAAAGCGAACCGTGGTATTTCGTGGTCGTTCCATCCGATGCCGCCGCGTACGAGATGGTCACGGTTCCGTCGGTTATCGCCACGCCTTCGATCTTCAGGTAGTCGCCGCCAAGCACCAGTTTGTTGTTCTGCGCGAACGTGTAGCTGCCCCATGACGTCGTGCCCGCCGTCACCGCGCCGTTCGCGTAGGTGTAGGTCGTCCCGTTCACGGTCTTGGGGCAGAACACGGCGCCTTGCTTCGATCGGTCTGATGCGCAATAGATATAGACCGTGCACGTGGAGGGGAACCCGTTTCCCGCCGTCAGTCCCGACAGGGTCAGCGTCTGCGCGTCAGATCCATCGAGAAACGAGTTGAAGATGTTGTCCGTCGTGGAACTCGCGCTTACCGAATAGGTGCAGCTGGCATTCCACGACGCCGATACGCCTGCCGCGACGGTGCCGTCGTTGAGCTTGATCGACGACGCGCTCGCCACGCCGCTCCCGTACGTGGAGGAATGTGTCTGGAAGTTGTTCCAGTTGTCGCCGGCGACTGGCAACGCGCCAAAGAGCGCCGAACCGCTCACAGCGCTAAAGGCCGAATCGCCCGGATTCGCCGGCGAATCCCTCGGCCCGGCAAAGTTGATCGAGATCGACTTTCCCGTTCCGGCCAATGTCGGTAACGCCACCGCTACGCAGATTGCCGCGACTGTCATCAGTTTTCTAGTGTTCATTTTCGTTTTGTCCTTTTGACGATTAAAACTGAAACCAACACTATTTTACCCCTCCCCCGTCGGTTTTGTCAATTAGGGAATTTGAAAAAATGTAATCGGGGGCGCATCTGAGTTTTTCACCCATACGTATTGGGATTTGGAAACAACCAAGACAACTTTCAAAAACAACATTATCCTGCGGGCGCACCTTGAACATTCAGAGTCGTGATAGTTTGATGGCCGGCAAATGGGCGCGGGCGAGTTAGCCCGCGCGCAAAAGGCAAGTTGTTTCAAATAGTTGTTTCCAATCATCAGAAGGCTCGGCGGCGAATTTCGCAGATGCGCCCTGTAATCGGCCCGTCTCACGTCTCGCGTCTCAAGTCTCACGTCA
>CACZAK010000281.1 GCA_902779075.1 uncultured bacterium | reverse complement strand
AGGTTGCGCGTCGGCGGCAGCGGGACGTGCAGGCGGTCGTGCGCATAGAAATCGATGCCGCGCACCGGCGGCGGCCTGTCCGCCACGCCCGCGCAAAAGGCGGGCGCAAGCAAAAGACAGGCAATCGCCGAAACCACGCTTCTAACGGACGATGATGGCAAGGCCACGCGCACCGCTTTCGACATACACGACTCCATTTTCAACCTTCACGGCATGTTCGCCCCTGAGACCGGTCACGGCGAAAGCGACACCCTCGTCGATCGCAGCGGGGTCGAACGACATGACGCCCTGCCAGCGTTTCGACATCTGCCCTTCGAGTGCGGACATATCGATGGCCACCGTCCCGGATACGGACGACGCAGTTTCCATCGAAACAGGCGCACTCAACGCGGAGAGCGGAATCTTCACAATTGCGCCGTCGGCGATCTGGACGTCCTCGACATTCGCCACTGTTACATTCCCAAGGTCCAGCACCGCGCCGTCGCCGAAGCGGTAGGAGCCATTGAAGTCTCCGGCGCCGGACAGGGTTTGCCCTGCGGACAGCGCGAATGGACTAGTGAACGAAAGCCCGACGGAGAACGTCGCGCCTGCGGCGACGTGGATGTTTGTCGCGCCGATGCCGCGATCAGCCACTTC
Organism: uncultured bacterium; assembly: GCA_902779075.1. The sequence continues at coordinate 4,560 of CACZAK010000281.1, read as the reverse complement.
GGAAAAAGCAAACGCCTTACGAGCAAGGGGTCTGACGCGGAATTTCTTCGCATAAAACTCCTGGACATCGGACATCTCAGCCGCGTTGAGCGACCGCGTCCAGAGAACGACCGCCGCGATGTCGCCTGTGAAATACCCCGCGTCAAGATTGCCGCGAAGCGATCCGATCTTGAGGTTGCGGCTCGAACGTGCGCCGCTCAACGTGGTCGCCGCCTCGCGGAAGTGTCCGTCCACGAGACGTCGCATCTTCGCGTTCGTGCCGTCAACCGAAAAGACGACGATGTGCGCGGCGCCATCGTTCATGCGCATCGGTTTTGCCGACAAGAGGCAGTCTGCGGCGTTGGACCTTTGTCCGGCGAGAACGCCAACGACTCCATCCTTGTGGAAGGTGATGGCCGTGTCCTGACTGTTATTCCATGCGCCGTCCATCGTCGAGACGATGCCGTCCGCCGCCTCGAGGACGTTGTTGTTTGCCTGGTCTCTCGTGTAGGCGTTGCCGTCCGCAGTGGTGCGGAACACGACGGCAACCGTGACATCGTTCTGACCCGTGATCGGACAGTCCGCCGCCGCAATGCCGAGCGCCGCCTTGTCGTCGGCGTCGAAGCGGAGCGCCGCGTTGCCGAAGGCGTCGTGGACGAGCGTCGGACCAGCAGACCCCTTGCCTGCATCTACCGTGGCGGTCACGGTGCTGTCTTCCGAAGTCCATGACGTCACCGTGTCGCCGTCATCCCCCGAAACGCTGTCCGCGTCGAACACGATTGCGCCCGAGGGCAGTGACGGCGCTGCGGCCGCCGTGAAAGCCGCCTCGGCGCATTCCGTCCTCGCAATCGCAAGCTCCGCCGCGCTCGTGCCAGCGTATTTCTCCGCGAGCACGGCGCAGACGGCGTTCAGCTCGCCGACGCCAAGCGCACGGTTCTTGTAGAGGCGAATTTCGGCAATCTCGCCGTCGAAGGCAAATCCAGGCGTGGCCTTGCCGAAGAAATTCCAAACGAGGGCGGAATGAAGCCCGATGGCAAAAGGGTTGTCCGCGAACGGGAAGCCGCCGTCTTTCATGCCCGTCGCCGTTTTGCTCACCGTCACTCCATCGCTGCTCATGACAGCTTTCGCCCCGTCCACCGAAAAGGCCAAAACGTGGACGGCGCCGTCGCAAACCCCGCTTCCGCCGGCGACGGCGTTGAAAAGGTCTTTGTCATCCGAGGCATTGCCGTTTTTGTAAGCCCTGCCGCCTACGGGATATTTGCTGCTGTTCACGGAAAGACCGAATCCGTTCGAGCCGTAGGCGATGCCACTGCCGAGAATGCCCTCGTTGTAGTTGTATTCATAGTCGGAAGACGTGCCGCCTGTGCCAGCCGTCGTCTTCTTAAACACGACGACCGCCGTGAAGTTGGTCGCTCCCGCGAGTGGATTCGACGCGGCCGGCACCAAGAGTCCCGTCACGTCGGTTCCGCTCCGCGTAAACCGGATGCCCGCATGTCCGTTGAAGGAGCTGGCCACGACTTTAGGATTCAGGACGACGTTCGTCCACGCGGACGCAGTGAGGAGACCCGCGTCAGACGGCATCTGCGCAACGATACTGCCCGATTGATCAGCCCATGACGAGATCGAAGCCCCATTGGCAAGCCCTGCCGCTGCCTTGTCGCCAGTGAAAATCGTGCAACCGGTATCGTATATGTCGGTCGGGATGCCCGCAACGCGCACAGAACCCGCCTCAACGTCGAGCGTCCCCGTAAAGCGCGTCGCGTCCGTCAGCACCATCTCGCCGCCGCCCGCCTTCACGAGCGTGCCCGCGCCCCAAAGCGGAGCGGCCTGCACGAAACGATTCTCGCCCCAGTTTATAGTCGACGCACCCACGCCTTCGGACACTTCGATCTGGTAGGCGTTCGTCCATGACTTGGAGACGGAATCCGCGAGCGTTCCGCCGGCAAGCTGGATCTTGTAGGTGCTGAAGCCGAAGTCTTCGCCGGACTCGTTCAAGTTCCAGCGGTAGGACGCAATGCGTCCGTTGCCAAGGCTGAACGTCCCGCCCTCAAGTCGCACAAAGGCGTGGGCGTTTGTCTGGTAGTTGCCGTCGGCATTCCATTGCGTCTTCGACCCGAATCCGAGTGTCGGCGCAGTGAAGGTTCCTCCCGTCTGAGTGAACACTCCGGGCGATGGATATTTTCCCGTGTTCTTCGAGATTCCACTTGCGACATAGAGCGCATTCAACGTCGCGCTGCCGCCGGCAAAAAGGTACTCGGCATAGCCGCTCTCGTTGCCTTGCTGCCCGTTGTCCGAAGTGGCAGCGACAAAGATGTTCTTGCTGCTTCCCGCCGAGAATGTGCCGCCGGACTGCTTGAATAGTGCAGGATAAAGCGGCGAGGAACCGTTGATAACCAGCCCCTGCGAAAGCGTAAGGCTCGTCCCGTCAACGAGTTCGTAGGTGCTATTCGGGTATATGTTGACTCCGGCCACTGCGAGCGGTGCGGCGTTCGTGACAGTTCCGTACTGCGCCGAACCGCTGATGGTGATATAGTCGGCGGAGGCCGCTCCAGCGTCCGCAAGGTCAAGGCTCGTCGAGCCGTTGAACGTCTTTGTTTCCGCCGCTACCGTCATGGCAAGCGCAAGGACGGATCCAACTGTCATGAGTTTTTTCATTTTTGTTTCCTCCTTCTTAATCGTTTCGCGTTCTTATGAAAAGTCGGCGGCCTTCATCGACTGGCGCAGCCGCGCCGGTGAATCCTCCGCCAACTCCGGGGTCAAGGTTTTGGTGACGACCGTTCCGTCCATCGTTCCGGGTTTCACGAGGTTGACAATCTTCCCCTCGCTGTCCAGCGTCTCGAAATCGTAATAGAGAACGCAATCCGGATCGAACGTGATTTCCGCTTTCGCCGCGAGGGCGAACGCCAGGACCGTGCCGCATGTCATGAGTTTTTTCATCTGAGTCTACTCCTTTGAGGATTGAAAACGTCTTGCGTCCTCCGCCATGTTGTCGCCGCCGGACGCGCAGCTGGCAATCCACTCCACGTTCTTGCCCTCGCCCTCATAGAGCTTTTCGCATCCAGCCGCCCCGCGGAAATCGCAGAATGCAATGCGCAGGCCGCCGCCGCGATGGACGATCGCAGTCGATTTGCGGAGGTTCATGCGAGGGTTGTTGAAGAACCCGCTGTTGACGATGACGGCGCCGTTGTGAACGTCATAGCCGATCTCCGCCGTGTCCGCATAGCAGCCGTCGAACACGTTCACGCCGCCGATGCACTCGAACGCGATCGAGCCCGAGAGCATTTCGGGAACGCCCAGCGCAAGATGGGCGCGTTGGTCTTCCACCGTCCACTTCTTCGCCGCTTCCATCTTCTTGCGCAGGGCGTAGGCATCCGACCACGTCTTGATCCCCACACCCTTCGGCGGAAGCGCGCCGCCCCAGACGTGGCAACGCGTAAAGCGGTTCGCCCACCCTCCGGAACGGATCCCCTTCGTGTAATCCACCACGATGCAGTCCGTGAAATGGCTGTCGGCAACCTGGCAGTCGATTCCGGTGTTTCCGGCGAGACCGCTCATCGTGCATTTGCAATAGACGTTGTTGGCGATCAGTTCGTAGAGGTGTCCGCCGTTTTCACGCGTTACGCAAAGCCCAGTGACGAGACCGTTGTGCAGAGTGATGTCCGCCAGCGTGAAATGGTGGGCGTTGGCGAGGGCAAGGCAGCTGGCGAGGCCGTTGCCGTCGATGTCGCCGCCCTTGATGAACAGGTTGGGATTGTCATAGACCGAGCCGTCGGGATTGAAAACGCAGGGCGCATGATAATCCGCCGCGCCATCCCAGAACACGACATATTTCATCTTCGCCCGCGCCACGAGATGCGCCGCCGGATGCATCGACAGCGAGCAGCGGTTCGTGATGTAGACCATCGAGGCGATGTCATACTCGCCCTTGGGGACGCACAGCACGCCGTTCGGCGCGGCCGCGACAGCCCGCATGAAGCGCGGCGAATCGTCCGACTCCCCTGCCAGCCGAGGGAAGTCCGCGAGATTCGCGTCCCATATTCCGATTGCGCCGGCGGCGTGGCAAGCGGCGGCAAAACCTCCCGCAAACGCAAGTGCCGCCGCCCTCGCGAACCAATTGTTGATCCTTCCCGCTTTCATGGATTTGACCTTTCTCGTTTCTTATGGTTTTAGCCAAGATTTGCCGTCCAGTCGAACTGGGTGACCGGAAATGCCCCGCCCTTGGCAAGGCGCGCATAGACCTCGCCGCAGTCGGCGGGCGAGCGGACATCGGCAACGTAGCCATCGACGGAGAGACGCCCGAGCGAGAGCAGCCTGAGGAAGGCCTGCGCGTCGTCGCGGTGCGTGAAGAGGCCCGGCGAAGATTCGCCCGACGGACGCGCCCAGGTATGCGCACCGTAAAGCGCAACGCCGCGCCCGTGGACTTTGTGGTAATAGTCGACCGAGAAGTCTGAATTACGCGTACAGCCGAGTAGCGCGACACGGCCCATCGGCGCCATCACGTCGAGAACTGAATTGAGACCTGCGCCAACACCCGTCACCTCTATGGCGACTTTCACCCCTGAGGCGCTCTCGCCCGTGTAG
>CACZAK010000280.1 GCA_902779075.1 uncultured bacterium | reverse complement strand
TGAGCCTCGGGGTTAACAACGAAAATGCAGTGGTCATCTCTGAGCGGCACCGCCACCGCTACGAGCTGGCGTACGACAGCGAAGGGCGGGCCGCGCTTGTCGCGGCCGGCCTGGTGGTCTCCGGCGTCTCGCCGGATGGCAAGCTCGTGGAAATCGTCGAGCTGCCTCAGGCAAAGCACCCGTACTTCATTGCCGGACAGTTCCATCCGGAGTTCAAGTCGCGTCCGACGGCGCCCCATCCGCTCTTCATCGGTCTTGTGGAAGCGGCACTGAAAACCCGACATGCCGCCGCGCCGCGTTCGTCGAAATCAAGAGCCTGAGAGCGCGGCCTGGATTGCATCGCCCATCTCGGACGTGGAAACGGCAGGGGAAGCGCCGGATGGCGAGGCGATGTCGGCGGTGCGGACACCGGATGCAAGCACGTCCGACACGGCTTGCTCGATGGCGTCCGCCTCGGCGGCAAGCCCGAATGCATGGCGCAGCATCAGGGCGGCTGAGAGAATGGTCGCCAGGGGATTGGCGATCCCTTTCCCCGCGATGTCTGGCGCGGAGCCGTGGATAGGCTCGTACAAGCCTCCTTTGGCCGTACCCAGCGACGCTGACGGCAGCATGCCGATTGAGCCCGTGATCTGAGACGCCTCGTCGGACAGGATGTCGCCGAACATGTTTTCGGTGAGGATCACGTCGAACCGCGCCGGATCGCGCACGAGCTGCATCGCCGCGTTGTCGACGTACATGTGCTCAAGTTCCACGTCCGCGTATTCGGCCGCGTGAAGTGCCGTCACCGTTTCACGCCACAGCCGTGACGTTTCAAGGACGTTCGCCTTGTCCACGCTCGTGACCTTCGGCGGTCGCGGGGCGACCGCCCTACCGGGTTGCGGGGCGACCGCCCTACCGTGGCGGCGTCGGGCCGCGTCGAATGCGATGCGCGCGACGCGCTCGATCTCGTGCGTCGAATACGGCGTCACGTCGTAGGCGGATGTCCTGTCGGCGGAGCGGCCTTTCTCGCCGAAGTACGCGCCGCCCGTCAGTTCGCGCACGATCAGGACGTCGATGCCCCTGGCCACGATTTCGTCTTTCAGCGGGCTTGCGCCTTTCAGCGCATCCCACACCTTTGCCGGGCGAAGGTTCGCGAAGAGCCCGAGTTCGGAGCGGAGCGTGAGAAGGGCGCGCCGTTCGGGACGCTTCTCCGGCGGCAGCGCGTCCCATTTTGGACCGCCCACCGCGCCGAGGAGAACCGCGTCCGCCGCCTTGCACGCGGCGAGTGTCGCATCGGGCAGGCAGTCCCCGCACAAATCATGCGCCGCGCCGCCGACGGGATGCTCGGTCATCTCGAAGTCGTGCCCAAACCGGGTTGCGACGGCCTTGAGCACCTTGACTGCCTCCGCGACGATTTCAGGCCCGACGCCGTCGCCTGGAAGCAGGACTACGTTCGCCTTCATTATCTCGTTCCTTTCAGGTATGCTGCGAGACCGCCTGCGGCGATCAGTTCCATCATGAAGGGAGGGAACGGTTCCGCGTGAAACGTCTGCCCCGTGGTATGGTCCGTGATTTCGCCCGTTTCAAGATTGACCGTCACCTCGTCGCCGGCGGATATGGCGTTCGCGGCGGCGGGGCACTCCAATATGGGGAGGCCGATGTTGAGCGCGTTCCGGTAGAAGATGCGTGCGAAGGTCTCCGCGATGACGCACGAGATTCCGCTCGCCTTGATTGCGATGGGGGCGTGTTCGCGCGAAGATCCGCAACCGAAGTTGCGCCCGGCGACAAGAATGTCGCCGCACTGGACACGGGCGGCGAAAGCGGGGTCGATATCTTCCATGCAGTGCGCCGCCAGTTCCTCCGGCACGGATGTGTTGAGGTGCCGCGCCGGGATGATGACGTCCGTATCCACGTCGTTGCCGTACTTGTGTGCTTTCATAGTGGTTAGTGGCTAGTGGTTAGTGGTTAGGGGGTAGTTGGGGCAGTGATGCGTCCGGCGATGGCCGATGCCGCCGCGACTGCGGGAGAGGCGAGGTATACCTCCGATTCGACGTGTCCCATGCGCCCGACGAAGTTGCGGTTTGTGGTGGCGACGCAGCGTTCATTCATTGCGAGGATGCCCATGTGTCCGCCGAGGCACGGCCCGCACGTCGGCGGCGAAACCACGCATCCCGCCTCGACGAAGGTCTTGAGCAGCCCCTCTTCCAGCGCCTGGAGCCAGATGCGCTGCGTGGCGGGGATCACGATCGCCCTCACGCCGTCCGCGACCCTGTGTCCGCGCATGACCTCTGCGGCGGCGCGCATGTCGGAGATGCGCCCGTTCGTGCATGAGCCGATGACCACCTGGTCGATGGCGACGTTCCCGGCCTCACGCACCGGGCGCGTGTTGGACGGCAGGTGCGGGAACGCCACGGTCGGCTCCAGTTCGTCGAGGTCGATCTCAATGACGCGCTCGTATTCGGCGTCCGCGTCGGCCTCGTAGACCCGGGGCGGCTTTGCGTTGTGTTCGCGCAGGCAGGCGAGCGTCGTTTCGTCCACGGGGAAGATGCCGTTCTTTGCGCCCGCCTCGATCGCCATGTTCGCGATCGTGAAGCGATCGTCCATCGAAAGGCTTGCGATTCCGTCACCAGTGAACTCGAGCGACTGGTAGCGCGCGCCGTCGACACCGATCATGCCGATCAGGTGCAGGATCACGTCCTTCCCGCAGACCCATTTCCGGGGCTTGCCTTTCAGCACCACCTTGATCGCGGACGGTACGCGGAACCACGTTTCGCCGGCGGACATCCCCGCCGCCATGTCCGTTGACCCGACGCCCGTCGAGAACGCGCCGAGCGCGCCGTAGGTGCATGTGTGCGAATCCGCGCCGATCACGAGGTCGCCCGCCGTGACGAGGCCTTTTTCCGGCAGGAGGGCGTGCTCGATGCCGCAGTCGTGTCCGACCTCGAAGTAGTTGGCGATCCCCTGTTCCTTGGCGAACGCGCGCATCGCGGCGCACTGGGCGGCGGCCTTGATGTCCTTGTTGGGCGTGAAGTGGTCGGGGACGAGCGCGATCTTCTCGCGGTCGAACACCACGGCGCGGCCGAACTTCTGGAACTCGCCGATCGCGACGGGCGCGGTGATGTCGTTGCCGAGAACGAGGTCGAGCCGCGCCATGACAAGCTCGCCGGGATGGAGGGGTAGGGCGGTCGCCCCGCGACCGCCGTCGGCGGCCAGAGGGCTGGCCGCCCTACCGGGGACGTGCGCCGCGAGAATCTTCTGCGACATCGTCATCTTCATTTTCCGGCCTCCAGCATGCGGTTCACCGCCACGAGCAGCGCGAGGATCGATCCTTCGATCACGTCCGTGGAAACGCCGCGTCCGCGGTACGTGCCCTTTGAGTCGGATATCTTCACGAGCACTTCGCCGAGGGCGTCGCGCCGCTCGGTGACGGCCTCGATGCGGTAGTCCTCCAGTTTGAAGCGGTGGCGGATGATCTTCTCGACGGTGCGGAAGGCGGCGTAGATGGGGCCTGTGCCGATGGCCGCGTCCTGCACGCGCCGCTTGCCGCGCACAAGCGCGATCTGGGCGGTGGCGCTCATGTGGTTGCCGCTGTTCACCACGAACGACTCGAGCTTCCATTCCTTCGCGTCCGAGGGCTTTGCGGCGACGCGGGACTCCGCGAGCGCCGCGAGGTCGCGGTCCGTGATCTTCTTCTTGCGGTCGGCAAGCGCCTTGAACGCGGCGAACACCTCCGCCATGTTCGTCTCGTCGAGGTCGTAGCCGAGGTCCCTCAGGCGGGTCTCGAGGGCGTGCTGTCCGGAGTGCTTGCCCAGGACGAGCTCCGTCTGCCTCATCCCGACCGACTCCGGCGTCATGATCTCGTACGTCTCGGCCTTCGAGAGCACGCCGTGCTGGTGGATGCCGCTTTCGTGCGCGAAGGCGTTCGCCCCCACGATCGCCTTTCCGGGGGCGATGCGCACGCCGGTGATGGTGGAGAGCAGGTGCGCGGTACGGGCGATTTCCTCCGTCTTGATCCGCGTGGAGAGCCCGCCGTATGCGTCGCGGCGCGTGCGAAGCCCCATCACGATCTCCTCCATCGCGGCGTTGCCGGCACGTTCGCCGATTCCGCAGATGGTGCATTCCACCTGCCTGGCGCCGGCGCGGACGCCCGCGAGCGAGTTTGCGACGGCGAGGCCGAGGTCGTCATGGCAGTGGGTCGAGACGGTCACGTTCTCGATTCCCCTGACGCGGTTCATGACGGCGGAGACGATAGCGGCGAACTCGTCCGGCGTCGAGTAGCCGACGGTGTCGGGGATGTTGACGACGGTCGCGCCCGCCGCGACGGCGGCGTCCAGCGCCTTGCAGAGGAAGTCGATGTCGGTGCGCGAGGCGTCCTCGGCCGAGAACTCCACGTCGCCGCAGAGGTTGCGGGCGTACGCGACGGCGTGCTTGATGCGCTTGATGCAGTCTGCGCGCGAGATGCGCAGCTTGTACTTGAGGTGAAGGTCGCTCGTTGCGAGGAACGTGTGGATGCGCGGACGCGCCGCGCCCTTGATCGCCGCCGCCGAGGCGTCGATGTCCTTCTCGAGCGCGCGGGAGAGCGAGCAGACGGCGGAGGACTTCACGGCGTCGGCGATTGCCTTCACGGACGCGAAGTCGCCCGGAGAGGCCACGGCGAAGCCGGCCTCCATGACGTCGACGCCGAGTGATTCGAGCTGGAGCGCCATGCGCACCTTCTCGTCGATGTTCATCGCGTAGCCGGGGGCCTGCTCGCCGTCCCGGAGCGTCGTATCGAATATCTGTATCGCATTCATCTGCATTCTTCCTTTGTTCGTTGCCAGGCAAAACAAAAACGGCCCCGCCTTTCGCGCGGAGCCGTTTGCCTTTTTCCTGAACTCGAACCTTTCTAGACAAGCAAACGCGCCCCGCGCTTCGTAAGCGCAAGGAGAAGAAGCCCGTTAAGAAGAAGGTTCGTGTTCATGTCGCTGTTTTGCCTTTGACGCGAATAGTGTATCACACTCGTGCGGCGGATGCAATGGCAAATTCATGCGACATGGTAATCGGGGGCGTTTTTCACCCATACGTATTTTGAAACAACCATGATTTGAGGATCGGCAAATGGGCGCGGGCGAGTTAGCCCGCGCGCCAAAGGCAAGTTGTTTTAAATAGTTGTTTCCAATTATCAGAAGGCTCGGCGGTGAATTACGCAGATGCGTCCTGCCATGTCGCGTGAATGTAATGTCATGGCGGCGGGCGTTACATATAATGTAATGGTTGCGGTGTTTTTCCCGCAAACGCCGCGTTGGCACGGATTGTGCTAATGCTCCTCTGATATGAAACGCACAGATTTGAGGAAGATCCTCATCATCGGCTCGGGGCCGATTGTGATCGGACAAGGCTGCGAGTTCGACTATTCGGGCGTGCAGGCGGTCAAGGCGCTCAAGGGTCTGGGCTACGAGGTGGTGCTCGTCAATTCCAACCCGGCGACGGTGATGACCGACCCCGACCGCGCCGACAGGACGTACATCGAGCCGCTGACGGCGGACTATCTTCACGAGGTCATCCGCCGCGAGCGGCCGGATGCGCTTCTCCCGACGCTTGGCGGACAGACCGCGCTCAACCTCGCAATGGAACTGGAGAAGGGCGGCGTCCTGAAGCGCTACCGCGTGGAGCTGATCGGCGCGAAGGCGGAGGCGATCGCCCGCGCCGAGGACAGGAACCTCTTCAAGGAGGCGATGCGCGAGCTCGGCCTCGACATGCCGCGCTCCGGCAGCGCCCACTCGCTCGCCGAGGCGGAGGCGATCGCGCGCACGATCGGTTCGTGGCCGCTCATCGTGCGTCCCGGCTTCACGCTCGGCGGCACCGGCGGCGGCATCGCGCACGACGCGGAGGAGTTCGCGCGGATCGTCACGGGCGGACTGGAGGCGTCGCTCAACCACGAGGTGCTCGTGGAGGAGTCGCTGATCGGCTGGAAGGAATACGAGATGGAGGTGATGCGCGACAAGGCCGGCAACGCCGTGATCGTCTGCTCCATCGAGAAC
>CACZAK010000279.1 GCA_902779075.1 uncultured bacterium | reverse complement strand
CCCCCCATTCGCCGCAGCGAACATATCGCTTGACTGCGAAGGGAAGGAGGGCTCTTGCATGAAGTTACTCCACCACTCCCACTCCACCAATGGGGTCAGCCCCCTCTCTCTCTCTCTGCTCCTTCGGCAACATTATATCATTTTACGGCGGTTCACGGGACGAGCCAAAGCCCGAACAGGCCTCCGGCCATGTTGCCGGGCTTGGCGGCCAGTTTCACCTCGACCGTCTTTTTGCCCTTCAGCAACTCTTCGGGAACGGGCATCTCCACGAACCTGAAGCCATGCCGCCCGTAATCCTTGAGCTTCTCGGTGTGGATCGTGACGCCGTCCACCTGCACGTCGAACGCCCTGTTCCCGAACTCGCGCTTGTAGTATTCCGCCACGAGAGTCCGTCCGCCGGGCTTGCCGCCGACGGCAAGCCTGTAGCTGAAAGAGCCGCCTGGAAGCGCGTGACGCCATCTGTAGTCGCCGTACTTTCCGTACAGCCCGGCGCCGGACGCGGTTTTCACTCCGGCGAGGCCATGCGCCTTCTCCGAGCCCTCGTCGCCGATCTTCACGCTGTCCGTCGCACGGCTCGAAAGGCCGGCCTCCTTCGCGGCGGCCTCGGCGAACGCCCGCTCCTCCTCTTCGCTTAGCATCCTGAAGTAAGTGTGGTAATGGCTGAAATGCAGGTCGTAGATCGGCTTCAGGATGATTTCGCTTCCCACCAGACGGAACGCGATCGCCCCGCACGCAGTGCGCTCAAGGCATGATGCCGGGTCTGCGAACGCCCCTGGCGGAACGGTCGGCATAGGCACTCGCCCGTCTCGCTTCCAGCTTGACGTTGGACTGCTCGCCGGCCGGGCGATGTAGTCGCCCGGCTTCATCCCACCGCTTCCGCAGTCGCCCACGAGAAGCGTCGGCCCGTAGTAGAACGCAATGTACTCCTTCGACCCCCTCAGCCTCTCTGCCCGCAAGGACATCGGGAACTCCACTTCGATGCGGTCGCCCGCCTTCCATCTGCGGGCGATTTCGACGCATCCCGCTCCCGCGCGCGTCTGCCGTTCGCCGTTCACGTAGACCGCAAACCCCTCGCCGGCCCACGCCGGGCGACGCACCTTGACGGTGAAGGCCGCGTCCGCGCCGACGGCGTCCACCTTTATGCACGAGGTTTCACCGTAGGGGAACGCCGTGTCCTGCCGCAGTTTCACGCCGCGCTCCCTCCAGTCGAGGGTGGCGGGCGCGAAAAGCTGCACCGTCACGGCGCTATCGTCCGGCGCATGGGTGAACACCATCTGCGCGTATTTGCCCGGCGCCTCGAACCCCGTGCCTGTGCAGCACCACATGGAGTCGAACTCGTCCGAATAGGTGCGCGACGCGCCCGGCTTCACGGGAGTGTAGTAGATCGCGCGGCCCAGCACGGGGTCGTGCGTGGAAAGCAGGTGGTCGAAGAGGACGCGCTCGTAGAAGTCGATCTTGTCCGGCGACGGCTCCGTCTGGAACAGCGCCTCGGTCTGCCGGAGCATGTTCACGGAGTTGCAGGACTCCGGGCCGCCGTCGAGGAAGAGCTTCTCCTTGAACATCGCCTCGGGGAAAAGATGCTCGCCCAGCGTGTTTCCGCCGTTCGCCCACGAATGCAAGCCGGAGAACGCGCGCCATGCGTTTGAAATCGCCTTGTGCAGCCGCTCCTCGCCGGTGACGCGGTAGACGCGCTCGAAGCCAGTGTACTTCGGTATCTCGTTGTTCCCGTGGTGGAAATCGAGATGCGAAAGCCTCCCGTCGGCGAGCGGTGCGAGGGCGCGTTCGTGGCATAGGCGCCTGGCCCAGCGGCGGTACTTCTCGTCGCCCGTCATCAAAAACGCCTCCACGTACGTTTCAGGCATGGACCCGCTCTCGCAGTCGAGGAGCTTTTGCAGCTGCGCGTCGGAAAGCCTGTCCACGACCTTCCCGCCGAACCAGTCGGAAAGGCGCAGGAACACGTGCCTCGCCTTCTCGCTTCCGGTTGCGACATGGACGCGGTAAAGGCCGATGAGCAGTTTGTTCAACGTGTAGACCGGCGCGAAATGACCGTTCACCATGTATCCGTATTGCGACTTTGGACTGTATACGAGGTCGATCTTGCCGGAGGCGATCTCGTCGAAAAGACCCTGCCGCCCCTTTATCGCGAGCGCGTATCCGTCCCCGTAGGCGTTTTGCACGGCCTCCAGCTCGTCCACTATGTATTCGAGCCTTCGCTTCAGTTCTTCGTCGCCGGTGGCCTCCACCGTCATGGCCGCCCCGGCCATGTAGAAGCCGAGTATCGCGCCCGGCAGGTCGAGCAAGTGCCTCGGCGACTCCCAGCCGCCGTATTGCGCGGCCTTCGGCTTCAGGCCGGCCTCGCTGCGGAAGCGGCTCAACATCCGATCCGGCTCCAGGCGCAGAAGGTACTTGCGGTTCTGCTCCTGCTGCCACTGGAGCGGCCCGCCGGTGAGGCGCACCCGGCTCAACGGGAACAAAGCCTCGGCGGACGGAACGAAGCCCGCCCCGCCGGCCGCGCACGACTGCAGCACTCCGCACGCCGCGACTGCGGCAAACGCCGCCACGGCGTCGCCAAGAATTGCCTTTGATGTTATTTGCATTGCATTCCTCCTTGATGTGATTGACTGCCGTCATTTGCTCTGTTTAGCATAACGCGCAACATTATACCACAATTCCCGTCATGCGACAGCGGACAGGTCGGAACGACGAGCGGCGGTTCCGGCAGTCTCGAAATCGCGGGCGGCACGGTGGATTTCTGCACCGCCAACGACCGCGGCCTCAGTGTTGGCGGCAAGGCGCGCATCGGCAGGCGCGGGATTGTGGTCATCGTGAAGTAGTGGGCAAGGCACCCCCGTTATGTTTTGATATACTATTATCCGTCAAGGAGAAACCTGAAATGGAGACTGGACACATGAAAAACATTGTTGCGGCCATGGCGTGCCTTTGCACGTTCCAGGCGGCGCAGGCGTTCGACTTCCGTCTCGGCCTGGGCGCATACTCGACCAAGGCCGACTTCAAGGAACTGCGCATCACCGGGCGTTCCGGCGAAACGCTGTTTTCAAGCGACTTCAAGGACGCCTCCGGCATCAATGGCTGGACGAGCCATGGCGCAGGCAAGTGGACGTCTGCAAACGGGATGCTTTCCCAAACCGCGTCTTTCGCAGAGCGCGGGGCCGCGGTGCTTTCCATTCCGGGCACGTTCCGCAACGTCACGCTCTCCGTCAAGGCGCGGCGCGTGGACGGGCCGGAGGGATTCCTCGTGCAGACCGGCGTGCCGCATCTCGCCGGCGGCGGCGAATGGGTGATATTCGGCGGATGGTACAACAAGTCCCACGGAATCGAGCAGCCGCCGTTCAAGCGCGTGCAGGTCGCCGGCTCGATCGAGCAGGGCCGCTGGTACGACGTGAAGGTGGAATGCACCGACGAGCGCATCCGAGCCTGGCTTGACGGGCGGCTCGTCATGGAATCCGCCACCGTCGCCGACACCTCGCGCCGCGCCGCCGCCGCCGCGCCCGCAAAGGGCGCGAAGGCAATGAAGTACGACCCGATGATCTTCGGCCACTTCATCGAGCACTTCGACAACCAGGTGTACGGCGGGCTCTTCTGGCCGAAGCACGCGCTATCCGACGAGGACGGCTTCCGCAAGGACGTGATCGAGGCGCTGCGAGATATCAAGTGCCCGATCGTGCGCTGGCCGGGCGGATGCTACGTCTCCGACTACCACTGGAAGTGCGGCGTCGGGCCGAACCGCCAGCCGATGTGGAACAAGGCCTGGGCCGTCGAGGACCCCAACACGTTCGGCACGGACGAATACGTCAAGTGGTGCCGCAAGGTCGGATGCGAACCCTACATCTGCACGAACGCCGGAACCGGCAACGAGGAGGAGATGAGCGACTGGGTCGAATACTGCAACCTCAACGTCGGCAAGTGGGGCCGCCGGCGCATCGCGAACGGCTACCCGAAGCCGCACGACGTGATATACTGGAGCGTCGGCAACGAAAACTGGGGCGGGCACGAGATCGGCGCGAAGACCGTCCAGCAATGGGGGCCGCTCGTGCGCGAGAGCGCAAAGATGATGCGCGGCACGGACCGGCGCATAAAGCTTCTCGCCCCCGCCCTCGCCCTGCCCAACGAAGGATGGTCCCTTCCGCTGCTCAAGACGGCGGGCTACCTTCTCGACTACGTGAGCATTCACGGATACTACGCCGGCGGCTACGAACCGTACCTGAAGTGCATGATGCAGACGGAACGCCCCAAGGGCGAGATCGAGCGCACGGTCGCCGTGCTGGAGAAAGCCGGATTCGGCGGCGGCAAGGTCGGCATCGCGTTCGACGAATGGAACCTGCGCGGCTGGGCCCACCCCGGCCTCGGCAACTACCGCCGCGGCGCCGTCATGAACTACAAGGCGTGCCGCGTGAACGACAGGGCTGCGTCATACACCATGGCGGACGCCGTTTTCACCGCCTGCTTCCTCAACACCTGCCTCCGCCGCTGCGACATCGTGAAAATGGCGAATTTCTCGCCGGTCGTGAACACGTGCGGCGCGATTTTCGTGCATGACAAGGGAATCGTCAAACGCACCACATACCACGTGTTCTGGATGTACACGCACCTGCTCGAGCCCAACTTCTCCGCGCTCGACGTGGACTGCGGCAGGCTTTCCGACGGCAAGACCGCCGTCCCCGTGCTGGACGCCGTGCTCACCGTCTCCGACGACGGCTCGCGCCGCGTGATGGCCGTAGCCAACAAGCATCCCGACGCGGCGGTGCAGCTTGACGTTTCCGCCCTGACGTCCGCAAAGGCCCTCAAGGCCACCGTGCTTGCGGGCGATTCGCCCGACGCCTTCAACGACATCGGCAGCGAGAGTCGCGTCATCCCGGCGGAGGCCGCCCTTCCCGTCAAGGATGGCAAAGTGGCGCTTCCGCCACATTCGATATCCTGCATCCGCCTCTGACGCGCGGCGGTTCGACTGCGGGATGCGTGACTTCGCCGCCTTGCTTTGACATGCTATTCGCCAAGAGGGAGGCCGAGGGTCAGACACGATTGGTGGAGTAAGAATGGAGGAGTGACTGAATTTTTGGTAAACTGTCTGCCATGCGACGCCCAAGGAACTTTCAAATGGACCGATGCCGCCACCTGGTAAGGGAGCCCCCCATTCGCCGCAGCGAACATATCGCTTGACTGCGAAGGGAAGGAGGGCTCTTGCATGAAGTTACTCCACCACTCCCACTCCACCAATGGGGCCTCTGGCCCCCTCCGCCAAAGTACCAAGTCTTGTTTCCCGTCGTCTCCATTGCGCCAAAGAGAACGGAATCGGATCCATCCTGCATCGGCATGAAGCGAATGTACGCGCCCATGCCGTTGGCCGGATGGAGTCCTGGGTCAATGTGGGAAATGGCGGAAGCGTCTTTCACTGACTCCAGATACTCCACCACAGCGTCATACGGCTTAGCCGCAAAAGAAATCGCCACACATGCAGCGACTATCGCACCGGACAGGAGGAATGCTGCACTTAATTTACCCTCCCCGCTGTTTTACTCGTTTTTTGCAGTTTCATTCTTTTCCTCCTTTTTAGTTCGAATTGATTTCCCTCCAGAAGTACAACACTCCAAGAGCGGATAACTATATTGTGAGGCAGTTGCAAAACCCGGACGCGCGGGAGCGCGTCCCTCCCATAACCGTGCAAAGAAAGTGCAAGATGTGCATTTCGGGAGGGACGCGCTCCCGCGCGTCCGCAATTGCGAAGGTTTTGCAATTGCCTCCCATTTGATTTCGGGATGATTCGCCCCCAAAAAACCGGGGTAAGCGTGGTGAACACTCCATGTTGCACGCGAAATCAGGGAATGCTATACTACGCACATCCCTCTACGGGATGGTAGTGATTGAAAACGAAAGAAGGAGGATATGATGAAAACAATGCAATCGTATAGAAAGCAAACTTTAAGATTCCTTTGCGGCGTGTTGTGCGCAATGCTTGCCGGCGTCATTGCGAAGCCGACGTGCGCCGTACAAGCGCAGCCAACAGACGCCAGCACGAGCGTAATCAAGATAATGAGCTACAACGTGCACCATTGCGAGGGTGCGGACAACAAAGTGGACGTGAAGCGCGTAGCAGATCGAATAAAGGCAGAAAATCCCGATTTCGCGTGCATCAACGAGATTAAGCCCGATGTGGCGCTGGAACTTGGGAAAAAGACGGGAATGCACGTCACGCCGTGCGGAATGGGTAGTTTCAACGCCATACTTTCGCGCGTACCGGCAACCCGCACCGACGAAGTGGCGCTACGGTGGAACAAGTATGGCCCGCGCTCGTTGATGATATGCGATTACACCAAGTTTGCTGTCGGCGTCATGCACTTCGAGTATGCGCCTAAAGTGCTGAACAGCCGCATGGATTCCGCAGCCATTGTTTGCAAGACGCTCGCGAAATACGACAAACCAGTATTCATCACCGGTGACTGGAATTCAGAGCCGCAAAGCGAACCCGTAACCTTGATGCGCAATTGCTTGAAGATACTGTCCGACGAACATGTGCGCACCTGGCACGGATTCGGTCTGTACAAGACGTTTCAACCTGGCAAAAAAGAATATTGCATCGACTACGTTGCAGTAAACTTGAAATTCGCCGACCGCGTTTCAGTGGTCGAAACGCATTTAGTCAAGGACAACGTGACATCCGATCATTATCCCGTCGTAGCAACGCTCCGCCTAAAGGCCGCGAGTAATTGACTACAGGGAGGACTACAGGGAGAGGGAGGGAGGCCGAGGGTCAGACACGATTGGTGGAGTAAGAGTGGTGGAGTGACTGAATTTTTGGTAAACTGTCTGCCATGCGACGCCCAAGGAACTTTCAAACGGACAG
>CACZAK010000278.1 GCA_902779075.1 uncultured bacterium | reverse complement strand
CGTCCCGGCAGCCGCCTTCGCCGCGCTCGTCGCCCAGCCAGCGAAGGCATAGCCCGCGCGCGACCAGCGGAGCCCGTTCGCCATGGAAGGCAGGCGCGTAGCCACCCCGTGCTGGAACGCCTTGGAGCGCCACGCCGCCGTGCCGTCGTTCCTGAAGAATTTGATCGCGTAATATCCGGCCTGGAGCTTCCAGCACGAATAGACGGACAGGGTTCCGCCGGCGTCAACCGGTTTCGATATTGAACCCCAGCCCGCCTTCCAGACCTTCCCCGCGTCGGCGTTGGCCGGAGAAGTCGCCCAGCCGAGCCAGTCGAAGCCGGTGCGCTGCCAGAACAGCGGACCCTTCGTCGCCGTGGGCACATGGCTCTCCACGCCCCAGACGTAGTTGCTCGAGAATGTCTCGCCCGTGCCGTCGTACTTTCCATACTTGATTGTGTACTTCGGAAGAGCCTCCCATATCGCATAGACGTTCTGCGTGGTTCCGGCGGAGATGCCCGTCTGGACGGTGCCGCGGTCGGCCTTCCAGACGACGCCCGCAGACGCATTGGCCGCGCTCGTCGCCCACCCCTTGAACGTATAGCCGTCGCGGGTCCACCCAAGCCCTGCGCCGCATGAGGGCAGGGTCGTTACATCGCCGTACTTGTACGCCGCGCTGCGCCATTTACCGGTCCCGTCGTTCTTGTTGAACTTGATCCCGTAGTACCCGTCCGCGAGAGCCCACACCGCTATCGCGTCCATCGTCGTATCGGCGGCCGTCGGCGTTGCCACAACCGCACCGTCCGTCTTCCATATCTTGCCGGCTGCGGCGTTGGCAGAGCTGGTCGCCCACCCCTTGAACACCATGCCCCTCCGAGCAAAACCAAGCGAAGCAATCGTCGGGAGCGGCGTGCTTACGCCGTGGTCGAACTCGCGGGTCTCCATAGTCCCGGCGCCGTCGTTGCGGATGAAACGGATCTTGTACTGGCGTAAGACAGTCATCCAGTTCAGGCGTATCGTCCCCGGAGCATTGTAGCCGGAGGCGCATATGTAGTATGTCACGCCGTTTTCCGCAGTGAACTCGACGCGGCTCGTGCGGTCGTTCGTACTGTGCACATCGTCATTCTCGCTTACAGTGGTCCAGGCGCCGTCAGAATACGTGTAAACACCGAGAATCGTATCGACGCCGTTTCCGATGGTCGAACCCGCCGTGTCGAACACGGCAACGCCTGCCACTGGCGCAACCCATCTCCACCATACGGTGCCTGTCGCCGCAGACCTGTACTGCGGCAGCGGCTCGCCAACCTCCACGGTGGCGTTGCTCGTCACGCACGACAGGGAACCGGACAGACCGGAAATCGTCTGTGCAGACGCAAAGTCGTCGTTCGCCGGACGCTCGGTCCAGTTCAGCAATATCGTGCCGACGTTCGCTTTCCCGTAGCCGCCAACGCAAATGTGATACGTCACGCCCTTCGTCGCGGAGAACGAGACGCGGCTCGTGCGGTCGTTGGAGCCGTCAACGTCGTCATTCACGGCTATCGTTGTCCAGACGCCGCCCGAATACGTGTATACGCCCAGCAGCGTGTCCATAGTAAGTTCCGGGTTCGCCAGATACGACCCCGCCGTGTCGAACACGACGTTGCCGCTCATCGGCGCCGTCCATGTCCACCACACCGTGTTCGTCGCCGCAGACCTGTACTGCGGCAGCGGCTCGCCGCTTTGGACCGTCGCGCTGGAATTGACGCCCTGCGCCGAGCCGGAGACGCCGGTCAGTACCGTCGGCCGCGAGGCGGAATCGGAACCTTCGTAGCAGTCGTTCGCCGGCACCCACGAAGCGTAAAGGATTGTCGCGGCGGTTATCGTCGTGGTCGAATACACTTGCGATCCCGAAGCGCGACGCCATCCCTTGAACACGTAGCCGTCGCGCACGGGCGTCGGCAGCGTTCCTATCTGCCCCGATGCCGCGACGTACCGCTCCGTCTCGCCGCATGTGCAGTCGGAAGTGTCGAACGTCACCTTGTAGTGGGTATAGCTCACGTTCAGCCTTACCCTGCCCGCCTTGGACGCGTTGTAGCCGCTGATCTGGATGTAGTACACTGTATCCAAAGCGACAGTGAACGCATTGGAACTCGCTAAAACTCCGCCGCCTATGTCGTCGTTGCCGCACACGCGCGTAAGCGACGAAAGGCTGCCTCCCGTATAAACGGCCATCACCGTATCGAGCTCCCCGCCGCTGTCGTTCGTGGAGCCCTTTGTGTTCATCTGCACCTTGCCGTCGTACTGCGGGGTGAACGCCCACCAAACGGTATTCGTCGCGGAATCCTTGAACTTGGGCTCGCCAGCCTGGTACGTGGCATTGCTGCATACGCCAACCGTCCAGAAATTTGCGCCGGAAACGGCGTAGGCGTCCTCGAAGTCGTCGTTCGCGGGTCTCTTGCCGCCCTGGGTCACATATATTGTCCTGGAGATCTGCGGCGATATGCCCGAACTGCGCAAATACACCGTCGCCGTGCGCTTGGATATAGAGCTGTTCGCGGAAGTCGCAGTACACGTAATAACCGCGCCGCTGTTGGAGCCGGAGGGCGGGCTGACGGTCAGCCACGAGGCGGAGTACGACACGGTCCAGCTGCACGAACCTCTTACCGTAAGGCTCGCGCTCGCACCGCTTGCCGGATCGAGCGAAAGCGAGGTCGATGACGGGACGAGCCAGTTTTGCTTCAGCACGTAGAACGAAGAGCCGACACCGGAAGCCGATTCGCCGTAGCACGGATGCTCAACGCCGTTCGTCGAGACGTAAAGGCACCTGTCGTCCCCGCTCCACGAATGGCTGCTCTTCCTGCACGCGGTGGTATCGTTTTCGTTCGCGTAGTCGGCCGCCTCCTTGAAACTCACAAGGCGGTCGCTGTTGCTGTCCGCGTCCGTCAAAGTGTCGCTGTCGTGCCAAGGGTAGTCGTCGGCGTCAAGGTTGTTCGGCCTCACGCCGCGAAAAGCCGAAATGAGTTGCAACGCCCAGGGATTCGCGGATTTAGTCATTCCAGCAGTGTTGTTTCTCCACGCCCCGCCGCCAACCTTTCCATTGGAAGTCTCGTAGTATCGGCAGGCGGTGGCGATCACGCGGTCCTTGGTCGCCGTGACGTCGTCGATGAATCCGCCCGAATAGCAAGGCTCGAGGGCGACGGCCATGGGGCACTTTATGCCCTTGGTCCAGTTGGAGAAATCCTCGTCGCTGAAAGACGGGAAAGTTTTCCCGCTCGACCACAGCAGGATCTCCGTATTGCGGTTGGCGGTGGAAGCCGCGCCGACAGGCGAGCCGTGTCCCGTGGCGAAGAAGAAGAGCTGGTCGGTCTCCGTGAGCGTCCTTGTCAGGTTGGCGAAGCAGTTTGAAAGCGTTGTCATGTCCGCAGGCCCGTCCACGTCGTCGTTTCCGTCGCCATCGAGGTCGCGGGGCGAATCGACCAAGACGTCGGAGGTCGAGTCTGCGAGGTTGGCGTCTTTGCCGCTCGAAGTGCCGTCGGACATGTATACGTAGATGTGGTCCTTGCTGACGCCGTATTTGAGCGTCAGGGTCGAATACAGCATCGCCGTGTCGCACCAGTAGCGTATGCGGTTGTTGTGGGCGTCGCCGCCGCCGGAGAAGAGCACGAAATACGAATGCGACGTGTATCCGCGCGAAAAGTTGAGGTTGGGCGTCGCCGCGCGAAGTCGCCTCGCACGGGAATACACGCTGTTCGTCACGTCGGCGAGCGACTCTGGCTTCGACACCTCTTGCGCCTCGTCTCCGCGAAGCGGCGTCATGAAAAGTTCCTCGTCCGTACCCCTCGTCCATATTCTGGGCGGCAGTTTCCTGTAGAGGACGGTGTAGCCCGAGCCGTCCTCCGGCACGAACAGGTATCGGCAGGGGCGAATCCAGTCCATATTGGGCGCGTCGTCGAGGAAGTAGAGCCGGAAGCGCTCGTAGGGCATCTGGACTTCCGCATCCATCTCGATGATTTCGGTGTCCCGGCGCTCCAAGACGCCGTCGAACGCGGAAACCGCCGGCGCGGAGGCGATCAGCGTTTCCGGCGAGGCGCCTTCCACAGACCACCAGTAGGGGAACTTCACGCCGAGCTGCTCGAAGAGGGCGAAGCGGTTCACCGCCCCCGCCGCATCGGTGAACTCCACCACCTCCACGCGCTCATCCTCCGACTCGTAGGGCGTGCGCCACTCTGCGTCCTCCGGCAGCGCGAAGCCGAGCGTCCGCTCAGCCGCCGCCTTCGCCTCCGCGTAGGGGGCGCCTGCGGCGAGCAGCCTGGATCTGGTGGCGGACTCATCCGCCTTCCTCTGGCGGTATTCCGCACGCGTCTTCGCGTTCGGCATTTGCGGACGGCTCTCCGCCGTCATGCGCTCCCATTCCGCTGCGTTCGCATGCGCGTCCGCAGCCATCGCCACCGCCGCCACTGCGGCGGCAAGGCATTTCACCAGTGTATTATTCATGGAGTTGCTCCTCTCTGTGAAATGCAGACCAGGGACTGTGAGGCCCATGTGGGCTTCTAGTTCATCTTTAGTGGACAATACCTTATGCCTGCGAAAAAACATTGGCAACATTTTACCCATCCCCTGCGCGTTTGTCAATTGCAAAGAGGAACTATTTCAGGGTTTACCGGAGATTTTTTTGGGACGTGAAATTTTGCGTTTTACGGTCCCTACCGCAAGAGCCAGTAGGCGCCACCGTCCTCGGTCGCAACGACAATCGCGGTATCTGTGAGCATTATGACCTCCGCCTCCGAGAAGAGCGACTCGCCAGTGTCGAAGTCTATGCGAATGAAGCCTACCGCCTGATCATCGCCGACAATCAGCCCGTACAAGCCAGTGTCGTCAGCAAGACGTCCGGAGTAGTATCCCGGCGCGATAGCCGGTATGGCTATGGCCGACGCACACGCTGCACCATCCGCGTACGAAACGCCCGCCGGCGCGCGACACGCGGCAGGATTGGCCGACGCGAGCGGACTCCAGATCGCGTAGAGCGTCAAGGTCTGACCTTCGGCCACAGGCGAGGTCACCATACCCCAGTCTTCCCTTGGAGGGGAATTGTGCGAAGCACTCAGCCAATGGCAAAACCGTTGCTTCGCCTTGGGTGCGCGCACAGGGCGCGCACGGCAAAAAAGCTCTTTCACCCAATTGGTGAAAACAAATACATACTCAAGCAATGGGATAAACTCTCTCAAGCAATGGGATAAACTCTGCGAACTCTGCCTCTCCGCACCTCTGCGTGAGATATAACATGGAGTGGTAAATCGAAATGAGGAATTTAGGTTTACCAAACACGGGGTATGCCGGGGTGGGCGACAGGTGGGCGATAAGTGGGCGATAGGTGGGCGAGCCGTTGTACTACCCCACCCCTTGGGTCGCGACGGAGCGCGACCCTCCCAAATTCGCGCTATCGACGCCACCTCTCTACCAACTCGAAAGAATTAAAGAATTGAAGAATTGAATGCGCTCACTTCGTTTGCTATTTGGTGAACCCTTGCACGGGACGAACAGGAAAACCGAGGTCGCGGCTGGTGTTGCCCGTGTAGTGTTCTCGCAAATTAGTAAAGAATAAAGCACATGCGTAGCCCGCCGGCCGCGCTGCCGTCACGGACGACCAGTAGTCGCCGTACGAACCGGCACCGCCGAGCGAAGTCCCGAGGCCATAGCCGGCGCAGGGGAGGAAGATACTGTTAGAGGCGTAGGCTCCCCTGCCGCGAAAAACATATCCCTTTACGCCGTTCAGCATCGTCCACGTCAAGTCGCATTTGGTACAGAGGTCGTATAGTTCCCGGCCAGTCGGCATCCTCCAGGCACCGCCCCAATACACATGTGCCGCATCGTGCGACGGTACGAGGACGCCGGAGGGGTCCACCCCAAAACTCTGACTTTGCAATACCGTCACCCAACCCGCACTTTGCAATTCCGATAAGCTTTTCCCGTAGGTGTAAATAACGGAATTAGTATAAGCGAAATTGAACCCGAACGTTCCGTCCGCCGACGGGCGATATCCAACGGTATCCCCCCACCAGAAGTAGAGGCCGTAATCCTCGGGCCGCGACGCTCCGACGTTCCTATCGGCCCAATACGGGCCGCCCTCCCAGAGCTGGACGCCTTGGTGCTTGTCGTCCTGTTTCGTAGCCGTCACGATTACCCTTACGTCGCCCTTCTTGCCCGGCCAGTCGGCGCCGGCGTTCCAGAGGATGTGGCGGTTCCTGCCGGGCGCGATGCCGTCGCCCACGTCGCCCGTGAAGGTG
>CACZAK010000277.1 GCA_902779075.1 uncultured bacterium | reverse complement strand
GTTAGCCCGCGCGCATAAGGTAAGTTGTTTCAAACAAGTTGTTTCCAATCAACAGGAGATACTGCGGGGAATTACACCCCGTAAATGTAAATCGCGACTTCCCGCTTGCACCGCACGCGGAGAGTGTTGTATAATGTGCGCGCCGTGGAAAACAAGCGCAAGATTCCATACGGCGTCATCGACAGTCAAGACGGCAGAAGCAAAAAGGAGCAGGCATGAAGACAAGATTGGTTTCGGCTATCGTCGCCGTAGGGCTGGCGTTCACGGCGGCGGCGGTTCCTTCGGCGGTCTGCCAGCGCGCGACGTGTCCCGTGAAAGTGGACGGCGTGCTGGACGAGGAGGTCTGGCGGCTCGCGAAGCCCCTTTCGCCCATGAGGGATCTCGAGGGCGGCAAGAGCGAATTCGGCGCAGACATCCGGATGGCGTATGACGACACGTTCCTCTACATCGCGGCGACGCTGCCGGCGAAAACGCTCCGCGCCACGCTCACGAAGCGCGACAGCGTGATCTACCACGACGACGACTTCGAGGTGTTCATCGACCCAAGCGCCACGGGCCGCAACTACCTTGAACTTGAGATCAACCAGCTGAACACGGTCTGGGACCTCTTCCTCACGGCGCCGTACGGCCGACCGTTCAACGAGGCACTGCACGACTGGGACATCAAGGGCCTGCGCACGGCGGTGACGCTCCAGGGAACGCTGAACGACGGCGAGGGCGACGACACCTCGTGGACGGTCGAGATCGCCTGGCCCTGGGAGTCGATCACGGGCCATTCCTCGTTGCCCCGCAGGGGCTCGCCGCCGCCGCCCGGAACCGTGATGCGCATGAACTTCTCCCGCGTCGATCATGTGGACGGCGTCGAGCGCAACACGGTGTGGGCCCCCACCCGGCTCAAGACCATCCACGCCCCGGAACACTGGGGGCGGGTGAGGATATCCGCCAATCCCGTCGGAACGCCCGAGCGGCCCGACCCCACGGTCGGGCTCTGGGTGCACGGGAACGACGCCTCGGTCACCGCGAAGTCCGTGGGCGCCTGGGCGGACGCCGGCGTCACGACCTTGATCGTCGACGGCTCGCCGGACGGCATCGCCCGCGTGTCGAAACTCGGAAAGGCCGCCGGAATGCGCACCGTCGCGTGGTTCTGGACGCTCAACCGGCCCGGCGACAGCGAGGCGCTTGCGCATCCGCAGTGGTACGCCACGAGCGCGCAGGGAAAGAGCTGCCACGACCCGACGAACCGGCCCTTCGTCTCGTACTACCAGTTCCTGTGCCCGAGCAACCCGGAGGTACGTGAACATCTGAAGCGCAAGGCGCTGGAAATCGCAGCCATTCCGGAGGTGGACGCCCTGCAGATGGACTACATCCGGATGCCGGACGTGGTGCTGCCGAAGGCGCTGTGGCCGAAATACGGCCTGGACATGCGCACGATCCTCCCGCAGTTCGACTTCTGCTACTGCGCCGGATGCAAGGCGCGGTTCGGGCGCGAGCCGAAGGCGACGGACGCGGACTGGACGGAGTGGCGGCTCAGCAGCGTTGCGCACGCGGCGAACTTCGTCGCCGACGCCGTGCGGGCGGTCGGCAAGCCGTGCGGCGTGGCGGTGTTCCCCACGCCGCGCATGTCGGCGGAGATGGTGCGCCAGGACTGGAGCCGCTTCAAGCTCGACTTCGCCTTTCCGATGGACTACGCCAGCTTCTACGGAGAGGGATGCGAGTGGATCCTCTCCTGCGTATCCGAGGCGCGGAAGGCCGTCGACGGGAACTTCCCGATCTTCCCGGGACTGTATCTGCACGACTTCACGCCGGCCGAGCTCGAGGCCGCGTTGCCGCGGATACTGGACGCCAATCCGGAAGGGTTCTGCCTGTTCGCCCACGACGGCCTGACGGCCGGAGCGCCGGGCGGCCCTACGCCGCGTTATGCTAAAAGGGGAAGCAAAGGAACCGAATCGTCCGCCATGCGCAAAGGCACGACGCTTGATGCCTTGATCCGCTCGTGTCTGCTTGTGTTTGCCGCCATGGAAATTTTTTGCGGTTTCCTCACGTGAAGCTTTCTGAATTGTGATATAATCTAGGCGTTTTCCCATGAAACAGCACAGGAGGCTGTCGGATGCCTGAAATGAGAGTCACGAGAAGGGGTTTCCTGGGGGAGGCCCTTGCGGCGTTTGGGTTCGCCGCTGCGGGCGGGCGCACGCTCTTTGCGGCGCCGAAAGGCTGGAAGCCGCCGAAGGGCGCGAAGCTGGTGTTCGGCGCGCTCAGCGACACGCACCTCAGAACCGACTACACCGGTCTCAAGGCGGCGCGGACGTTCCCGCACAAATACCTTATTTCGGCATTGGAGTATTTCCGCAGCCAGAACGTCGACGCCGTCGTACACTGCGGCGATGCGGCGCACCGCGGCCAGATCCGGGAGCTGGAGTTCCACGCGGAGGCGTGGAACAAGGTGTTCCCCAAGGGACTTGCACCGGACGGCCACCGGATCGAGAAGCTGTTCGTCACGGGCAACCACGAGATCGACGGCTGGCAGTACGGGAACGACGTGGAATTCAAGGTCGAGCGCGTGTTCAAGGACCCGGAGGAGCGCGCGCGGCGCATTCTCGTGACGGACATCGCCTCCAGCTGGGAGCGGGTGTGGGGCGAGACGTATGAGCCCGCATGGCACAAGGAGGTGAAGGGCTACCACTTCTTCGGCCGCCACTACGGCGTGGCGGAAGGGCAGATCGCGCAGCTCGTCAAGGAAGTCGAGGCCAAGCAGGGCTTTCGCGACGGGCGAAAGCCGTTCTTCGTCCTCTCGCACATCCGCCCCCACGCCGCGCTCAACAAGGCGATGGCGAAATTCCCCGAGGCGATCAGTCTCTTCGGGCACTGGCACAACAGCGCGTCCAACTGGAACGTCATATTCGACTGGGGCGGCGCGGTCGCCATACAGGTGCCGGCGTGTCTGCCGAAGGGGTGGCTGCCGTTCGCGCACGACGCCTACATCACCAAGGCGAAGCTCGAGGGCGGCGAGCGCGAGAAGATCGGCGTGGCCCGCCAGGGATACGTGTTCCGCCTCTACGACGACATGATGGCGATCGAGCGGCGCGAGTTTGGCGAAGGGGGCAGCCTGGGAACGGATTGGATCATGCCCCTGGACGCATGCAAGATCGAGAACGGCAAAGTGAAGCCGCATCCGTTCTCCAGGGAGGAACTGAAGAAGGTGATCGGCGAGCCGCAGTTTCGGGAAGGCGCAAAGCTCGTCGTCGAGGGCGGCAAGGTCAAGATACCCCTTGCCGACGGAAACCCGAAGTGCCGGGTCTATGCGTACGAGGTGGCGGTCGACGGCAAGCTGCGTAAGGCGGTTTACGCGGCTGGCGGCAACATGGGCATCGGGCACGAGACGAACGGCGGGGTGACGGAGGTCGAGATTCCGAATCAGGATCTGCCGGCGGGAGCGGCGGCGGCCATCGCCGTGACGCCGCTTTCATCCCTTGGCACGCGCGGCCGGCCGATAACCATTAATTCATTCCGAGGATGAGTGTGTGCAATTACCTCTTTCGCGGATGATTTTTCCGCAGAAAAACATGAGACGAAAGACACAAAGAATGAAACGTATCATTGCATTGGCTGCAACAGGCGTTGCCGCCGGGTTGCTCGTGGGCGCGGCGAACGCGGATGTGTTTGCGCTTGAGGGGCCGGTCAAGACGAATGAGTTTCGTCAGGCCGACTTCAAGTGGGCGGTCCATCCGCGCCACGACTACTCGAAGACGTATGTCGTCAAGCTCTTCCTCTCGCAGGCAGAGTTCGGGCCCGACCATCTTGGAAGATACAAGATGCGCGACAACGGTCGGCAGACTGTGTACATGACGTGCGAAAAGGCGCTAGAGGCGATCAAGGGCATGGACGCGCTCACGCTCGGTCTCCCGAAGATCGTCTATCTCGTCGGCTGGCAGTACAACGGACACGACTCCAAGTACCCCGCCTTCTTCGAGGGCAACAGGGCCGTTGCCCGCGCGAGCGACAAAGACCCGCTCGACAGTGTCCGGTGGCTCATGCGCGAGGCGAAGAAGCACCATACGACGGTGAGCGTCCACATCAATCTCTTCGACGCATACGACGACAGCCCTCTCTTCGAGGAGTACAAGCGCGCGGACGTGCTTGCGCGTGAGAAGGACGGCACGTACATCCTCGGCGACTGGGGGTACAAGGTGAGCTACGCGGCGGAATGGGAGAAGGGGCTGTTGCAGAAGCGGCTTGACCGTCTGTGCGAGCTGCTGCCGATTCGCGAGGCGGGAACGATCCACATCGATGCGTTCCACAACGCCGTGCCGTTTCCGGTCGTACGGGCCGATGGAAGGCATCGCATCGTGTTCCATTCGCCCATCAGCCCGTGGCACGGCCATACGCGCGAGCAGGACGTCGAGGCGAAGCGGAACATCGTGAAGTACCTTGACGCGAAGGGCATAGACGTGACCACGGAGGGCGTGGGCGGCATGGACGTTGGCGGCGGGCGCGAGGGGTACTTCCCGATGTACTGGCACTACAACAACCGCACGTACGCTTTATCCCTGAAGCCGTCGCAGGCGTGCGGTGGTAATGTTTACGGCAGTCAACGCGCATTCGGCAGCAACGTGAATGGCGAGGCGCTGTTCATGCGCAATCCCGATGTCTCGAAGGCGCTGGACTTGTTCAAGCGTGAGTTCTGCAAGACTGTTCTCCTCACCCAGTACCTCAACACGTTTGGACGCCAGGCGCTGATCGAGGGCAGGGGCGGCAGCATCGGCGTGTTTGAGAAGGGCGTGCGCACGATGTGGAAGGATGGGAGGCTGAGCGTCGCGAAAGACGGCGAGATATTCTCCGACGGCAGCGACATGCTGATTCCCGCTCTGTGGCTCGGCGACGGTGCGCTCGTGGCGTATTCCGAAAAAGGATGCCGTGACCGCACGTGGAAAGTTCCGTCTGGCGTGAAGCTCTCGGACAAGGCGAATGCATGGACGGTCACCTCAAAGGGACGTGAGGAGTTCAACAAGTTCAAGATCGATGGCGATTCCGTGATCATCACGCTCGCACCGAACGAAATGGTCCTGATCCAGAGGGCCGACAAGGGCGCGGAACCGCGCTAAAACGTCGCGTGCGGGAGCGCGCAGAAAACGCCGCGCACGCTTACCCCGATTTTTAACGGACATTCCGTGAAGGCATAGCGGCGGGCTGGGCGGAGGTTCGCTCCGCCCGCCCGACGCCGCGCCGCATGAAAAAG
>CACZAK010000276.1 GCA_902779075.1 uncultured bacterium | reverse complement strand
CGACGGCATAACGCTCGGCAAGCACGGCGACGAGTTCGACAACGCCGGCCCGTTCGTGCGGTGCTACTACGACACGATCAAGCGCGCCGCGAGCAACGGGTGGGAACGCGTGGGACACCACGTCGTGCGCCGCTGCAAGGTGTCCGAATGCGGGCAGAGCGGCATCCACAGCTCCCTCGGCGCGGCGTTCTCGACGATCGAGGACTGCGAGATCTTCCACTGCAACTGGAAAAAGCGCTACGGCGGCGCGGACATGGCGGGCCTCAAGCTGCTCTGCTCGGTGGACGTGACGATACGCAACAACCGCATCCACCACAATGGCGGGTACGGCGGCATCTGGCTCGACTGGATGTCGCAGGGCGCGCGCGTGGTCGGGAACAGGCTGTGGGCGAACAACTGGAGCGACGTGTTCCTTGAAGTCGACCACGGGCCGATTCTCGTCGAGGGCAACGACATGCTCTCCCCCCAGGCGACCTTCACCTGCGCCCAGAACGTGGCGTTCGTCGGCAACCGGATCCTCGGCAAATACCACATTCAGAACGACACCCGCTGCACGCCCGTGTTCAAGCCGCATTCGGTGACGCTCGAGTCGATCGACGAGGTGCCGAATCCGAACGGGGCGTTCGTCTTCATGAACAACATCCTCGCGGTCGATCCCCGCAACGCGAAAGACCTGCTTCCCAGCCGTTACGAGGACAACTGGATGGTGCCCGCCGGATGCTGGAAAGTGGACGATGCCACTGGCGCGGTCACGATCACGCCCCCGGCGGGATCGAAGCCGCCGGCGTTCAGGCCGGTCGATTCCAAGCGCCTCGGAAAGCCGGTCTTCGTCAATCAGGACTTTCCGGAGCCGTCCTGCCAGTATCCTTATCCTGCGGCATCCGCGGCGGGTGCCGCGCTTTCGCCGTCTGCGGTACCGACGGCGGAGTACTTCGTCGCGCCCGACGGCGACGACGCGGCGGACGGCTCGGCGGCGCGGCCGTGGCGCACCATCCAGCGCGCGGCGGACGTGGCGAAGGCCGGCGACACGGTGACGATCCGCGGCGGGACGTACCGCGAATGGGTGAAGCCCGCGCACGCGGGGCGCGCGGACGCGCCGATCGTCTACCGCGCGGCAAAGGGCGAGCGCGTGGTCGTGACCGGCGCCGACCCCGTGACCGGATGGACGCGGCGTCCCGACGGGCTCTGGATGGCGAAGGTGCGGTACGACTCGTTCCGGGGCATGAACCCGTTCACCGACTTCATCTTCGGCGACTGGTTCGAACCCTACGGCAAGCGCCACCTGCGCGCCTGGGTGATTCAGGGCGGCAAGGCGCTGAAGACGCACCCCGTCGAGCTTTTCTGGGACCAGAACGCGCAATTCGGCAGGCCGATCGTCAACATCGATTCCGTGGCGTTCGGCTCGCACAGGCTGAAGAAGAGGGGAAAACACGGGGAATACAGCAGAACCAGATACGACGGCCTCGACCTCTCGACGCCGGAGGCGAGGCGCGTCACGCTCAAGACCTCCTCACAGAGCACGGACGCCGTGGCGTACTTCTACGACGCCAATTCGCCGACGCAACTGCTGGCGAAGGCGTTTCTGAAGGCGACCGGCGGCTGGGACAAGTTCCGTGAAACCGCCGTGGTCCTGCCGGATGCCGCCGCCGACGTCAAGTCCGTCCAGGTACTCTTCCTCTTCGGCGGGCATTCCTACAAGTACGACGCCGCCGCGAAGTTACTTCCGCCTGGCAGTGCCGCGCTGATTCCGGGCATGGTGACGGGGCGCATCCTCGCGGCGTTCGAGCAGGACCCCAACGTCGTCACGCCGGAACTCGTCACCCGTCCCGCGTGCTTCTACCCGATCGAGGAGCACCGCGACTACATCACCCTGCGCGGCATCGTCTTCCAGAACGCCGCGCCCAACTGGGGCACGGCCAACGGCGAGCAGGTGGGCGTGGTGGGCACGCACTGGAGCCGGGGGTGGCGACGGCATAACGCTCGGCAAGCACGGCGACGAGTTCGACAACGCCGGCCCGTTCGTGCGGTGCTACTACGACACGATCAAGCGCGCCGCGAGCAACGGCTGGGAGCGCGTGGGGCGCCACGTCGTGCGCCGCTGCAAGGTGTCCGAATGCGGGCAGACCGGCATCCACAGCTCCCTCGGCGCGGCGTTCTCGACGATCGAGGACTGCGAAATCTTCCACTGCAACTGGGACAGGGGCTACGGCGGCGCGGACACGGCGGGCCTCAAGCTGCTCTGCTCGGTGGACGTGACGATACGCAACAACCGCATCCACCACAACGGCAGATATGGCGGCATCTGGCTCGACTGGATGTCGCAGGGCGCGCGCGTGGTCGGGAACAGGCTGTGGGCGAACAACTGGAGCGACGTGTTCATCGAGGTGGACCACGGCCCGGTTCTCGTCGAGGGCAACGACATGCTTTCTCCCAACGCGACCTGCACCTATTCGCAAAACGTGGCGTTTGTGGGCAACCGGATCTTCGGCACGTACCAAGTGGAGAACGACCCTCGCTGCACGCCCGTGTTCAAGCCGCATTCGGTGACGCTCGAGTCGATCGACGAGGTGCCGAGTCCGAACGGTGCGTTCGTCTTCATGAACAACATCCTCGCGGTCGATCCCCGTAACGCGAAAGACCTGCTTCCCAGCCGCTACGAGGACAACTGGATGGTTCCGGCGGCGAACTGGAAGATCGACGACGCCACCGGCGCGGTCACGATCACGCCTCCGGCGGGCTCGAAGCCGCCGGCGTTCAGGCCGGTCGATTCCAAGCGTCTCGGCAAGCCCGTCTTCGTGGATCAGGAGTTTCCGGAACCGACTACTACATGTCCAACGCCACTCTACAATCGCCTACGCAAGCACGACCGATAATCTTTGCAAACACACCGACTCAAACCCGTGCGCTTTTGAAGACGCTTTGTCCCGCGCGACTTTACGATCAGGAGAACCCTATTGCAGAAGGCAGGTTAATACGGTATAATATCCTGCGAATGAAATACAACAGAAGGCTTTTGTATGACATCAATGATAACGGCAAGGGTTGATCAGCAGAAGAGGATCGCGGCGGAGAAGGTCTTCGCCGAGGTTGGCCTCACTACATCTGGTGCAGTGAACTTATTCATCTGCGCGGTGGCGATGAGGGGTGGAATACCATTCCCCATCGAGGCAAAGGCGAGCATGACGGGGAGTCACACGACGACGGAATCACCAAGGAGGCGAGGCGGTATCAAAATCGGCATTGCGGACGGCAAGTATGCCTTAGGACCTGATTTCGACAAAGCGTTTGATGACATGGATGCCGAGGTCGCGGAGTTGTTTGCGCAATGAAATACCTTATAGACACCCACATTCTCATCTGGTCAACGACGGATTCGCAAAAACTGTCTGTGAGAGCCAAGGCCATCTTGTCGAATCCGGACAACGTCTGTTATTTCAGCGCAGCGTCAATATGGGAGATCGCAATCAAACGTACGAGGCATCCGGATATGATGCCAATTCCCGCAAATGAGGCACGGAGGTTGTTCCTTGATGCTGGATATAGGGAATTGCTTGTTTCATCTGTTCATTCCGCAGAGGTGGAAGGTCTGCCCCCGATACATTCGGATCCATTTGATCGGATGCTTGTTGCGCAGGCACAGGTTGAAGGAATGAGAATTGCGACGCATGATCATGTGTTGCCTGACTATGGCGATTTTGTCGATAAGGTGTAGGAGAAAAAGAAAATGGGCGAAAGAATAGATCTGGTTAAAAGGGCGTTCGCGGGAGAGGCCGTTGAACGCATCCCCGTGATGGCGCACAACTTCCTGATGGCTGTGCGCGAGGCGGGCTTCACGCAGAAGCAATTCCGCGAGAGCCCCGACGTGATGGTGAAGGCCATGACCGAGGCGACGATGAAGTACGACCTCGATTGCGTGCTCCTGGACGTCGACACGGCGCTTCTCGCGTCGGCATGTGGTGCGGACGTGATGTATCCCGACGACCTTGCCGCCGTCGCGAAGGGAACGCAGCCCGTGCCGCTCGAAGAGTTGCCGGACAAGGTGAAGGAGGTTGACCTCCTCGCGTCGGAACGTGTCCGCCACTACCTCGAGGCCGCCGAACGCCTCGTCGCGTGGGGCAACGAGAACGACCGCTTCATCCGCATCAATGCCGACCAGGGCGCGTTCTCGCTCGCGTGCATCCTCACGGGCATGGACGAATTCATGATGGATCTTCTCGACGAGGACTACGAAGAGGACATCAACCGCCTTCTCGACGCCACGTACTCCGTCGCGCTCAAGATGCACGAGCTGTGCTTCGCCACGGGTGCGCACATGACGAGCTACGGCAACAGCTCTGAAGGATGTAGCGTCATATCCCCCGCATGTTTCCGTCAGTTCGCGAAGGAACGCGAAACGCGCCTCGCCGCCGATCTCAAGGCGCGTGGCATTCCCTATCTCTGCCACATCTGCGGCGATGTGAATCCGATTCTCCCCGATCTTGTGGAGACGGGCTGCCCAGCGTTCGAGCTCGACTGGAAAACGGATGCCAACCGCGTCTTCGAAGTCGCGCACGGGAAGTTCACGCTCTCCGGCAACGTCGATCCCGCGCTCTTTGTCACAGGTACGCCCGACGAGGTATATGCGGCGGCGCGGAAGGTCTGCGATATTTTCCGCGGCAAGGGCGGACTTGTCCTTTGCTCCGGCTGCGCGCTTGGTCCGCAGACGAAGAGCGAGAACCTTGAGGCATTCGTCCGCGCCGCGCGGGAATAATGTGTAATACGGGTGTCCATGCCTTTTTCAATTTCTATCTAGGCAAGGAGAGCCAGTCGCAAATCCCTCGCGAGTGCTGGTGCGAGGGGTTTCCTTATGTATAAGGTTGCGCGCGCGCGCGAGGAAGGTTACACTCCCCTTTCTCTCCCAAGCGTGTTGACATGTCCGTTGGGTCCCATGCGCCTTGGGTATGACGCAAAAGTCTGGACCTCTACTATGACTGTGCCATTTTGACACACTTCGGACATTTTAATGCTGCGCACCGTTGAAGGCTTTGGTGCGCACCATTTGATGCTTTGGTGCGCACCATTTCATGCTCTGCTGCGCACCAAAGCAAATTCCGTTACAAACAGGCCTTTTCACACGAGGTGAGTGTGTCAAAATGACACACTCAATAGGAGGTCCCAATGCGTCTCGCTTTTGGGGAAGGGTTCAGGGTTATTGAGACCTTCTCCAACTCTCCCAATCTCTGATCTCGCAATAGCGGCGATGTGGATGGTTGGCTTCTTCGCGGTGTACTCAAAACAGCTTGGCGCACGATACGTGGTTGCGACAGAACTTCCCTTTGCGACCTTTGTGTTCTTTGTGGCTAAAAACATGCGCCCCAACTACCTTTGTGGCGTACGGTTTGTCAGATTTTTAAAAAGTTTTTTGGAGTCTCGTCAGATTTCACAAGGGAATAGCATTGACTAATACGAAAAGAAAAAGTATTATACCGTTGACAATTTCTTTTGCAAAAAGGAGAAAAACCATGGCAACACCAAAAGTACTCTACGTGAAACTCGCAAAGACATGTCTCGTTGCCGCTGTTGCCGCAGGTGCGGCAATCCCGGCATGGGCGGGGCAGCCTGCGGCGACGGCAAAATCCTCGCCAAATGCAGTCTTTGCTGGTGCGCAGGGGTACGGCCCGGCCGACTTCAAGGTCAAGCTGCACGAAGTGGGGGTGATGTCGGCTAGCGACGATGACGCTGAGAAGCCGAAGATACTTCCGACTAATGCTCGCATAGTCGTGCCGCCCGGGAAGCTTGCTGTGTTCCATCTCACGTACGACTTCCCCGTGGACGTCAAGGCTAGGCTGTTTCTTGAGCCGAACTTCAAGGAGTCCGAGCTGGACGAGGATCCGTTCGGCACGAGCGGGTCTGGACTTTTGTCCGGCAAGGGATCGATCACGAAGATCATCGTTCTCGGCGCAGGCGGCAACGAACCGTACGACCAGTCGCTTCTGTTGCGGTCTGTAAGAGTCGAAGGGGAGATCGAAGCCGAGAAGGGCGCGCCGCGAAACAACTCGTTCTTCATCTGCGACATTCCAGTGAACGTGCTTTTCGCGAACAAGGAAGAGGACGGCAAGAAGGCGAAGGTGCTTGAGCCGAGTCCTTCGCCGAAACAGGACCCGACGCTTGGCGTCGTTTCACCCGATGAGGCCAAGGCAGATGCGCCGAAGAGCTCCACGCCGCGCGGCTTCACCGACAACCTCGACGAGGCGCTCGCCAAGGCGAAGGCAGAGGGCAAACTCGTCTACGCCTGCTTCTCCGGCAGCGACTGGTGCTACTGGTGCATGAAGCTTGATAGGGAAGTTCTTTCCCGACCAGAGTTCCTCGCGGGCGTCAAGAACGATTTCGTTCTCGTGTTCATCGATTCGCCGCAGAACAAGGCTCTCCTCTCGAACCGCGCCAAGGCTGAAAACGAAAAACTGACGAAGAAGTACGGCATAAGGGGCTTCCCCACGGCGCTCATCCTCGACGGCGACGGGAAAAAGGTCGGCGAGACCGGCTACCGACAGGGTGGCGCGGTGAAGTATGCCGAACATCTCATGGGTTCCCGGAAAAAGTAAGTGAGGAGGCGATGTTGAATGTGAAACTGTGGAAATGTGGAAATATGAAATTATGGAAATATGGAAATGTTGCCAATTCCAATATCAATTCATAGAGCTGGTGTAAAGATGAAAAGATTATCCGTCATTTTGTTTGCCGTCGTCCTTTCCTCCGCAACATTCGGAGAGATTCGGTATTGCGAGAAGGGGACGAAAAATGAACATTCGCACTTCTCGAGCCACGATGTCCCCTTGGCAAAGGGCGTGCGCGTGAAGCAGAAGGGACCCGTCGGCTACTCCTGCAAGACGAACGACCATCCGCTCGTGGCCTGGTCCCGGTCGTTCGATGGTTGGCGGGTCGACTTCGCCATCGACATCCGTCCGATCGACAGGAAAAAGTCGGACCTCTACGTCAAGTGGATCAAGGCCGAGCAGATCAAGGGCAAAAGCGCGCAGATGTCCGTTGGTGGAGACTGGAAGGAAGAGGCCCACTGTGTCATGGCTCTCGGAAACGTCATGGTCGTTGCGGCGGACTTGACGAGCGAGAAGAAACGCGCCTGGCGCCATCTGTCTGCAATTCCCGCCGAAGGCGGCATGGTCGTGCTGGTCGATTTCTGCGTGCAGGCCGGGAGCGTGGCCGCCGCGAAGAAGCATGC
>CACZAK010000275.1 GCA_902779075.1 uncultured bacterium | reverse complement strand
TGGTCGGGTGCAAGGTGCAGTTCACCGGCAAGTACACCGTCTCCTTCACGAACAAGGCCGTCAACTTCACGGGCGGCGCCACGGCCACGACGTGG
This sequence comes from uncultured bacterium, assembly GCA_902779075.1. The sequence continues at coordinate 8,778 of CACZAK010000275.1, read as the reverse complement.
GATGACGCGAACACGGCCGCCGCTCCCACTTCCGAGTTCATGGGCAACATCACGTTCACCGAAGACTGGACCGTGCCGTCCACGACGGGCAACGCATGCTATGTGCGCAACGGCGCCACGGTGACCTGTCCGACGCTGATTCTGCCCCACCGCAGCGCGAGCTACAACCAGCGCGCGCTTCTCCAGGTCGATGACGGCGGCACGATCAACTGCCGTAAGGTTGAGCAAAACGGATCGACCACTTACTACAACGGCGTCGGTGACGGCGTTGTCGTGTACGTGAACGGGACCGGGGCGTTGAATGTGTCCGAAAGCTACAACATGAACAACTGTGGCCGCATCGGCATCTTCAAGCAGCAGGGGAACAACAACCTGCAGGCGACAGGCACTTTCAACCTCAAGGGGATTGTCGCCGACTCGACGACGACGTCTCCCAAGTGGATCGAACAGCGGAAGCTCAATCTGGGTTCGGAAGGCATCGTCGTGAAGGCGACGGACGTCACGGGTATCGGCATCGGGCCGCAAATCACGCTCGGTGCGCTGGCCGACTACGCGATTCGCTATGAAGGCACAGGCAGCAAGGTGCATTTCCACGCCCCTGTCACGTTCGACACCTACGATTCTGCCGCGGGAGCTGCCCGAACCGTCTGCATCTCGGCAGACGTGGAGGACGGAAAATCTGTCGGCACCTATTCGCCCGGCCGCTACGACGTGGGCGGCGCGATCATCAAGAAGAACGCGGGCACACTCGTCGTTTCCGGCTACAACACGTTTACCGGCGGCACGACCGTGAACGGCGGCACGCTGCTGGCCGCGCACGACCACGCCCTCGGCACGGGGGCGGCGTCGGTGGGCGCGGACGGCACGCTTGAGCTCATGGAAGGGGTATCGGTCACGAATGCGGTGACGCTCGCCGCGAACGCCACGCTGCTGATCGACGGCGCGGAGGCGCGCACGGCGGCGGGGACATCCGTCGTGGGCACGATTGCCACGCCTTCCACCGGCACGGCGAACCTGAAGGTGGTGGGCGACCTTTCCACTGCGACCGGCAAGGTCTTGATTACGCTCGGCACGCTTGCCGAAGGCGCGTCCGTGGAGGCGCTCACGCTCGACGCGACGGAGTTGACGCTCCCGAGTGCCGGGTGGCGTGCCAGGCTGAAGGCGTGTGACGGCGCGTTCATGCTCGACGTCAAGAAGCCGACCGGCATGACCCTCATCGTGCGGTAGGGTGTGGCAAAACCGGTCTGACCGGTTTTGCCACTCGTAGCTGGCGCCTGATCGAGAAATAGGATTTGCAAATTGGCAGGAAGGGGGCAAAAAATGAGGCGACCCTGCACTCTTGCATCTGTCATGTGCACGCTTGCCATGATGATTGGAATGGCAACCGTTGTCAGCGGTGCAGATTTTGAAAAGGTTCGGAGGTTCCCCAAGCCGGCTTCTCGCTCTGCGCAAACTTCGAAGGGAGAAGGGCTCCTTGCCCGGGAGCCCACGGCAAAAGTTCTGGACCATCGATTCTCCGACATGGTGGGGAAGCCCGACAGAAAGGGTTCTCGACATTTCAACGGACACCCTGCGGAAATCGCCGCCTTGACCTTAAGCCATCTTGGCCTCATGAACGGCTATGCGGATGGCACGTTCAGGCCAGACAATACAATTACAAGAGCGGAATTTGCGGCAGTCGTTTCAAGGGCGTTCAAGCGTGGTCCTGGCGACGGACGATTTGGGTCTGAAGCCCCCCTCAAGGAAGAAGACGCCGTCAAGATGGTCGTGGAAGCGCTCGGCTATGGCGACGAGGCAGTGGCAAAGGGCGGCTATCCCATGGGATACATAAGGGTCGGCAACGAAAAATACATCTCCAGAGGCCTGAACGTGCACACCGGCGAGCTGGCGACACGAGGTCTGGCTGCGCAAATCATGTTTTACGCATTGGGCGTACAGATAAAAGGGACAGACAAAACTTTGTATAACCTGCATTCGAACAAGGCAGGGGAGAGCATTGGCCGAACCTTTATAGACGCCATGCTCCAGGACTACTATTACTACCGCGAAGAAGCGCTTGAGACCATGATGCTTGAGAACATCACTCCGTATCGAGTCTTCAACTCGATGCTGGATGTCGTGCTGAGCAGCACGGACAAAGAAGAGCGAATCCGCGCCATACGGGCGCTGTCCGAATTTATCATATTTGACTTAAGGGAATACCAGATCGGCAAGACGGACAAGGCCTACATGGAATTGGTGTATGGCCGGCTGAATCTGCTCTCTGCTGGCAATATGGCCATGCTGGCGAACAATCCCGAAGAGGACGAGGATGTGCGCTTGTACGCCTTGCGTGCATTGTATCTGCTGGACAGAGAGGACCTTGCCGAAAAAGACACCTGGACTCTTGCCTTTAAGACAAAGGCGATGAAAGTTACGCGTCACCTGCTTAACAAGGCGCAGGACATACTTGAAATGACAGATGACGAAGCGTCTGTCCACGCTCTTGTAAACGCGCTTTCAAATCCGGATGCGGAAGTCGTCCTGCGGGCAGTTGACACCCTGGGCAGAAAGGGCCGGAACCCTCAGTTGGAAGAAAAGGCGAAAGCAGCCGTTCCCGCCCTGCAAAAGCTGCTCGGCCACGGCAATCCGCATGTTGCAGAAAGGGCGTGCGTTGCCATAAAGGACCTGGGCGGCACGCCGGACAAGACGCCAACATCCGCTCTCACGCCCTACAACGACAGTACGCAGGATGTCGTGACGATCATAGACGGCGTCGAATACAAATACGGCGACGCAGTTCCGTCGAACAAGGTCGTGACGATCAGCAACGGCAACATTTGCCTGATGTTCGACGCAGGCGACAGGAATTCGTGGGCCGGAGTCAAGAAGCTTACAACCTGCGACAGCACAAACAGCCTCTTGAAAGGCTACGGCTTCATCACATGGAATTCTGGTGCGTTCGGCCGCATAATCGAGCACGACGGAAAAAGAACCCGTGGCTTGAAAACTGCAAATGCCGATTACGCCGAATATGCGTATACATATTCTCCCACGGAGCGGTTCCCCTATACTTTGGAGGTCGTGTACAGGATTCCGAGGGGTGAAAGCGGATTCTATTTGTATTATACAGTCGACAAGGCTGAGGGCACGACTTCCTGTTCGCATTTGTACTGTGCGCCTATGTTCAGAAAGAGTTCCGACGTCTGGGAATATCAGATCGAGCACGATAAACTTCAATTCAACAGCAGAATAATCGAGGATGCCCGGCCGATCGACACGGAGTACGGCAGGAAAGACATTTATCAGTCGGTTTACCGCAATCAGAACGGCGAGCTCAACGCCAAGCACGAACGAAACCCCTATCAGCTGGATTCATCCATAAGCGGCAGTGCAAACGACCGGCTGGGCATGTGGATTCTGACGGTGTCGAAGGATTCGATATGCAAACTTCTCAAGAACGACAACGGGATGTTTGAAGGAGAGTACTTCACCTGGTCCGAGCGCCCCATTCCGGAGGGCAGGTACCATAAGGTGTACGGTCCGATCCTGGTCTATTTCAACAGGGGCGACACGCTTATGGCAAAATATGAAGACGCCAAGAGCAAGCTTGTCTGCGAGCAGGCGCGGTGGCCCTATGCCTGGATGGAAGACGCCCACTATTTTGAACGGGGCTCACTACGCGGCAAAGTTGAAATGTTCGACGGCTCGTCACCCAAGGGCGCCTATGTTGTCGTGAACGTGCCGGGCGAGACGAGAGGCAAGAAAGACGAGCGCTACGTGACGTGGAATCAGAGCAACAGCCCGTATCAGTACTGGACGCGTGCGGACGAGAACGGCTGTTGGAGCATAGACAAGGTCCATGCCGACACCTACACCGTGACCGTATGGAAAGAGGGCTATCCAGGCGAAGTCGCGAAGGAAAACGTTGTTGTGGAGAAATCCCGCAACACCGATGTGGGCACGCTGGTGTTCAGAGAATATTCAAATGGCAGGCTTGCCTGGCGCGTGGGCGATGCCGACAGAACCTGGCTTTACGATTCCGAGAAAAACTTCGGCTGGGAACTGCTTCATTATTACCCCATACGGTTCCCCAACGACGTTGAGTTCAAGGTCGGGGAAAGCCTGCCCAAGTACGATTGGAACTACGCCCAGATAAAGATGGACACCTACCGTACCACGCCTCTCCCTTTCAGCATTGTCTGGAACATGGACGAAATACCTGACGGCCAGCCCGTGCTCACGGTTGTAACCTGCAGCTCGCGTAACACGTCCGGCTACGGACTTAAGGTATCTGTCAACGGGTCTCTGATCAAGACGCTGGACTATTCAGCCGACGACTCGATGGTCATGAGGACACACTCATACGGCAAATTGATATTTAACCCGATTGAGTTTGACAAGGCATTGCTCAAAACCGGCCAAAACAAGATTACACTTGAAATCAACAGTGGCGAAATATCCTACGATTTTATTCAGCTTGAATATAAGTAGGCGTGAGACGATAGACGTGAGACGAGCCGAGACGTGAGACGATAGACGCGAGACGAGCTGTTCGTCTCACGTCCCTCGTCTCACGTCCCCTGACCGTAATTTCGCCTTGCGCTTGGTGGTGAAATTATGGTATCATTATGCCAATTCAACTTGCCAAGAAGGAATCTTCAACAGTTACAAAGAGGAAAAAACGATGGAAAAACTTATCTGCAACTCCCGTAGGGGGGGGGCGAAAACTTCTAGTTTCGCTCGTGTTGTTGCTCTGGTTCGCAAGGTTGCGACTAGTGCGACCCTCCCGGCAGTTCTGGCTCTTGCGGTGACGGCACTGGGCGACGGCCTGCCCGCAGGCTACACGCAAGTGCCGTACCTCAAGGCGAACGGCAACTGCCAGGTGCGAACCGGCCTCGTGCCGAACGGCGCGGACAAGGCGGAGATGGTGTTCCGCCCGTCCGTCGTGAACGCGACGCAGCAGCTCTGGTGTTCGCGCACCAACGGCACCGAGCGCCAGTTCAGCGCGTTCGTGCTGAACACCTCCAACGGCAAGATGCGCTTCGACCGCGACACGGTGCAGGTCACGAGCACGACGACGCTCCTCGCCTGCACAAACTACCTCGTCGTCGCGGACTACGGCGCGCGCACGGCCGTCGTCACGAACATCGCCGCGAACACCGAGGATGGGAGGCGCGGACGAGTACACGCCCAACTCCGAGCTGTGCCTCCTCTGCTCGCACAACGGCCTCCCCACGACAAGCAACGGCAACTACGGCTCCTACACGCTCTATTCCTTCAAGCTGCGTGACTCGTCCGGGAACCTCCGCCTCGACCTCGTGCCCGCCAAGCGCGACGCGGACGGCGAACTCGGCCTCTACGACCTCGTCCGCTCCACGTTCCTCACGAACACCCTGACCGGCGTGTTCACGACTGCGAACACGCCGACGATCACGCCTTCCGATCCGCTGTGGGGCAAGGCGCTCACCATCGCGGACGACATCACGATCGACGCGGGCGAGGGCGCGACGTGGCAGGGAGCGATCACTGTCCGCGATGGCGGTTCGCTCACGACGCGCGGAAACCTTAACGTCGCCGGCACGACGACGATTGACGCGAATGGTTCCGTAACCGTCGCCGACGGCACGTCACTCTTCACCTTCGCCGCGAACACCATCAAAGGCAACCTCACCGTCAACGCGGGCGCGACGCTCCGCATGAACATCAACGAGGCGTTCCAAGGCGCGACGACAACGGTGTTCCACCTCTACGGCACGCTCGACGCGCAGGCCTACCGTCAGCGCATCGACGGCGGCAAGTTCTTCTTCCACGACGGTTCTCGCGTAATCGGCGCGGGCGACTCCTACTGCGGCCTCTACGCCTACCGCGACAGCCGCGTCGTGTTCGACGGCACTGTTGAGATCGAGCCGCCGGTCGCGGTCGTCAATGCCTACACGCTCACGGCGGCCTGCTGCGAGAACGCGCACGTCAAGTTCAAGGGTGGTTTCAAGGCATACACCGCCAGTCAGAAGACCGGCCTCTTCGTGCAGGAGGCGGCGACGGCGGAGGAAGGCAACGCGAGCGGCACGTGCGCGAATGCGTTCGTCGAAGTCGGGCCCTGCGCATACGGCGGCATTTACTACTACACGGGTTCAATGAACTTCGTCTCGCCCGCGAAGATCGCGCTTGCCAACACGAACGGCTTCACCGTGGCGACATCCGCCGCGCAGCTGGAACTCGTAGCGGACAAGGCGACGGGGCTTTCCAACCACGCGGCGGTCCTGCCGCTTCCGGAGATTGTTGCGGACGCGACAAGCGCGTCCCTCCCGACCGTGCGCCTGACGGGCGACGGCACGGTGTCGCTGCCCACCGCCACGCCCGCGTATCCGATCGAGTTTGCGGGCCCGTCGCTCGCCATCGCCAATGGCGCACCGATTGCGCTCGCCGCCGGATCCTCCGTGACGGCGCCGATAACGGTCGGCGTCACCGACCTCCCTGCCGGAACCGCCGCGACGCTCTTCACGAACGCCGGTTCCATCGACGCGTCGAAGATTTCCGCACGGCCCGCGCACAACGGCGTGCTGTTCGGCACGGCCGCCGCAACCTCGCTCGACGGCGCCGCCGTCGTCACGGCAGGCGTCGCCGCCTACGACGCGACCGCGTGGATCGAGCCGTACATCGCGGCGAACGCGCTCATCTGGCTTGACGCCTCGGATGCCGCGAACTTCGAGTTCAAGGACAATACCTTCGGATTCGTCACGACGTGGAAGGACAAGTCCGCCTACAAGCGCGACGCGACGGCGTACACCGTGCCAGTACATGAACCCGACTGGGGAACTCTCATGGTCACGAACGGTGTCCCGGCCTACTGCATGGGTGCGTGCAACAGCGGGATCGACCTCAAGTACACGCGGATGACGACCATCCGCTCTGTGTTCTGGGCGATGTCGATCCGCCAGGAACAACCCGCGTTCTTCCTCGGCGACAATTCCACTTATCATTTCCATCGTGGCGCAAGCGGACAGTACTGCTACAACAGCTCCAGCGCGCTCTGGAAGAACGGTAAAATCTACTGCGACGGCGAGCTGGTGGCGGATAATCTCAATACGAAAGTCCCGTCGGACCGCCATGTGTATTCCACCGTCACTGCGGCGAACTGCTCTTCAGATCGCCTTACTTGCGACCGCAATGCCGGAACTACGACAGGTAGTTATGAGCGCCATGCCGGACGCGAACTCTCCGAGTTGATTGCGTTCCAGACCGCGCTTTCCGATTCCGACCGCGAAGCCATCGAAGCGTACCTCGCCGCGAAATGGATGGGCAGCAACCCCACCGCCGCGCGTTCAGACGACACGTTCATCTACAAGAGCGGCTACGTCGTCGACGGCAACGTGGGCGGCGGCAAGAACCTCGATTTCGTGGAAGGGGCGTCCGTCACGGTCGTCAATCCCTCCGCCTCCGAGCCGATGATTGCGACGACGGGCGCGGTGACGCTTCCATCCGGTTCTCCGCTCGCAGTCAACGTCGATGCGACGGCCCTCGTGCCCGGCACCTACACGGTCATGCAGGCGGGAAGCGGCATCACGTCGCTTTCGCAGTTCGCGCCCACGGCGACCGTCGGCGCCGGTGCGTCCGCCACGTTCGCCGTCGTTGACGGGAAGCTGACGATGACCATTGCGGTTTCGTCCTCCGTGACATCGCAGACGTGGCGTCCCGCGAGCGCCGCCGACCTCGGCTGGAACACGACGAGCGCGAACTGGCTCTACGACGGCGGCACGACGGGCGGATTCGTCCCCTACGTGCCCGCGTTCATCGACGGCGCGGAGACCGCGTCCGGCGACATCACGGTGAGCGGGGAAATGTTCGCCGGGCCGATCACCCTCACGGGCGCGAACGACTACACGTTCAAGGGCGACGGCACGCTCGCGGGCGGCGACACGGTCACGCTCGGAGGCACGGGCACGGTCACGCTCGACGGCGCGAGCTTCGGCGACCAGACGATCGTCATCACGAACGGACAGAAGGTCGTACTCGGCCCCAACGCCTCTCAGAACGCACTCGGCACGGACAGCGGTTCGACTGGCGGCAAGGTGGAGATCGGCGGCGGCGGTCAGTTCAACATCAACTACACCGACATCTTGAACGGCAACAACTCCCCGCGCGCGGAAATCACAACGCATAAGACGTTCGTCATCGCGGGCGACGGCCCCGACGGACGCGGCGCGATCGTGAACGACTCTCTTGACGGTCGCACCTCGCATGGCTACTACAACGCGCTGCTGCGCCGCGTGGAACTCGCGGACGACGCGACCATCGGCGGAACGGACCGCATCGACATGCGTGTCCATACGGGTCCAACCTCGGCGACGGCGACGCCCGGCATCTACGGTCCCGGCAAGACGCTCACGGTGAAGACGAACATATTCTGCCCATACGGACAGCCGATCGACGTGGAATCCATCGTCGTCAAGTCAGGTGCGGAACTTCTGCCCGCGTACTATACGGATTCGATCCAATGCGACGTTCCGGGCGGCGTCGTCATCGATGGCGGATCGCTACAGTTCTACTCTTCGACATACCGCACCACGATGCCGATCAGCGTCACGTCGAACGGCGGCACATTCTACGCGCAGGGAGGGGCAAACACCGTCAAGGGCGATGTGAACGTCGCCTCCGGCGCCGCGCTCGCGATGACGGGCAACCAGAACGTCACCTATTCGGGCGCGTTCAACGCGAACGGCGCGGCGATCACGCACTCCAACAGCGCGACGACGTATTTCACCGGCACGTCGTCCGGCAACCTCGACATCACGCAGA
>CACZAK010000274.1 GCA_902779075.1 uncultured bacterium | reverse complement strand
GGTGGGACGTGAAGAACGACGCGACGCCCGCCGCCAGAAGCCAGATCCACAGCCAGCAGCCGAGCACAAGCCCGGCCATCAGCGTGGAGGCGCGGGCCTGCGTCCGTTCCCGCGCCTGCGCGTTCTCGTAGGCGATGTCGTGGACGCCCTTGACGTGTCCGATGTCGGAGAGGTGTTTGCGGCACGATTCGCGGCGTCGAAGCCGTGGGCGATGCGCGAGACTTCCTTGGAGTAGTTGAGGAACTCGCCGTTTTAGAGCTTCCCGCCGCTCCATTCGGGTATCTGGTTTCTCTCTGACATTTGCTGTCTCCTTTTTGGTTTGGTTTTTGGGTTGTTTATGGCTTGCAGGATTTATTGTCCGTGTAGAACATGTAGAACGTGTTGTTGTGCGCGGCGTTACTTGACGATGATTGTAAGGCCAGAAGCCTGAATGTTGATGTGCGCCGTGCGCGTGGTGTTGTCGGCGAACTTCAGCGTAACCGTCCACACGCCCTTCTTGTTGAACGTGAATGCCGATGCGCCCCTGCCGGTCTTGTTCCACGTGGTCGCCGCAAGTTCCGAACCCTCCGGCGGCGTGAACGTGATCGTCGATGCCTTGGAGAGGTCGCCGTGCCAGTCATCACCCGAATAGGCAACCAGCGGCGCTTCGCGCCTCATCAGCTTGCGGTCGGGGCCGCTTTGCACCATGTCCGCCACGAAACCCGCCGTCGCGCTCGCGCCGTACGTCCCGCCGTCGTTGAACACAGCCCAGGGGATGCCGACGCGCGCCGTGCCCTCGACAGAGTTCACAAGCGTCCACACGCCGCCCTGCGACGGGAGGGACGCGCTTGTCGCGTCCGCGCCGCCCGACAGCGTCGTCGCCGTTCCGTCCATCGACGTGGCAACAACCGTTTCGCCCGCCCGCCATGTGATGGGCCATGTGGTAATTTCCGCAGCGGAAGCAAGCGAGTACACCTTTTCCGGATTGCCGTAAAAGGCGAACGTCGTCGACGACGACGTCACCGTCTCGACCTCCGCCTGCGCCTGAAAAGCCGCCACGGAGGCAACTGCCGCGAGAGTCGCAAATCTGTGTAGCATCTTCATTTCGCACTCCTTTCGGAACTACCCGAAACATCAGTCCGCAATCAAGGCTACGCGGAAGCCCAATGAGTTATAACTATTACCCGCACCCTGGGCATCGCGGAAAGACGCCTTGCAACGTGCAGCAGCCGCACCACCGGTCAGGACCGCAGTGCCAGCCGAACCACCACCGCGATAGATTCTGTAGGTCACGCCGCTGACGGAGTTAGGAGTAAACGCATCAGTGCGCAAATTAAGATCCTTATTCGGCGCTGAGCTGTTTCTGTCACAAGCATCAAGGCACCATTCTCTCACATTGGCCGTCGTGTCGAAAAGTCCCCAGTCGTTCGGCAACCGCGATCCCACGGCAACCGTGCTGTCCGGGGAAGTCTCGGAAGTGACGACGTAGTTTGTCGACGGCGTATCGCCCCAGGAGTATTTTGCCGTGGAACCGGCGCGCTGGGCGATTTCGAACATGACTTCGGTTGGCAGGTCGAAATTGCGCGATGTGGCGTAGTCAAGACGGGCGAAGAATCCGCCCGTCGCGGACGGCACGATGGAGGCCGTGATCGCCTTTGAGTCGCGCAAAGAATTCCAGCTGACCTTTTCCACCGGTCTGTGCCCAACCACGTTGCCAGCTATCTCCGTTGTCAACTGTGATGGGTTACTTCCGACAATCGTCTCATACTGCTTCTGCGTGACGGGGAACACGCCGATGTAGTAGTCGCGGGCAGTGGGCCATTTCTTCGGCGAGTTTTTCGTAACCTCGCTATCGCCGCTGTAGCCAGTGGGATAGCCCGCCATCGATGAAAGAACCGCCGCATTGGGCAATGCGCCCCTGTCCGCCCATCTCGGAACCTTGCGCAAGACCAGTTTCGTGGTCTTGTAGTCGTCCGTGTTGTAGCGTTCGTTGGACGCCTGCTGCGAGGCGAGAAGTCCCTCGTAGGAAATGCGCCCCTTGTTCTCGCCTGAAAGCTCGACGACGATGTAGTCGTCACCGCTGGGATTGTCTGCGGCGGAGAGCGTCGCCGTCATCGTGCAGTCCGTCGCCTTTGCGCGAATGTCAGCGGGCGGTGTCCACGTGACGGTGTGCGTGCCGTTCGACGCATTCGCGCCGATGTCGTGGACGCCGTCAATGGTGTACGTCTGCCCGGCTATCGTGGCGGTGAATACGATCTTCGCAAAGACGCCAGCGGCAACGTCCTGTCCGCCGCTCACCGTATAGGTGATGTCCACCTTGTTGTTCCACGGCCAGCGTTGCGTAACGCTGTCAATGGTGATGCTTGAGGCGTCCGCCGCCATCGCGCCTGCCGCGATTGCCGCCGCTGAGACGACGGCTTTCAATGTTTGTTTTCTCATGTTGTTGTTTTCCTTTCTGGTGTTGCCCATGCGGGCGGTTTGTTTAAGGTGTGGCAAAAGACATCGGACTTCTGACAACGGACGATTTGCGAAGTCCGCTGTCAGAAGTCCGAAGGCCTTCCTTGAAATGTCGTGCAACGGGCGAGCCGCCCGTTGTCCCAGTTGTGCTGAATGCGGCAAAAAACGCGCTACAGGCGCGTCCGCAGTAAGTGTTGCCCCCCCCCCGCTAACTGCGCAAACGCGCCCACACGCGCCGTTTTAGCGCGGTTGTGGGCGGTTCTGTGGAGGGTTGTGTTCATGGTGGTCATTTCAAGAAAAGGAAGAGTTGATCGTATGTGATTGGCTTGCCGTTCTCGACATCATCGCGCGAACCAAACAACACAAAACCATTGTCTGCGTAGAATTTCGCAAGCAGTTCGTTCCCGTGTTCCATTTCGACAAACACGATTTGTCCGCCTATTTTCTGCTTTGCGACAAGCAGTTCGTTTTTCGCAAGGTCCAGCAAGGCAACGCCGGAAATCAACTCGCCGTTCTGCGCAAGATAGTTCTTGCCGATTTGCGCGATCAGAAAAGCCGAAACAGTGTAGCAACCCGTTTCCACGTCCAGTTTGGCGAACCGCTCGATTCTTTTGCGCTGCGAACCGCTTAGTGTGTCGGCATGGAAAACGACAGGCTTATGGGTAAGCGCAAAGTAACCGACACATAGCCCCATGGCATCATCGAACACAAGATGCGAGACTGTCATGCTTTTGCGGGTGAAATCAATCGAGCGATTTCGTAAATAGTTGTCAATCTCTGGATTGTATCTGCAGGAGAAATCGCCTACGGCTTCCCAGACGGCTGCCTCGCCGCCTGAAAGCAGACTTTCCATGCTGATGACCTTGAATCCGTTCATGTCGCACTCGTAACGCCTACTCCACGTCTTGAAGCAAAGAATTCGCGAATCTCATCGGGTGACGAAAGATGATCCGCATGCACCGTTGGCCGAGGCTGCGGCCACGGCTTATCGGAACACAAGGCATCCACAAAGGCCCGAACGCGCTCCGGGTCTTTTAGTTCGATCTTCGCAAATATGCTTGATGTTGCCATTTTTTGCCTCCTTCCCTTGCGGGAATACAATCCCCCAAGAAAAGATGGCCGTAGTTTACCACATTCCCCGTTTGTTTGTCAACGGGCGCGCGAAAAATTTAAAAAACGCGCAATTACTGCGCGCCGCGCAGATGGCGGCTTTCTCAGTGAGTTTTCTCATGTTCGTTCTTGGATTCCCTTTCTGTTGTTGCCCTTGCGGGCGGTTAGTTTAAGGTTTGACAAAGGACATCGGACTTCTGACAACGGACGATTTGCGAAGTCCGATGTCAGAAGTCCGAAGTCCTTCCTCGAAATGTCGTGCAACGGGCGAGCCGCCCGTTGTCCCAGTTGTGCTGAATGCGGCAAAAACCGCGCTACAGGCGCGTCCGCAGTTAGTGGTGCCCCCCCCCCTAACTGCGCAAACGCGCCCGCACGCGCCGTTTTAGCGCGTTTGTGGGCGGTTCTGCTGCGGATGTCGTGGAGGTTTGATGTCATGGAAATTATGAAGTGGCTTTTTTACGCCATTTCCGCTTGAAGTTTCTTGACCTGCGCAAGCGTGAGGCCGGAATACCTTGCAATGTCCTTCAACGCAAGAATGCCGTCCTTCAGCATCCGCTTCGCCGTCGCGAGCATTGTCTCGCGCTTACCGCGCGCCTCGCGACGATTTCCAAACTCTTCCATTGCCTTGCACATATAGCGCCTCCCTTCTTCTGAATTCTTGAATTGACTGACTCTTTTTTTGAGAACGTCAAAATGCATCTTCGCCGCGTCGCGGCAAAGTAAATCATGCACCAACTTGCCTATCTCGGTCTCGCTTCGCGTCGCGCCGTTTACATAGACGATGTGCGTCCCGTCATGCAGCCTGTCGCCGTTATGCTCTTCCGTCCGCACATACGAATACAATTCCTGTCCGCGTTTCATCACGTCATTTTCGGTGATGAATATGACGTAAGCGTCGCGCAACTCTCCAAAGTCCTCGCCGGAATCAAGTGCGTTCGCGTCCATCAGCGCGGAGTTGTACCGCGCCCGCCTCGGCTCCGCGCCGTGGTCGGAACGCTGAATCTCTATGTCGTATTCCCTGCCTTTGGAATCCCTTGCGAACACGTCGAAACGAACGCCGCGCCCCTGGAGGCTCTTGATCGGGTACTCGGTCTGCGACTTGACGACCTTCAAGTCCTTCTTGCCGAGTATGATCCGCAGCATCAGCTCTATGCACTCCGGCGCGTTCTCGAGGCACTTCGACATGAAGTCGTCGTCCATGAGCCGGAAGTCTTCGAGCAAGGCAAGGCACTCCGGATCCATCACGTATGCAGACCGCCCCGCCCTCGCCTTTCGGGCGACGGTCTTGACCGCTTTGTGCGTTTCGCTATGCATACGCTTCGCCATGTCGTTTCGTTCCAGATTCCGCCCAAGGACACCATGCCCCCGAACGGCGCGTATTATATACCATCTTCCCGCAGTTTGCAACCGACATCTGGATAGAAATGTTTTTTTCGCCGATGCAGCAAGACCTGCGGCGAACGGTGCAAATACGAAAACCGCCGCCGCAGGCCTAATCGATTCAGGTGTTGCTGAAGAACTGGAAGGAAGCGTAGGCGTCCTGTCCGTGTTCGACGAGGTCGAGTCCCTTCAGCTCGGTTTTCGTCGAGACGCGGAGGATGCCGAGTTTCTTCAGCGTGAAGAAGATCGCCGCGCCCGCGCCGAACGCCCACGCCTCCTTGAACGAGCCGAACGCCAAATAGCCGATGTAGGCGACGCCGACGAGCTGGATCGCCGTCATCACCGTAGGGTGGGACGTGAAGAACGACGCGACGCCCGCCGCCAGAAGCCAGATCCACAGCCAGCAGCCGAGCACAAGCCCGGCCATCTGATGAGGGCGATGCACCCGATGATGTATGTTGTCAGCACGGCGGATAGTTTACCACGGGACGCCCAAAACTGCATCACATGTCGCTTGGCATCCGCCAGTCGGCGCGGGGGGAAAGCGACAGCGTGATTTTGGGACCGTCGGGGACGCAGTTACGCTTGTACTGTGCTGCGCGGAACCTTCGGAGGAACTTGGTCAGAGTGTCATCTATTTCCTCATGAGAATACTCGCCGACAAATGTAATCCGTGCCAATTCACGTAGCTTGCCTGTCGAGGCCCCGTCCATCAGATAATGGAAGAGGAAGAAGTCGTGGAGTTCGTATGGTCCGAGGCGCGCCTCGGAGTCGTTCGCGGCAGCGTCGGGGAGAAGTTCGGGGGTGATTGGTGCGGTGGCTATCCGGCGGAGTAAGTCGTCGAGAGGTTCTTTCGACTCGCTTGCGACCATGCGCAGGGCGGCGAGGACCATCGTCTTCGGCACGGAGGCGTTGATCTGGTACATGCTCATGTGGTCGCCGTTGTAGGTATTCCACCCGAGGGCGATCTCGGAGAGGTCGCCCGTGCCGACGACCAGCGCGCGTTCCATGTTCGCGATGTCCATCAGGACCTGCGTCCGTTCCCGCGCCTGCGCGTTCTCGTAGGCGATGTCGTGGACGCCCTTGACGTGTCCGATGTCGGAGAGGTGTTTGCGGCATGATTCGCGGATGTCGACAACTCGTACGTCCGCGCCGACGGCTTCCGCCAGTTTGACGGCCCGGTCCTGCGTGGTTTTCGTCGAGCCGAATCCGGGCATGACGACGGCGAGGAGGTTGTCGCGTTCAAGCCCCAGCCTGTCGAGCGCCGCCGAAGCACCCAGAAGTGCGAGTGCGGAGTCCGCGCCGCCGGACACGCCGACGACGAGTCGTCCGATGGCGGCGCTTGCCATCCGCCGCGCGAGTCCAGCCGATTGGATGTCGAGTAGCTTCCGCCACCAGCGGTCTTCACCGTATTCGTCAAGGAATGGCGAGCGTGAGACGGCGGATGGCGTTGCTGTGGGCAACTTGGCGGTGAGGGTAACTAGCTGTCGGTGGACACCGGGAACGGAATGCGAGCAATATACGGACGACGTGCTTCTCCTGCGGTGCCGCGCGGCGGCGACGTCTACGTCCACCGTGATAATCTGCGGTGCACCGTTGAACAACTTGCCCGTGGCAACTGTCCGTCCTTCCACTGCAATGACGGGACATCCGCCGTAAACCGCATCGGAGCTCGACTCGCCCGAGCCGGCGCACGCCATCGCATAGGCGCACCCCAACCGCAGGCTTTGCTGCTCGACGAGCGACTGGCGCCTCTGCGACTTGCCGAGGAAATCCGTGCTGGCGGAGAGGTTGAACACCACATCGACGCCGCTTTCCGCCATCAGCGAACTCGGCGGAACGGGCGTCCAGAGATCTTCGCATATCTCAACGCCGAGCCTGAATCCTCCAACGTCAAAAATGGAAAGAGGTTCGTCGGCGGGCGCCGGCGTGAACTGCCGCCGCTCGTAGTATTCGCCGTAATTCGGCAGGGCGCGCTTGCGAACAATGCCCACGAACTTGCCACCATGGACGACGGCCGCCGCGTTGTAGATGGCGGGTCCTTCCGCGACCGGCAGGCCGACAATGGAGACGAGCGGCAGATTCACTGTTTTCGCGGCGAAGGTCTCCGCCGCCGCAGATGCTGCGGCGAGAAGCTCGTCGCGGAAGAACATGTCGCCGCAGGTGTAGCCCGTCAGGCACAACTCGGGAAACACGATCGCGGCGACGCCGTTTTTGGCGGCATCCTTTGCGAGCCGCACGAGTTCCTTCGCGTTCGACGCCGGATCGCCCAAGTGGAGACGTGGCGTCGCGGCTGCGATTCTGTAGAATCCTTCCATGGTTCGGATTTGTCAACTGAAGTTAAGGCCTGCGGCGGACGGTGCAAATACGAAAACCGCCGCCGCAGACCAGGATTTTCTTTGGCTAGAAAGAAATCGTTACGTTGACACCGCCCCAGAGAATCTGGTGTTTGCCTTCACCCATGTAACCTTCGTGCCGGAGCGTATGGGAAGGCGTCCATGTGTAGTTGATCTGCGCACCAACGGAGAACCACTCAGTAATCGCGTAGCTGGCCGAAAGGCCGATGGTCTGGTCGGTCAGCTCCGTGCCACCGGACGAGTCCGTATAGGCATGGTCGCCAAATCCCAGTGACGCCTTCGGCGTTAGGGTCAGCTTGTCAATCGGGTTGAAGTCACGGGAAAGCCCGAATGAGAAGTAGACCGCAGAGACGTCCGTCCCCGCCGAATCTGAATAGTTCCAGTAGGCGGATGCGGTGGGCGTTGCGATGTCGTTCTTGTACGAGACGGTCGCGTAGAAATCCTGGTCGCTGTGCCCGTTGTTGTTCGGGAAGGTGTACCAGACGTGACCGGCCTCAAGTCCCACAGGACCGATTGAGTTGGCGTAGGCAAGCGTGTAGTCAACCTCCTGCAGTCCGCACGACCGGCGGCTGGTGTTGGACGTCCCTCGCTTGTGCGTGAGATCGTAACTCTGCCAGACATTTGCCGAGACGGCACCGAGGTCACCCGCGTCGTAGCCGAGCGTGACGCTTGGCTGCCAGACGGGATTGCCGTTGCAGATCATGCCGCGCCAGACATAGTCGCTCAGCACGTCCATGGACGCCTCGATTTTCAGGCCGCCGTTGTCGGTCTTCTCCAGTTCGTTCGTCTCGGACGCGCCGACGGAGAACGCGAGCGCGGCAGAAGCAAGAAGAGAGGTTAGGGTTTTGGTTTTCATTGGAGTTTGGTCAAGGTTGAATGGTTGGGTAATGTTGCCAGTGAGGAATTGTTGCCAGTTCCAATGTTGCCAATTTCCAATTGGTATTGGTAATTGAAACTGGCAACATTGGCAATATTGGCAACATTTCTCAGGTGTTGCTGAAGAACTGGAACGAGGCGTAGGCGTCCTGTCCGTGTTCGACGAGGTCGAGACCCTTCAGCTCGGTCTTCGGCGAGACGCGGAGGATGCCGAACTTCTTCAAGGTGAAGAAAATCGCCGCGCCCATGCTGAACGCCCAGGCGGCCGTCGCGCCCGCGCCGAGGAGCTGGACGCCCAAGAGCTTGAATCCGCCGCCGTAGAACAGCCCCGCAAGTTCGTTGCCGTAGCCGTACGTTGTCGGCGCGGCGAAGAGTCCAACGGCGATCGTGCCCCACACGCCGTTCACGCAGTGGACCGAGACCGCGCCGACCGGATCGTCGATGTGGACGCGGTCGAGCGCGAACACGGAGAGGACCACGAAGACGCCGGCGACGAGTCCGATGACGATGGCGGCGTTCGCCGTCACGAGGTCGCAGGGCGCGGTGATCGCGACGAGTCCCGCAAGCGAACCGTTGAGCGCCATCGTGAGGTCGGGCTTGCCCATGATGATCCATGCCGTGACGAGCGCGGCGATCGTGCCGGCGCAGGCGGCGAGGTTCGTGGTCATGGCGACGCGTCCGATGGAGCCGACGCCGGCCGTGTAGCTGCCCGGGTTGAACCCGAACCAGCCGATCCACAAGAGGAACACGCCGAGCGTACCGAGAACGAGGTTCGCCTTGCCGTCGTGACGGTACTTACCGATGCGCGGCCCGAGTGCGATGGCGCCTGCGAGCGCGATCCAGCCGCCGACGGAGTGGACGACCGTGGAACCGGCGAAGTCGTGGAAACCGAGCTTCTCCAGCCAGCCCTGCGACGCCTCGCCCGCGAGACCGCCCCACATCCAGTGTCCGCTCACGGGATAGACCAGGGCGGATACGAGCACTGAGTAGATGAGGTAGCTCTTGAACTCTATGCGTTCGGCGACCGCGCCGGAGACGATGGTCGCGGCCGTGGCGGCGAACATGGTCTGGAAGAAGAGGAACGTCCAGTCCCACGCGCCCTCGCCGTTG
>CACZAK010000273.1 GCA_902779075.1 uncultured bacterium | reverse complement strand
CATTTCATAGCAGCAGTCTTTGCATCTGCCATTTCTGCAGTCTTGGTCGCGGATGACGCCGTTGTCTCTGCCAACGCCACACTTAAAGACGGCTCGACAGTCAAGGGCGAATTTCTCGCGCAGAAAATAACGGGCTCTACAGTCTTCGCCAACCAACTCGCCCTTGACCCGACCATCATCAAGTCGTTCACCTTCACCAGCACAAACGGAGATGCGAAAGTCTCCCTCGTCAATGGCGACGCCTTTGCGATGAACATCTCCAACGCTGGCTTTAAAATCAAGTCGCTCCTCGGCGACCTTGAGATACCCCGCACCAACTTCCGTGCGATCTCCCTCTCTGTATGCCGCGGCGGGAATGCCGCGGACGGCGGGCTTGTCTTCTACTGCACGTTCGACAACGAGGCCGCAATCACCACGCCTGCCGTCGGACCGAAAGGCATATTCCAAGGAGGTGAATTCACGCCCGGGAAAAATGGGGACGCACTATTTGTCCCTGCTTTCACTTCTGGTGCAAAGTTCGATCTTCCGTCGGGAGTGATCGGGACCGCAGGAACGATTGAATTCTGGGGCAAGGCCAATGAATTAGGGCCGCTCACCGAAGGCGGATGCCCGCGCTTCTTCGAAATTCTCAAGATGGGCAAGGGCGAAATTAGCCAAGACTGGAATTCCAACAATGGTGGCGGCGGCTACGGCCTGACCTTCCGAATGGACGGGCTGCCTTGGATGGCAACATCAAGTTTTGAATACTCAAGTGCCATGCGCTCCAGTTATCGGCGTCCTCCCATGCGACCGGACGCAGAATGGCATCATTACGCACTTGTCTGGGATGTCAATGGCGTTGAGATCCCTGGCAAACCCTCTGCCGCCGTCTATCTTGACGGAAGGCTCATTCTTTCTACTCCGTTCGTCTCAAGCTGGAAAGGTCCAGCAAATGTAGCCGATGGTTCGACACTGTTGTTCCCTTGCCGAGAAGACGAAATGCCTGGCTATGGCCGTCGCGCATTCACCATCGACGACTTCAAAATCTGGAACTACGCCAAGACCAATTTCGGACTCTAGACTTTCAAAGGAAACATAAAATGAGATTTGCAACAATACTATCTGCAGCTCTTTCAGCGGCTACATTTGCAGTAGTTGCCCAGGATGCCACGATAATCTCAGCCAACGCAACGCTCAAAGACGGCTCGACAGTCAAAGGCGAATTTACCACAAAGCGCATTACAGGCTCGACTATCTTCACGGAGAAGCTTGAGCTTGACCCTGCGCTGGTTAAAACAGTTACCTTTGTGAACACAAATGGTGAATCGAAGATCGAGTTAAACAACGGCGACAAGTTTGCGATGACGGTCGCGGACGAGGCATTCGCCATCAAGTCACTCTTAGGAGAGCTCAACATACCACGCTCGAATTTCCGTTCTATCGCACTTTCAGAGCGCAAAGTCTCTTTAGGCGGCAATGATGAGGGGCTGATATTCCACTGCACGTTCGACGACGAGAACTCAATCATAGCACCTGCGGTTGGCCCCAAAGGAACATTCTTTCATGGCGACTTCAGGCAAGGCAAGGTTGGCAAGGCACTACAGACAACAGTATATTCAAATAACGCCTCGTTTGAACTCCCAGCAGATTTCTTCAATACTGAAGGATGCATTGAATTCTGGGCGAAAATCCTCAACCAATCGTCATACATTGGAAGCGGCGGAGACCCGCGCCTCTTCTCGCTAACACAAAAATTCACCCATGCTACTTTCAGCGGAATAGACATCGTCTCTAACAATGGCGGTGGCAATTCAGGTTTCTCCACTTGGACTCTTCTCGGAAATATGGCTAATTTTCGCGGATGCAGAAGTCTTCGCTATGAAGATTTGTTTCCTTATAGCGACTATCGAGACTGGCATCATTATGCTGTCATTTGGAATAAAGATGGCATAACCAGTCTTCCAGGCAATCCCCGAATGGCGTTAGTAGTAGACGGGAAGCATATTCCCGACATACAAAACCACGTTAGAAACGACGAAGATGTCTCATCCATCATATCGGGTCCGACATTTCTCTCCTTCACACATGACCCTGCCTCTGCTGACGAACACAGTACCAAGTCCCCTTTCCTGATCGATGAATTCAAGATCTGGAACTACGCAAAAACAGACTTCAATTTCTGATGCCTGCTATTTCCGCCATTGTCCCGACGTTCAACCGCGCGGAGATGGTCTGCCGCTGCGTGCAGAGCATACTTGACACGGAATGGCCCGAGCTTGAAGTCATTGTCGTTGACGACTGTTCGCCAGACGACACGAAGATCAAGATAAACGAACGATTTAGCAACAAGGTAAGATACATTCGCAACGAACGAAATTCATTCCAAGCGGTGTCACGCAACAACGGCGCGAAGATAGCGACTGGCGACTACCTCTTCTTCTTAGACGACGACAATGTAGTTGACAAGCGAATATTCGTTGAGATGACTCGGGCGTTCAATGAGAACGCGAAGCTGGGGCTTGTCGCGCCGATGGCGATTCATATGCGACCGGGCAAGAACAATGTCATCTGGTCTCTCGGAAGCGACTTCAACAGATGGACATCACAGCCGAAGGACTATTGCCCAAACCTTCCAGTTGCCGAACTTCCAGAAAACCCAACGGCATATCCCACATCTTATTATCCAAACGGCTTCATGGTCCCGCGAAAGGTCTTCGATGCCGTCGGCGGATTTGACGAGAAGTATGTCCAGATATTTGAGGAATCAGATTTCGGTTGGAAGATTCGCGAAGCGGACTACGAGGAAATCGTCCTTACAACGGCACGAACAGCACACCACGGCTTTCTTGAGCCTGGATGCGTGCCAGAGCTGCGACAACTCGGAATCGAAAAACCCTACCGCACATACTGTTTTGCCCGCAACCGTCTTAGATTTGCGCGCAAACACTTCTCGTTGCTGCAGATTGCTTCCGTTGCATTAGTCTTCGCTCCGCTGTCTGCCGTCTACTACGGACTTGTCGCGTTAAAAAACAAGCGCCCAGACATTGCCTGGTCTTACCTGAAAGGCACAGTTGTCGGCATCCTAAAGCTATTGCTGCCGGGATAAAACAAAACTCACGGAATCGCTTCCGTGTATTCAGTGTATTCCGTGGTTGTAAACCCAGTCGTAGATCATGCGAGCGGTCTTGCGGGACACTACTAAAGCGAGGAAAGCGGCGCAAACATCACCTTATACCTCGCCGCGAGATATGTCTTGTAGAACTGACGCTGGAGGTCGGTCATAAGGTCGTGCGCCAGGTACGGCGGCAGGTTCCTCTCGAACATCTCGTTGCTCATGCGGATATTATAGCAGAAACGGCGAGTCATTTGCCACCCTTCGGCGTGTAGTTGTCAATGCTCGGCGATGCGGTCGCGGGCGAAGGTGTGGAAAAACGAGATCATCATCACGCACGCACCAAGGACATACGCAGCGCCGAGAATGGCGAAGCCGATCTCAAACCCAAGAATTCCGTAGGCGTCGGAGAGCTTGCCCATGGCGACGCCAGAAAGCCCGCCGAAGAAAAACGCGCTCATTACCATGCAGCCGACGACCGTAGAGCGATGCTCGGGTGCAACGACGTCGAAGACGGATGCGTGGGTGTTGACCTCGAATGCGCCGCGGAACACGCCGTATAGCGCAGTCATTGCGACCGTCGTGGCAATCGATGAGCTGAAGCCCACTAGAACGAGGCAGGGAGCCCCGAGAAGAAGCGCCGATATCTGAAGCGCAAGGCGGAAACGCGGCCAGCGCTTCACGAA
Source organism: uncultured bacterium (assembly GCA_902779075.1). The sequence goes on along the minus strand of CACZAK010000273.1, from coordinate 1,607 downwards.
ATGGTCGGTCAATACGCCTCCTGCCATGATGGCGGCAAACGCGAAGAGGTGATGCCAGAGCATCGTCTGCGCGCCGGCCACTCCGACGTCGCACTTGAACTTAAGCGCCATGAATTTTGGCGCCCAGAAGAGATAGGCGTTATTGACGAAGACTATCGCGATAAAACCGGCAGTCGCGCAAAGGGCCGAAGGATTGCAGAAAAACGCCTTGAGTCCCGCGCACAAATCCCCCTTCTCCGCTCCGCGATCTTCGCTGCGCGAGCCGTCTTTCAGCGCCCAGATGAAGAACATGCCAAGCAAGAATCCCGCGCCGCCGAACGCCATGAAGACGTGCCGCCAAGACCCGAGGATGCCAAGTGCCCAGGCGACGAGAATCCCAGACGTCATGAGCCCGACGTAGAGCGCAGCCTGGTGGATTGAAAACGCGACAGAGCGTGTCTCCTTATGGTGCGAGGCCATTAGCGCCATCGCGCTCGGCGCATAGAAGCTCTCGCCGCCGCCGGTCGCTATCGAGCGGAAGAACATCACGACGAAGAACGCCGGGATAGTGACGCCGAATATCCTCCAGTCGCCGACGAAGCCCATGCAGATCGTCATCAACGACCAGAAGATGAGCGAACCCGTGATAAGCCATTTGCGCGACAGGCGGTCGCCGGCAAAGCCAGCGACCATCGTCATAGCGGCAAGCGTCCAGCTAAGGACCGTGTTGATCCAGCCGATCTGGCTGTCGTTCAGCCCAAGATCGGCCTGGATCGGTATGGTAAGAAGCCCGAATAGGGCCCGGTCGGCCTGGTGGAAGAAGAACGCGCAGCTGAGAAGCGCGACGACGATCCACTTGTACCAGCGACCCATGGCGTCAGACTAGCCCGCGCTTGACGAGGTGTTCCGCGATCTCGACGGCATTGAGCGCCGCGCCACGAAGAAGCTGGTCACCAGAGACGAACATCTCGAGACCCTTCTTGTCGTCGCGCGAAATATCCTGACGGATGCGCCCCGCGAGAACGTCGTACTTCGCGGTCGCGTCGAGCGGCATCGGATAGCCGCCGTTGAGCGGATCGTCAACGACTCTGACGCCTTCGCACCTCGAGAGGATCTCGCGCGCCTCGGCGGGCGTGATGTCGTTCTCGAACTCGAGGTTCAGCGACTCGGAGTGGGCGCGCGCGATCGGCACGCGCACGCAGGTGCACGAGAGCTTCAGCGTAGGATGGTGAAGCATCTTGCGCGACTCGTTGAGCATCTTGAGCTCCTCGAGCGTATACCAGTTCTCTTCGTTGAACTTGTCGATGTGGGGAATGAGGTTGTACATCAACTGGTGCTGGAACGCCTTGACCTCGAGCGGTTCGCCCTTCGCGTAGGCGCGAATCTGGTCTTCGAGCTCGTTAAGTCCCGGCTGGCCTGCGCCAGACGCCGCCTGGTAGGTCGCCGCGACCACGCGCTTCAGCCCCTTCGCCTTGTGGAGCGGCGCGACGGCTTCGAGCATGATGGCGGTCGTGCAGTTGGGGTTCGCTATGACGCCCTTGTTCCAGTCGAGGTCCTCGGCGTTGACCTGGGGAACGACGAGCGGGACTTCCGGATCCTGGCGGAACGCGCGGGAGTTGTCGATCATC
>CACZAK010000272.1 GCA_902779075.1 uncultured bacterium | reverse complement strand
CATGGGCGCCGCGAACGGCTCCATCAACCAGCGCCGCGGGCGCGTGGAGGGCATGGAGGACCGCGCGGGCGTGAAGCTCATCAAGGCGACCGTCCCGCTGGGCGAGATGTTCGGCTACTCGAACGCCATCCGCACGGTCACGCAGGGCCGCGGCACGTTCACGATGATCTTCAAGCAGTACGAAGCCGTCCCGAAGAACATCGCACAGGAAGTGATCGAGAAGCGCATCAAGGAAGGCAAGGTCCGCGCGAGCGCGGACTGACCGCCACGGTAAGTAAAGCTCGTTTCGAGGATAGAAGACATGTCAGATTGCTGCATTTTCGCCGGACAGGGCGCGCAGGTTCCCGGTATGGGCAAGGATTTCGCGGAGGCCGATGCCGAAGCGATGGCCTTGTTTGACAAGGCGAACGCCGTCCTGGGCTTTGATCTCAAGAAGATATGCTTTGAAGGCCCCGCTGAGGAACTCACGAAGTCGAACGTGTGTCAGCCGGCCATCTTCGTGACGAGCTACGCGGCCTACCGCGCATTCCAGAAGAGGCGTCCTACGTCCTTCGCCTGCGCGGCGGGTCTCTCGCTTGGCGAATGGGGCGCGCTCTGTACCGCAGGCGTACTTGATTTCGACGCCACGCTTACCGTCCTGGAGGCTCGCGGACGCTTCATGCAGGAGGCGTGCACCGCCACGCCTTCTGGAATGATTGCCATCATGGGGGCGTCCGCCGACCAGCTCAAGGAGCTCTGCGATAAGACTGGTTGCACTGTCGCCAACATCAATTCGGCCGCGCAGCAGGTGCTGTCCGGCTCCAAGGATGCCGTGGCGAAGGCCGCCACGGTTGCCAAGGAGCTCGGCATCAAGCGCGCTATTCCGCTTCAGACGGCCGGAGCGTTCCACTCGCCGTTCATGGCGCCTGCGCGTGAGAAGCTCGCGCCGGTGCTGGATACGGTGACGTTCCACGCGCCGCAGTTCCCCGTCCTTTCCAACGTTACGGGGCAGCCGCACTCCTCCGACCCCGGTGCCATCAAGGCGCTCATGCTTGAGCAGGTCACGCAGACGACCAACTGGGCTGCGGACGTCGAGGCCGCGAAGGCCCTTGGCTGCACGCGGTTTGTGGAGTTCGGCCCCGGCAAGGTGCTGAGCGGACTCATCAAGAAGATCGACGCCGAGCTCTTCACGACGAACGTCTCCGATCTTCCCGCCCTCGACGCGACCGTTGCAGCTCTAGCCTGAGGACAGCCGGCAAGCGCGTTTCAGCACATTTATGGTATGAAACTAAAACGGAGCGCGGCACTTGTTGCCGCGCCTTCTGTTTGGTATAATACCGCCGTTGAAAGGAATACAGAATGTCGTTTGTCAAGGCCAAAGACAGAATGGAATACTTCGTTGCTTGCGTGACGGAGTTTGCGAAAGCCTTTGGACTTGATTATCAAGTCTCATTTGATTACCTTGACCGGTATCAAGGGATGGACTTCCTGATAAAATGCTACGAGGCAGAACATACTGTTTCGTTTGCCGATACAGTGGCCGATCTCCAAAAGGTCTGCCGCAGGAATGGAGGTCGTCTTTGATGAGGTTGTATCACGGGACAGATGCCTTTTTTGAGAAACCGGAATTGACTTTGAAGGAGGTGCGTCGTGTCTAAGGTTACATTTCAGTACCTTGTTGAGAAAGCGGTGTCGGAAATCTCCCTCGCGCTTGTTAGAAAGCTTAAGTTTTCTGAGAAGGATGCGTTGCGTGAGGTATATCACTCAAGGTTTTATCAAAAGTTGTTGAATCCTAAAACAGCTCTTGTCACTGAGAGTCGAGCCTCGCAGGTGTATCTTTATATGCAGCAACGTACTACATGACCGTTTTGAGACACCTGTCAGCAGGCGAGGGCGAGGGTGGCGCGGCACTTGTAGCCGCGCCTTCTGTTTGGTATAATGTTGCCGCAATGAGCGATAAGAGAATAAACAATTCAATTTTCATTATGTTCCTGTTGTCGGGAGCATATTGCGCTGCTCACAATATCTCAATGCAGGATTTTCTTGCCCTTGACGACCAGTATGCGATCCTGAATTACATAGCTGAGTGTCCTGACATATTTGACTCAATGACGGAAGAAGAAATGGTCAAGGAGATTGATGCGTATGTCAAGGGCGTTTGAGTGTTCTATGTTGTGAAATTAGGGCTGTAAAGTCATGACAATCTACCATGCCAGCAATGTTGAGGTGAAGATGCCGATGCTCGTTGAGTCGAATCGGATGCTCGATTTCGGACCGGGATTCTACACCACCACGAACCGCGAGCAGGCTGTGCGCTTTGCGAAAAGCGTCGTGGCGAGGCGCGGCGGCACTCCGATGATCAACACATACGAGTTTGACGAGGCGGCGTTTTCCGAATGCCTTGTGAGAAGGTTCGATTCCCCGTCGGAGGATTGGCTTGATTTTGTGGCGGCGAACAGGTCTGGACAATACTTCGGCGTGCGATATGATCTGATCATGGGACCTGTGGCGAATGATGACGTCTATACGACCATCGGCCTGTATATGCGGGGCTTCATCAGTAAAGAGGCGACGATAAGCGGCCTCATGGTCAAGAGGCTGTATGACCAGTTGGTGTTTGCCACGCCGAGGACATTCCGCTATCTCAGACATGTCAACACGGAGGTGCTGTGATGGACGCGCGAAAATATGCAGGGTATTTGGCGGTGGTGATTTCGCCGGCTGTCGTCGGACTTCTTGCGGAGTCGCTTGGAATCGACGAGGTGTCCGCCATGAACAAGTACTTCACGTCGTCTGCGTATGCTGCGATTTCTGATGAGGGGCAGAAACTCTGGCATCACAGTCCGCAGCTGCTCGCGTCGTTGGTCGAAGAGGAGTTGCGCACGGGCAAGTTCACCTATCCGCAGGAGGCGCTGTGATGAGCCGCGAAGGGGAGTATCTGGTTTTTGCCGCAGAACTGTACCGTCACGCCAAGGGCCTCAGCGGCGCAGAGGTCGCCGAGCTCTTCGAGAAATATGGAGTCTCTAAGTTCATCATGGATTCCTTCGAGCTGTTCCACATCGAGTGCGAGGAGAACATGATTGCCGCGGTGGACGAGTTCATCGCGCGCAAGAGAAGCGCGTAGGCGGCTACTTCATTGATGGCAGCACGATGCCGCGGAGGATGACCTTCTGGCAGGCGAGGAAGACGACGGCGGTGGGGATGGAGACAAGCACGAAGCCGGCCATCACGTACCACGGCTGTCCCGCGAACTGCTGGCTCATCTGGTACATCCACACGGCAAGCGTCCAGTGCGACTCCTTCTGGCACACGAGGAACGCCCACTCCCACGAATTGTACGCGGCGAGGAAGCTGTTGAGCGCGTTGACGGCGAGGATGGGCGTGGTCATCGGGAGCGTGATCTTGCGGAACACGAGCCATTCGGACGCGCCGTCGATCGCGGCGGCCTCGTAGAGCTCGCGCGGAAGGGCGTCGAAGAAGCCCTTGAGGATGAAAATCGACATGCCGCTCGCCACCGTGGGCAGCACGAGCGCGGCGAAGGTATTGAGTAATCCGAGGTCGCGCACGAGGAGGAATCCCGGAATCGCCGTGACGGCGGCGGGAAACGCCATCGTGGCAAGCAGGAAAAGAAGGATTTGCTCCGTGCCGCGCATCTTGAAGCGCGAGAGCGCGTAGGCGGCGAGCGGGTTGACGGTGAGGTGTGCGAGGACGGTGAGCAGCACGAGGATGAGCGTGTTGAGGAAGGCGCGTCCGCGCACGAAGAGGTAGTCGGCGACGAGCCGGTAGTTCGCGAAGGCGCTGCGCCAGAAGTCGCGGTCGCCGTGTTCGATGAATTGCGTGGCGAGTGCGGCGCGGATGTCCGTGGCTTGTGGTTCGTGGTTTGTGGTTTGTGATTTAGTGATGAGCGGGAAGGGGAGCGTGCGGCAGATGTAGTCGCCGTCGGCGACCATTCGTTTGCGATATGAATCCTTGAATGCGCACCACATTGCGTACTTCGGGTCGTCTTTCGGCGGTTTCCACGAGGCGTGTCCGAGGGGAATCTTCGACTCGGCCGTGAAGGAGATGTCGAAGAAGCTGCGGTAGCGGACGGGCCACGTGCGGTTGAGGTCGTCGAGCGTGGTCTGGGACTTGACGAACGGGGCCACATCGCGTGCGTCGTAGGAACAGGTGGTGTAGTCGATGTCCCAGGCAAGCGTGCGGTCGCGGAACGCCTCGGCGCGGCGTTTCCAGTCCGCGCGGACGGCGTCGTTTGTCTGGGCGGGCGCGAGGTATTTGGCGGCGAAGGCGGCGATGCCCTCCGTATCGCGCGCGACGGTTGCCCAACTGCCCCAGGATTCGGGGGCGTCGGGGTAGATTTCGCGCGGGAAGCGCGGGAAGTACGTGGCAAGCGAGCGCATGAAGCGGTCGTTGCGGTCCCAGAGCGCGCGCACGACTGGCGAATGGCGGTTGTAGTCATACGGGCCCGAGATGCTGGACGCGAGCATGATGAGGAACGGCAACACCATCGTGAGGCCGCCGAGCGCCAGCACGGCATAGACGATGGCGAGGAAGATGCGTCCCTTCGCCGTATGCCGTTCGCTTGCGAGCAACACGCCCATGAGCAGTTCCGTTTAGCGGGGCCGCGCGCTACTGGCCGGCGGTGAAGAGGGCGTTCGAGGCGAAGTACGGGTCGCTCGTGAAGCGGCAGCCGAGGCGGCGGAGTCCGGCCTCGTCGCCGGGCGTGACGATGTGCGTCATGTGGACCTCGCACCCGCGCAGCTCGTTCAGCTTCTCGGTGGCGATCTGCGCGGCGGGGTTCGTCGTGCAGGAGATCGCGAGGCCGATCAGCGCCTCGTCCAGGTTGAGCGAGGTGTAGCCGCCCTTGAGGATGTCGTGCTTCATGTGGGCGATGGACTGGATCACGTTCGGTGCGATGAGCGGAATCTGCGCGGGGATGCCGGAGAGTTCCTTCACCGCGTTCAGCATCATGGCGGCGGCGGCGTGCATCTCGTCCGAGTTGCGTCCCGTGATGATGCGTCCGTCCTTCAGCTGGATGGCGGCGCCCGACACGATCTCGCCGCCGGCCTTGCCCTTGCCGGCCTCCTTGGCGTTCTGGGCGGCCTGGCGCGCGGCCTCGACGGGGATGCGGTCCTCGGGCTTGAGGCCGAGCTTCTGCATGAGCGCGTCGGCGCGGGCGACGGAGTCGCGGTCGGTCGTGCCGAGGGCGAAGTCAGTCATGTAGCGGAAGTCGCGGCGGATCACCTCCTGCTTCGACGCCTCCTGCACCACGGCGTCGTCGATGATGCCGAAGCCGATGCGGTTCACGCCCATGTCCGTGGGCGACTTGTAGGGGCATTCGCCGCCGGTCATCTTCTCCCAGATGGCGCGCAGGAGCGGGAAGGCGTCTACGTCGCGGTTGTAGTTCACCGTCGTCTTGCCGTACGCCTGGAGGTGGTACGGGTCGATCATGTTGCAGTCCTTGAGGTCGATCGTGGCGGCCTCGTAGGCGACGTTGAGCGGATG
>CACZAK010000271.1 GCA_902779075.1 uncultured bacterium | reverse complement strand
CGTCGTTCTCGACTTCCTCTGCGTTCATCCGTTCAGGGACGGAAACGGTCGCTTGAGCCGTCTCCTGACGCTGCTGCTTCTTTATCGCAACGGATTCGATGCGGGCAAGTACATTTCGTTTGAGGCGGCGGTAAATGCGCACAAGGCGGAATACTACGATGCACTCAGGGAGTCGTCCGTAGGATGGGAAGAATCTCGTCCGAGGTATTTCCCGTTCATGGTGAACTTTCTTTCGACGCTCTACGAGTGCTACAGCGAACTCGACAAGAGGTTTGCATCCGTCGCGGCGGAGAAGGTGTCGAAGAAGAAGCGCATCGAAGCTACGGTATTGAATTCGTTCACGCCGCTGTCTAAGTCCGATATCTGCTCAATCCTGCCGGATGTCAGTCCGACTACAGTCGAGGCGGTTCTTGGCGCGATGGTGCGCGGCGGCCTCATACGCCGCCTTGGCGGCGGTCGAGGGACAAAGTACATCAAGGCGTAGGTTTGTTGTAAAGCAGGGGAACTTTGGAAATGTTGCCAATGGGAAAATGTTGCCAGTACCAATTCCAATTACCAATGAAAAGAGCGGGAGCATGAAGAAGAAAATCATATTAGTCTTACTTGCGGTTGCGTCGGGCATGGTTGCGGCAGTTGTCGGTGTTCATGTGGAAAGAATAGATTATGTCGTCTGCGACGGCGTGTTACATATTGAAACGAACCAGTATTGGGGGATGAAGAAGTCTTCATGGAAATGCCCGATAAAAAGCATAACAAATGTGCGCCCTGTGAGCAGATCATCCGGCTGTGGAAAAATTGGGACATTGACTCTTCTTGTTGGTGATTCTCCTTATGGGGAGATAAAGCTCGGCAAGTATCGCATAACCAAGGAATTGGAGAAATGCTTTTCGCCTGGATATCAAGGTGAGCGGGTTGAAGTCTCGGAGTACCCTCATCGAACCATACTTCCTCTTCTGCTTTTTGGTATAGCTGTTATTGCCTACAGGGAGATACGGGGTATTATACGAAAGGAGAAGCGAGATGAAGCTAAACTATGAGTTTGGGTTTCTAGCGAAGGATTGTCCGCTGGTGTCGCGGGAACTTACCAATCCTTGGCGACTCGCCGTACTTGCCGTCGGCATCGGCATCCTTATCGCTGGGTCGCACCTGACGCCATCCGCCGACTGGGACTATCCGATCTGCTTCATCATGGGGCTTTGGGCGTATGTCTTCGCGCCGTGGACGGTGAGGGCGCTAGTCTATCTCGACTGGAAGCGCCTTCCGCTGGCGTGGCTTTTCGCGTGGGCAGGTATCGACGGCGTCTATTCGCTTTACTGGTGGCTTCGCGGCTTCGACGCATTGCAGGCGTTTCGCTGCCCGAACATCGTCTACAGCACACCGCTCTACTTCCTCTTCGGCCTCGCGATGAACCTGTGCCTTGTGCGCTACGACGCACCGCAGGGCATTCGCGGAGTCTTGGTTGACTCAGTGCGCAAACATTGGTCGTTTGTCACGCGCTACACGCTTCGGCTCATCCTCAGCGCATTTCTCGCGGTGCTGTTCACCATGTTGTTCTTCGTTGCCACAGGACAATACCGCATCGCATTCTCCGGTGGCAGAATCACCGTAGAGCAGAAACAATCAACCGACAACTCAACCACCGAAAGGAGCAACCCATGAAACCATTTGCACGAATAATCCTCGTTTCATTCCTCGCGCTCGCGGCGGGGTGTATGAGCAGAATAGACATCGAACACTGGGCACTTGAGCCGTGCGACGCCGCGACGACCGCCGAGATTGCGCGGCTTGTCGAAGAGGGCGCGAGCCGGGACGGGCGCGTTTGGAACGACAATGTTCCGTATGAGGAGCGGGAACGGCGTCGATACAAGCTGCGTGACGGAACGACGATAGCCAGTGAATCGTCGCCTATTCGTTTCGGCACGAATACGGTCTGCGTGGCGGTTGCCAGACACGTCGCCTGCTATCGGCTCTTGCGACGCGAAATGGCAGGTCTTGGCAATTCCAATGCGAACAAAAGGAGCGAACGGAAATGAAAAACGAAATTGTGCTTTTCGAGGCGAAGGACGGAAACTTCGCAATGCCGGTGCAGGTAAAGGCTGAAACCGTGTGGTTGTCGCTATTACAGATGGCTCAGCTGTTTGAAAAGGACAAGACGGTCATTTTTCGTCATGTAAAGAACGCTATCGCCGATGGCGAGATTGACCCCAAAGTGACTATTGCAAATTTTGCAAGGGTCACTCCTCATGGTGCAATCCCAGGCAAGACGCGCGTTCAGAATGTTGATTGCTACAACCTCGATGTAATCATCTCCGTCGGCTATCGAGTCCATTCTCCTCGAGGCGTGGAGTTCCGCCGCTGGGCCACGAAGGTGCTCAAGGAATACCTTGTGCGTGGCTATGCGCTCAATCGCGAGCGACTGAAGCAGCTCGGTCAGGCGGTGGAGGTGATGAAGCGTGTATCGAACAGCCTTGACACGGAGCAGGTACTGGATGTCGTCAAGACCTATTCTTCTGCGCTCGACCTCCTCGACGGCTACGATCACCAGACCATCGCCAAGCCCAAGGCAAAGGGACGCTCGGTAGAACTCTCCTACGAGGAATGCAGACGTTTCATCGACGGCATGAAGTTTTCCGCCGATTCCGCGCTATTCGGCAACGAGAAGGACGGCTCCTTCAAGTCCGCCCTTGGCGCGGTGTACCAGTCGTTCGGCGGCAAGGATCTTTATCCTTCTGCACAGGAGAAGGCCGCGAACCTCCTCTACCTCGTCACAAAGAACCACGGCTTTTCGGACGGCAACAAGCGCATCGCGGCGGGACTCTTCCTCTACTTCTTGAAGCGCAACCGTCTTCTGCTGCGCAAGGACGGCTCCAAGCGCATCGCCGACCACACGCTTGTCGCGCTGACGGTCATGATCGCGGAGTCGAAGCCGCAAGAGAAGGAAATGATGGTCAACCTCGTCATGACATTCCTTGCGTGAAATTAGCCACAAAGGACACAAAGAAATGAAACAGATAAATCCTCACTGGCTGAAGTCGCTTGCAATCCATGCGGTTACTCTGATGGTTGCAACATTTATCGGGCTTGTCGTCATTGGTAATAAAGAGGCTCCGGGAATGATTTTATATTCTTTGGGGGCTGCATTGATAAGCCCTTTGGCATATCCGATAGTCGGTCCGTATATGGTGGCGTTCTTGCTTGCTACGCTTGCTTGCTACGCATGTAACAGTTTTGGCCTTGCTGTTCTGGGTTGTTGTCATTCTGTCGTATGTGGCGTATTTTGTAGTACTTCTTGCAAGTTTACTGGAAAACGATAGAAGTGTCCGTGTCGTCGGGAGCATCGTATTGGCCGTCTGGTTTATCTTGACGCTTATTGGCTTTTCAAATTGGGCGATGTATTGGAGCGTGTAACGACAAATTGAAGAAAGGGAAATGACGATGAGGAAACTGATGAGGGTACTTGGTTGCGCGGCGATGGTCGCGGTGGTTGGGTGTGATCGAATAACTAATACAGAAAAGAAAACCAAGGAGGACGCAATGACGAATGAAACAAATGAAACGGCTCTTTCGCAGCATTGCGCGCGGCTTTTCGCCGCAGCAAAGGAAGCAGACGTGCCGACCGTCATTGAAGAGGGAACTTTCATGCCAACGCTTTACGTCGCCACCGAAAAGGGGGGTATGATAGTCAATCTGGCTGGACCGGAATCAATCGAAGCACTGCGCGACATGGCGGCGCAGACGATACGTGAGAAAGGCCCGGATGCGACGGCATATCTTCTTGATTACGCATCGTTTTACGAGAAGGATGGTGCGCGTAAGGGTGCGCTTATCATGGAGATTGCGGATAAGGCGGATACAGCGGCAAAAGTATTTGTCATAATCTGTAACCGCGACGAAAAGACCGTATGCGATCCAATCCGACATGAGGACGTGAAATCGTTGTTTGAATATGACCAGATGAAGCGGAATGGAAATGGTATAATATCACCCGTTCAGAGAAAGGACTGGATAAGATGGACATCGAAATAGTGAAGCCGGCGGCAACGGTCGGCGTAGTGGCGGCGGCGGCAATCGTGATGCTTGCCGTGTCGTTTGTGCGGCTTGCGAAATTCAAGGGGTTTCGAGAGTCGTTCGTTTGGCTCCTGTTCGCGCCAATGCCGATTACCAAGGCGATGTACATGTTCATCCTTACAATGATTGCCGCAAATTCCGAACGCCCGTTTCCCGGTGCGTGGCTGTGGGGAGCGGCACTGGCGTTTGTGGTGGTGATAGGTTTGCAGTGGGTCATTGCCAGTCGAAGAATTGACAGAGAACGGATAACGGGCTGTTCCGTCGAGACGACTTGTGAAGTGCCTTGGTGGTTCCGGTATGTTCGGGGAAGCTTGCCTTTCAAAGTTTTTGTTCCGTTCATTCTATGTGCCATCGCAGAGACAGTTGCGGTCTTTGCGCTTGTGGTTGCGTTGATATTCGGCCAGAAAGGAATGAATACCGCAGTGAGGACGGCAGGGCGCACGGCTGGCTCCCTTGCGGCATCGTTTTTCACGTGTGTCGCGGAAGGGGTGCATGATACCGTTGCGACGAACGAAACGGCCAATGTTCGTAACAGTGCGTCCAGCAGCGGCAAGCGAAAGGAGTAGATGGCCTATGAAGAAACTGACAAAGGCAATTCTCGTCTCATCCCTCGCAGTATGATAAAGAAGGCGAATATCGGAAATGAAGAGTGATGACATACATATGTCGCGAGAGGTGGAGGGTGGGGAAAGCGTGTTCGTCTTGTGGATGAATACGAGAGTGCCGAGTCAATTTCTATTTTGGCTGACTGTGATTTCCCTAGTGCCTGTAATTTATGCAGGCGTGTGCGCACCGTGCGAACTTTACAACATGCGTGGGCATGTTGTTATAACTGTATTTGCGATTCGTCTTTTATTCCTCTTGATATACGAAGTGTTTATGGTCGCAATGGTATGCGTGTTGTTACTTCACTTGTTTGGACGAAGGGAAATCAGGATCGGCAAACGATTCGGGACAACTTTTATCGGGATTGGGCGTTTGGGGGTTGCGAGGCGATTTGAGATTGAAGATGGCGCGTATCTGACGACCAGGCGATGGAAAGACTACAGAGGCAACAACAGGTACGATTTGATTCTACACTCCCAAGGGGAGAAAGAAATTCGTCTGTATCGTGCATACTTTACTATCGGCTCGCTTGGAGACACTAACCTTCTACGTGAAATCCTCTGCGAGAACACATCGTTGAAAGACGGTAGAGGAAAAACTAAGGTTTCCGTTGCGTTCGCGGCGGGGAACAGCCACAAAGAACACAAGGGTCGCAAAGAAAGGAATGACAAGATGAAATTGATCAAAAGTATTCTTGCGTTATTCTGTTGCTGTGTTTGTTTCGTTTGCGTGAGTTCGATGGTTGCCGAGAAGGCGACATTCAATGCTATCGTCTATATTCTTAGTCCCTATATCTCCTTTACGCGTGGCATAATTGGTAGTCAGGAACATATGGGTAATGTTTTGCTGGGTCTTGG
>CACZAK010000270.1 GCA_902779075.1 uncultured bacterium | reverse complement strand
CAGGAACATGGCCATGTAGAGCGGCAGGTGGTAGATGTCGTTCTTGACCATGATGTCCTTTGTGTAGAGGATGTAGGCGTCGCCGAGACGTTTCCCGAATTTGTGCCTGAACTTGTCAAGCGAGGCGTGGTGCTGACATGCGCCGCGCTCCTTCAACGAGAAGTGCGGAACAACCGTTGGACTGGCGCTTCCAGTCAACGAACTTATCGTAGATTTTTCGCTTGAAGACCATCTAATTTCTCCTTGTCGCGAGGATTATATCATGGATTCTCACGAAAATGCAAGTTGAAAAACCCCTTGCTCTCACGAAAATTGATGTTGCGTCCGTGTTAATCTCCACGAAAATGGAAGTTTCTAAGTTCATTTTCCCTGTCGGGTGGACATTGCGTGCTGTAAGGAAATAGTGTATAATACGCCGCAATGAAAAGCAGAAATATCGTTGTCGCGGTCATGGTTGCCGCATGGAGCGTGTTGGCGCAGGTTGTTTGCGCTGGCGCTCCGGAGGCCGCTTTTCGCACGCCGGAAAGGGTAAAGCGGCCTGAAACGTATTTCTTCTTCTTCGGCGGAAACGTGGCCGCGCCGGGAATCACGGCCGATTTGGAGGCCGTGAAGTCCGCCGGAATCGCCGGCATCAAGCTCTTCAACGGCGACAGCGCACGCGGTGCGTGGCCGGGCGTGCCGAAGCAGATCAAGTGCCTCAGCCCCGAATGGGACGCGCTCGTGGGGCATTTCGGCGACGAGTGCAGGCGGCTCGACCTCCGGATGGCGATGCAGGTGTGTCCCGGCTGGGCGATGGCGGGCGGCCCCTGGATCAAGCCCGAACAGGCCATGCGCCACCTCGCGATGTCGCGTACGGACGTGGAAGGCGGTCACGCGGGACGCGTGACCCAACCGAACCCGTGTGAAAAATCCGAGCCGTGGCGCGACTACCGCGATATCGCCGTCGTCGCGTTTCCCGCTCCGGACGGTGACTGGGAGAAGCCGCTTGTGCCGTCGTCCGTCACCGGCTCGGCCAGCACCGACTGGAACGCCTGGGCGCGCGGACGCGCCGCCGCCAAGATTCCGGCGAATGCGACGACGGAGATTACCTACGAGTTCGCACAGCCGGTCAGCTCGTGGAGGAGGTCGCCCTGCCGCCGTCCAGCTGGCAGGATGCGCGTCCGCTGTCGCTCGCCTGCCGCGAGACGACGGCGCGGCGTTTCACGCTGACGGTGAAGAACAAACATCCGATCACGCTCCGCACGGTGCGTCTCCTCAGCGCCGCGAAGAAGGACAACTGGGAAGGGGAGGCGTGCTGGACGCTGCGGCGTCTCCTGCGTCGCGCCGCGCCGGTGCAGTCGAAGGGCGCGTACGTCAAATCGGCGTCCGTCGTGAACCTCACGTCCCAGATGGCGAAGGACGGCACGCTCACGTGGGACCCGCCGCCCGGCAGGTGGACCGTGCTGCGCATCGGACATGTCAACACGGGCTTCAAGAACAGTCCCGCGCCGCCGGAGGGGACGGGTTTTGAGTGCGACAAGTTTTCCACGCTGGCTGCGGACATCCAGTTCGACAACTACATCGGCCGACTCACGAAACCCGGCGCGCCCCTCCACGGAAAGCTCCGCGCGATGCTGATGGACAGCTGGGAGTGCGGACACCAGACGTGGACGCCGGGGATGGACGCAATCTTCTCGTCCCGTCTCGGCTACGACCTCTTCACGTGGATTCCGGCGGTGTTCGGCTACGTCGTCGATTCTCCGGACGACACTGCGCGCTACCTCAACGACTGGCGCACGCTCGTGAGCGACCTCATCACGGACAACTTCTTCGGGCACATGTCGAAGCGGGCGCACGAACGCGGACTGGAGGTGGAGTTCGAGGCCGCGTTCGGCAACTCCATCCCCGGCGACATCATGAAGTACTACAAGTACGCCGACATCCCGATGTGCGAATTCTGGCAACCGGCCGTGTCCTTCAACTTCACGCCCGTGAAGCCGATCATCTCCGCCGCGCACCTCTACGGCAAGCGCGGCGTCGGCGCGGAGGCGTTCACGTCCTTCGGCGTCTCATGGCACGAGCGCCTTCGCGACTACAAGCACAACGCGAACATGAACCTCGCGGAAGGCATCACGCATTTCGTGTTCCACACGTTCACGCACAACCCGCAGCAGCCGTGGTTGCCGCCCGGGACGTCGTTCGGTGGACGCGGCATCGGTGCGCCGTTCGTGCGCGGGCAGACGTGGTGGCGGCACATGTCGGCGTTCACGGACTACTTCGCGCGCTGCCAGACGATGCTTGAGGCCGGTGTTCCCGTGATTGACGTCCTGTGGTATCTCGGCGACGAATGCGACGGACGTCCCGACCACTACGCGCCGTTCTCCGCCGGGCACAAGTACGACTATTGCAACCCCGATGCGTTTCTCACGCGCATTTCCGTGAAGGACGGCAAGTGGTGTACGCCCGAAGGAATTGAATATGGCATCCTCTGGATTCCCGAATCGCGGCGTATGTTGCCGGAGACGATGGAACATCTGATCAAGGGGATCGAGAAGGGCGGCGTTGCCGCGATGGCAGGTTTGCCGGTGGAACCGGCCACGCGCAAAGGCGGCGCTGAAGGCGAAGCGCGCTTCCGCACGGCGCAAGAGAGGTTGGAGAAGATGGTAGGGCGGTCGCCCCGCGACCGCCGTGATCATCAGGGCCGGCTTTACGTCGGCCGGTCGATTGCCGACGTGCTGAAGGCGGAGAAAATCGAGCCTGATGCCGTCGGCGAGGGGATCGTCTGGAACCATAGGCGCAATGGTGACGACGACTGGTATTTCGTCGCACCGGCCAAAGACGGCAAGGGGTTCGAGGGCGAGGTCGCGTTCAGGGGAGTGGAAGGAAAGGTTTGCGAGATTTGGCATCCGGAAAGCGGGTTGATTGACGGCGGTCGCGGGGCGACCGCCCTACCGGGGCGCATCCATCTTTCACTTGCCCCCGCGCAGTCGTGTTTTGTGGTGTTTAGAGGGGCCGCGACAAACGCGGCCCGGAGGTGGGGCGAGCCCTCCGGGCGAGCCGTGGCGGCTCGGCGGGGACGCCTCGCCCTACCGGTTGTGGCCCCGTGGCGCATTTCCTTTCCCGATGGCTGGGATGTGCCCACGAACACGACCGTGCAGGCACTTGCGCCGTGGCGAGAGATGTTCCGCGAATCGCCTTCCGCGCGGGCGTTTTCGGGCACGGCGACGTACACGACGGAGTTCGATCTTGAGGACGTGCACGGACGCGTTGTGCTGGATCTGGGGCGGGTTGAGTCGATTGCGCGCGTGGAGCTGAACGGGAAGACGTTCCACGACCTGTGGGCGCCGCCGTACCGCCTTGACGTGACGCACGCGGTGAGGAAGGGGAGAAACGCCCTGAAGATCGAAGTGACGGACACGTGGTACAACCGGCTTGTGTATGAAGGCTGGCTGCCGGAGGCGAAGCGGCGCACGTGGACGTTCAGAAGACCGTCGGAACGGTTGCCGCTGCACGACTCCGGCCTCATCGGCCCTGTGGAAATCAAATTGATGACGACGGAATACTCGGACGGTTTTCAAACTGGCGCCCGAAGGCAAGTCAGTATGTAGGTCATACCCTCGCTGTAGGGGCGTCCAACCCTAATCGTAGGCAGGTCGTTCCCTAATCGTAGGGAGTTCGCTCTCCCAACGTGGCTCAAAAATCCCCTCGTCGTGGCTCATAATTCCCCTCGCCGTGGCTCAAAAATCCCCCTCCTATGGTGGCCCGGCCAACAGCGGGAGAGGCCGCGCTTGTCGCGACCGAATGGTAGGGCGGTCGCCCCGCGACCGCCGCAGCGGGAGTCGGTGGTGGGGCGAGGCGTCCCGCCGAGCCGTGGTGGGGCGAGCCCTCCGGGCGAGCCGCAATTCCCTCAAACCACGTTCCGCACCATAATCTCACGCACCATATCCGCCACTTCACCCATCGCAATACCTGACGTACCGCGCATTCACATCCCAAACCGTGCGCAAAACTTCAGCTTCCCGAAATCCCTGCTTGCGTTGGGCGGGGGAATGTGGCATACTATTTCCGTCTTGCCCGTAAAAAGGCGAGATAACAGATTACCCGCGCAGGTAAGACGGTGAGCAACCGTAATCGTCGCCGCGTTTGGGTTGCGTCGAGTGAAAACGCAGGAAGCTCTCACTTGATGGCGCATGGAAGAGACTCTACCTTCGAGTCTTTTCAACTTTTTGAGTTTTTTCTTTATACCCCTTGAACACGGACTCATAATATGCTAAACTACGACCGAACCCCTTGAAGGGTTGTTAACCGACCGTGAGCCTCTGGCGATGCGGGGCAGGGCCTCAAGCCGAAAGGTGAGAGGCCCTTGCAGTTTTTAATGGTGGCCGAAATGAAAAAGACAATAGCCTACATTGACGGATTTAATTTGTATTACGGCCTTCTTCAGAGAATGCCGCAATACAAATGGCTGGATCCGTTTGCGCTGATTAAGGCGTTGTTGCGCGAAGACCATGACGTTATTGATATTAAGTTTTTCACTGCCCGAATTCGGCCATATCCTTTCGATGCTGCCGCAATTAACCGTCAGGACATCTATCTGAAGGCGATATCGCATTGCACTGGTGTTTCCGTTGTCGAAGGATTCTACAACCGAAACAAGATATGGTTGCCGCATCTTTCCGGAAAGTGCAAGGTGTGTCCAGATTCTCGCGATGGATTTGCCCATGTTATGAAATTTGAGGAAAAGCGGTCGGATGTGAATCTTACGTCTGCTCTCTTGGCAGATGCTTTTCGCAACGCAGCCGATTGTTTTGTACTTGTGTCAGGAGATTCCGATTACATTACGCCGATAGACATCGTGCGGTTTGAATTGAAGAAAACGATTCTCGTGTTTAATCCGAGAATCGACAGGCCGTCCGATTTGCAGTATCACGCCACCTACTACGCGCAAATTCCCCGCGACCTTCCGGCGAAGTGCCAATTGCCGGATGTCGTGATGTTGCCCAACGGCCGTACGATCCACCGCCCACCCGCCTGGGCGTAATTTGGGGGCACCGTTGGTGTGCGTCCTCTCTAGCAGCAGCAGGAGTGGCGCGCTTGTTGCAGCCGCTCGGTGGGGTGAGCAGAGGTGGGGCGAGGCGTCCCGCCGAGCCGGGTGGGGCGAGCCCTCCGGGCGAGCCGCAATTCCCCAAAACCACGTTCCGCACCATAATCTCACGCACCATATCCGCCACTTCACCTATCACAATACCTGACGTACCGCGCATTCACATACCAAACCGTGCGCAAAACTTCAATTTCCCAAAATCCCGCTTGCGTTGGGCGGGGGAATGTGGCATACTATTTCCGTCTTGCCCGTAAAAAGGCGAGATAACAGATCATCCGCGTGGATGTCGGCTAAGAAAAGTAGTCGCCGCCGCGTTTGGGAGTACGGTGAGAGGAATTGAAAGTGCCTCCGATAGAGACAATAGCGAGACCGGTTCGGAATCGGATTAGCGTCAAGGTGCCGAAGGAGTATGCATCATACTCCTTTCAGGTGCTTCTTGTGCCGTTGTTTGAATCGACGGAGCAAAACCACTTTGGCAGATCGTCTCGGGCGCGCAAGAAACAATCTTTTGTAGATGTTCTGTTGTCCTGTCCGCGACTTGACGAGGGGGACGAACTTGACATTGCCAGGGATGGTTGCGATGTCGGTCGCACGGTGGATTTATGAAGTATCTTCTTGATACCTGCGTCATAAGCGAACTTACGCGCAATCGTCCAAATGCAGCGGTGATCGACTGGCTTTGCCGTCAGGATTCCGAGACGTTGTACTTGTCATACATTACAGTTGGAGAGTTGAATAAGGGGATTGTTAAACGTGGCGGAGACAAAAGAGCACAGGACCTTGAGCGTTGGCTGAACGATGACATCCTTTTGCGATTCTCTGACAGAATCCTACCGGCGGAGTGGGTGTGTGCGCGCGGACGTGAGACGATAGACGAGAGACGAGCCGAGACGTGAGACGATGAGACATTGGCTAAGCCGCATTGCCTCATGGTCTAACGTCTTCAAGTCTCCGCTCGCGTCTCAAGTCTCTCGTCAACCTCTGCGCCCCCGTGCGCAAAACTTCAACTTCCCAAAATCCCGCTTGCGTTGGGCGGGGGAATGTGGCATACTATTTCCGTCTTGCCCGTAAAAAGGCGAGATAACAGATTACCCGCGCGGGTCAGACGGTGAGCAACCGTAATCGTCGCCGTCTGCGACCAACGCAAAAAGAAAAAGTTCATGGAACATAGGCACATTCAGGCAGGATATGACTTAAGCACGGCGGCGATTGACGACATCATTGATCGCGGCGGACGTGCCGACTGGGCTTTTCTTCGAGATCGTTCGCGCGGGGAGGCTTCGGTCATGGAAAAAATCCGTCGTGTTTGCGAAGCGCATTGTTCCGATCCGTACGACCAGAAATACCATTTGTGGAGACTTTATGCCGGATAAGCCGATTCCAGAATGGGAACGGTTGCTTTCCTCTGCTGCACACCTTCAAAAAATTGTTCCAGGGGCTGTGCTTGTCGGGGGGACGGCAGCGGCCACGTATGCTCATCACCGCATTTCTGTCGATCATGACCATGTGTTGACGGACTTGAAGGAACGGTTCGACGAAATACTGTCTGATCTTGAGTCTGTTGCCGGTTGG
>CACZAK010000269.1 GCA_902779075.1 uncultured bacterium | reverse complement strand
GCATACGGCTTTCCATTGAGTGCTTTTCCTGTTGTCATGGCTTTCTTCCTTTCTTGGGCTGTTGAAGATTGGGTGTGTGAAAAACGCGGGCCGCGAGGCGCGGTCTGCGTCTCTCGGCTCATGCAATGATTGTGTAAATGTGAAAGTGTTGCCAGTTTCCAATGTTGCCAATCCCAATTGGACATTGGGTATTGGCTATTGGCAACATTTGCACATTGGCAACATTCCCACGCGGCGTCGTTTCCGATGCCGTTTCATGCCTCCGTCCTGGAGTCATTTGCGATTTTCTGTTCAAAGTCGCTGGTCTTCCCATGGAAAGTTGGCGATATGTTAGCACATCCTTCCGCGATTCGTCAATCCCAACTGCGGCGTTTTGCGGGGGTTTGCAGAAGCTTATGGGGGATGTCAGATGGTGGGGGGTGACGTGAGACGCGAAACGCGAGACGAGCGGGACGTTAGACGGTGAGACGTGAGACTTGACGTGAGAGCAAGAGACTTTGGAATTACGCGGAGCGCTTCGCCAGTGGCCTTGTGGGAACCCGGCCCGTCTCGCGTCTCACCCTCTCGTCTCGCGTCTCAAGTCTCACGCCAAAAAACAACCTACAACCACGCCGCCATTTTGGCGGCGAAACGGTGGGGCGAGCCGTCCTCGGCGAGCCTAATACAGGAAAATGGAGAAGCCTCTGTAGATGTACAGCCCGTCGGCTTCCGCCGCGAACATGCAGTTCCTACCTTCGTCGCCACAGACGAACTTGACGCCCTGCGGCTTGGCGGACCAGTTGGCTATTTTCGTTCCGTTCTGGTCGCCGATGGCGCGGCCTCCAAGCTTCACGGACACCGTGGAACCAGACTGGAACGTCGTATTCTCGGCACCGAACACCACATCCACGCCGTTCGTGCAGAAGCGCGAGAGGTCGAGCGTCGGCGTCAGGTGTTGCGCGTCGCCGAGCTGGACGATCGGGCCGGTAAGCTCGCTCCCCGTGTGACTCATGTTCGGGGCGTAGGTGTCGAACACGATCGTGGTCGGATGCCCGGTGGTAGCCCTGGACCAGAAACTCGCACCGCTCTCGAAGATGAGGGACTTGACCGCCGTAAATCCGCCCGCGTTCTGGTTCAGATTGCCGTAAACCGTCACCACGCAGTTGCTGGCCGAGGAGTTGTGCTGGTAGAACGACAGAGCCGCTCCGCCGCCGATTTCGATGCGCCCCTCGCCGACGTACGTCCTGTTCCCCGCATAGACCGTGGCGTTCGTTAGCGCCAACGCATGGCCGTTCATCACTATATTGCCAGCCGCCCAGTCGCCAAACTTCAGGCTGACATACGACGTGCCGCCAATCGTCGCGTCGTCCGCCAGCTCGATGTCGCGCATGAGATACGCCGTGCCGTACACGTTTGAAACCGTCTTCTTGTTCGAGATCGCGCCGAGTCCGTCAGGACCGGATCCGGAAATGGTGAAATCGTAGTAAACCGTGTTGCCGGTGCCGTTCACGTCGAACTGTGCGCCGTCCTCGACAACGATGCGCGAGCCATTCGCTCCGCACGTCGCGTTGTTGGGCGTCCCTTGCCGGACAATGCCCGCCTTGACGACGAGCGAGGTCACGTTGTTGCCGCCGAACCCGGGATTGACCTTCGTCATGGTCAGCGTTCCCGTGCCCGTCTTCCACACCTGGAGGTTGGAGCCGCCGGAAATTGTCGTCGTCTCGTTGGTGAACGATTCGCCCTCCGGCACGTCGATCACCAGAACGCCGCCAGGGGCCGACGACGTAATCGTCCCAAACGACGCTCCCTCCGTCAGGGTTCCCGCTGGAACGACAAGCGACACGCCGCCGCTGAGGACGAGGTTTCCAATATTGAAGGCCGCGCCGGCCGCCGTGGCAAGCGTCAGCTTCGCGCCGCTTCCGCCATTGACGACAAGAGAGCCCAACGAAGCCGTTCCGTCCAGCGTAAGCGTTGCCGCTCCTGTAACGTTGACAGTCGCCGACCCGCTCACCGGGGCCGGGACGGCCACGCCCGCAGCCGTCCATTCCCCCGCGCTCCAGACGACCGTGCCTCCAGCGGGAATGGTGAGACTGGAGTCACGCCTGAACGTCGCACGCAGCTGCACGGCATACGGGGTGGATACCTCGATGGTTGCGTCCGTCACGCTGAAGCCGTCCGCAATCGCCCAGATATCGCCCTCCCAGCAATCAAAGCCGCATCCTGAATCGGAAACCGCAGTAAGCGCGAGGGTGCCGCCGTGCGGAACCCAGCCCTCGGCGGAGGCCGCCGCCGAGCCGCCCGCGATGCTCACCGCGCCGTTCTCTCCAGAGGTTGCATACAGCTTCGCGTAGAGCGTGCCATCCTCGGACTTGTAGTCGCTTGCACACCCGACGCCATCGTAGAAGCGGAGCGTCCGTTCAGGGTTGTTGTTCTTGTTGCCGTCGCCGTGGAAAGAGCCGTCGATGATGTTCCTGAAGCCCGCCTCGCCGTTATCCATGTCGGGTACGAAAAATGCGGCTGGGGCGCCGCCCTCGTCCGCCTCGAAGGAGTAGATGCGCGCCTTGGCAGACCGCTTGGGCGTACCATTGGCACTGACTGCAAAAAGGTAGGTGTTGGTTTTTGCGTCAACCGCATGGGGTTTGGTTATGCTTGCGGTTGCCATCGTCGAACGATCCGACCAAGCCAGGATCGTCGCGGTTGACCCCGTGTCGGAAGCGTCGTCCGTGTTATCGACTGTCACGATGCGGCGAATACGGTCGGCTGCATTGTTTGCCGTGATCGCATGCCAGTCGGCGGAGGTTCCGGAAAACTTGGTGAAGGCGAAACCCTTGTTAGTGTTGATGTAAAAGCAGTGCGTAAGTCCGTCCAAGGTGGGGGTCGAGTTTGCGTCGCCATTCCAGATGCCAAAGGCGTACTGCTGGATTGTCGCGCAGTCCAAGTACTGGAAGTCGAGGGCGAACTCCGTGCCCTTCTTTGCAATGTATCCCGTATCGACATAACTCACGGGCGTCGTGATATTTCTTGCGTCGCTGACCGTGTTCGTCGCGCCCGCCTCGATGTACGCGTTCGGGCGGAACGGCGAGCCCATGCGGTCCGCCGGATAGAGCGCGGCGTATGCCGCCGCGTCGGCATCGTTGAATGCGCCGAAGTAGAAGCGCATGTCGTAGAACGCCACGTCGTTGTTCGTGTAGGACCGGGAGAATCCGGTCACTTCTCCCGTAATCGATGGGAACGAGCCGTAGTGGAAGGCGTTGCCCACAGCGCGACTGGTCGTTGTCTTGGAAGAGAGCGTAAACACCGTTTTCTTTGTTCCATCCACGTATGGCGTTATCGTCTTGTCCGACGGCGAGTACACCATCACAAGCGTATGGAACCCGTTCGTCATGTTGCCAAGCTCGGTCAGCTCGACAGCATTTCCCTTCTCAGGAACGTATGCATCAGCCCCCCGGTAGAACTCCTGAAGATACAGCTTGCTTGGGTCGGATGAAGAACAGACCGTGATGGCGATGCGACCGCTGCTTTTACCGCCGTTCAAGCGTCCAATTGAGAACAACATGCCCTTTTCGACGTTACCTGGCCTGAACGACATCGCGAGCGTCCAGGCGTTCGTGTTCAAGGCGAGATCCGTAGTTTTTGTACTAGAGGAATCGTTGCTGTTGACCTGAACACCATTTATAGCCAACTGGCCGGCACAATTACCAACATGCATGGCACTGTCGGGGCCGTTCGGCCCTACGACCGCCATGCTGTCCGTCGAAGTGTCGGCTATGAAGTCCGTCGGGCAGTTCGGGCCGCCGATAAACACGCGCGCACCGGTCGAGAAGTCGTGCCGCAAGTGGTAGCTTTCGAGGTTGCCCACCGCCGCCGTTGCGGCAGATGCCGCGAGTAGGACCGCGAGTGAAAGGAGCGCCTTTGTTCGGTGTTGTACGCTTAACATGGTTGTCTCCCTTGCTCTTCCCTACCGTATGACCACGCCAAGGCCCCTGGCGTAATCGCCCCTGAGCGACGTCAACAACCCGCCGCCCTTGAACCGCACGGAGGAAAGGCGCGTGGCGTTCGATGCGAGCGCAAACGACGTTTCGCCGTTCGCGCTGAGCGGCACGAAGCTCCCGTACGCGTTCTTCACGGAAACGGCGTAGAGGCACGTCCCGTAGTCGATCTTGAAGCGGAACGTGTATTCCACGCCCGCCCGAGGCGAGACCCCTTCCGCCGCCACGTCCAACCACATGGGAATGTTGCCAGTGTTGCCAATGTTGCCAGTTTCCAATTGGGAATTGGAATTGGCAATTGGCAACATTTCCACATTGGCAACACTTCCCCTCGTCCAGACCTGGAAAAGCCCGCCCGCGCCGAGCTGCACCGCTGCCTGTACGCCCTCCGGGGCGTCAACGGTCGTCGCCATGTCAGTGAACTGCATCTTGACGGTCAGGGTGGCGGATTTGCCGGAGGACTGCTTGTTGGGAGTGAAGGTTCGGTCTCCCGCGATGGACGCCTTCTCGGTATCCCAGCCATAATCGACCGATTCCGACCAGGCGCCGGTCGTCCCGGTCACGAGCGCACTCTCGTTCACCCATCTGGATGGCTTGACGGCCTCCCACTTCCACATCGTGAAAACGCGTCCGGGCGTCGTCGCCGCGCCAGGATAGAACTCCATCGTCACCTCGTCGTCCGAGACGTTGATCCGGTAGTGTCCTGCGGCGGAATTGTGGAAATACCTCTTGAGGCCTGGCTTGAAGAAGTTGGCCGCGCTCGAAGTGTAGTCATCAAGCATGTCATGGCTCGGCACGGATGTCGCGAGATCTTCGCTCTTCCAGACGGAGTTGACGGTCATTTCGGAGAAGCCGCCGTATTCGTTGACATGCCAGTAGTAGTCCGTCAGGTGCGTGTGGCCGGAGAGGACAATCGCATGGCGGCGCGAAAGCGTCTTGTAGAGGGCCAACCGTTTAGCCGCGGTCACATTTCTTCCGGCAAGGCGCCAGTTCGCGTATGAGCTTACGGCGCTCGCGGTGAACGGGCCGTGCGTGACGAGGAACACACGCCGCGCCGACGGGTCGGCGTCGATCACATCGCAAATCTGCCCCGTATCCTCTGTATCGAAATCGCAGAACACCCAGAGATCGTCGTCCAGGCGGAAGGAATACGCCGGGTAGGCCGTGCTCCCTGGCGTCACGCCTGTCAGGTTCGTGATTTCCGTGGACATGAAGGGCTGGGCGAAATTGAGGTAGGCGTTCCGCGCGCCCGTCCCCCGGACGTCATGGTTGCCAAGCACCGTCAGGAAAGGAATCCCCGACGGGAATCCGCCGCGAACGGCCGCCACGGCGTCTCGGAGCATCTGCTTGTGCACGGCTGCCTTGCCGCAGTCTCCCTGCACAAGGTCGCCGACCTGGAGCAGAAAGCGCGTGGGCTTGGACGCCGCCAACGCCGCGCTCGCCGCGACGAGGCGCGGACACCGCTCGCGCCACATGTCGCCGTTTCGCAAGAACTCCGTGAAATGCGTTTGGGCGCCAGATTCGGTGTTGCTCCAATTTGCATGATAGGTCGATTGCGCCGTATACCGCGCCATGTCATCTGCCGACACGTTCGTCGTCAGGTCATACGACGCGATAAACTCCGGCTCGAGCGCCTGGTCGAAGTGCGTGTCGCCGAGTACGGCCACCGAGTACGACGAGCCGGAACCCTGCGCGCGGACAAGGCGCGGCAGCGCGAACATCGCGCCACCGGCCGCTGCCCCCTT
>CACZAK010000268.1 GCA_902779075.1 uncultured bacterium | reverse complement strand
GCATGATGCGACTTCCCCCTCGTCAAACCGGCCTGTGCCGCCGTAGCATTGCGAAGGCGCAACGTGCGGATTTCCCGCATACGGCTTTCCATTGAGTGCCTTTCCTGTTGCCATGGCTTTCTTCCTTTCTTGGGCTGTTGAAGATTGGGTGTGTGAAAAACGCGGGCCGCCCGGGAACCGTCCGTCGCCCAGCCTGACGGATATCGTCGCGACGGCTGGCTATCTCACGAGGATGACGAATCCGGCAGGCCGCCCCTGTACCGCGGCAGGGAAGCGCTCGGCGTAGGCGCGCGCCTCGACCTCGCTCCACACTTCCGTGGAGAAGCGCATCTCCTGCACGGCGAATCCGCTGGACTTCTCGCCGATCTCCACGAACGGCGGATTGTAGACCGCATCGCCATTCGTGTTGTAGAGATGCGGGTTGTAGGGCTTGATGCACCCGTAGCTGATGATGTTCTCCAGCTCGCGGCCGGTCACGCCGTCCGAGATCTGCACGCTGCCGATGTAGGCGCCGTCCCAGTAGAAGCCGAACGTGCCGGTTCTCCAGTTGCTGGCGTTCGACATCCCCTTCGCGTGGACGACCACGAGCGAATGGAACATGCCGGTGACGTCGCCGAGGCCCGTCGGCAGGAACTTCTCCGGCGTCGTGTTGACATCTTTCTGGTTGGAGCCGTAGCGCTGCGCGTTCTTCACGTAGAACGAGCCGGAGGGATCGTTCGTGGTGGAGATGACGAGCGACCTCTTTCCGCTTCCGCCCTGACCGCCGAGCGACAGCATGATGCCGTTGCCCTCGATGCCCGCCGGCATCTTCACGCTCATCGCGCACGTCCAGTCGCGGTTGAGGCCGCCTTCCACCGAGCACCAGCCGTTGGTGTCCGGGAACGCGGCGTATCTGGCGCCCTTGGCGCCCATGACCTTCTCGCCGGTGCCGGCGAGTCCGTTGTCGGTGTAGCCGCTGCCGTCATAGACGAGCTTGCCGCTCGTGAAGTCGTGGCGGAACGCATAGCCGTCGATGTCCTTCGGCACATACGCGCCCTCCGCCGCCGGAAACGCCTCGGCGTACTGCATGATCTCGCCGGGTTCGAGCCGCCTCCTGTAGAGGCGCACGTCGCGGAACGCGACAGCCGGGTTCATGACCGTGTCGGTATGCGTCTCAATGTTCGGGTCCAGCCAATCGTTCTTCGACTGGCAGAACTGGATCCAGCTCCTGAACAGCGTGCCCATGCTCTGGGACGAGTTGAACTTCCCGACGGGCACGCCGTCAAGGTAGAACCGGATCACGTGGTCGGAAATGGAGTGCTCCGCCACGAGCGAATGGAACGTATTCGTGACGTCGCCCAGCCCCGTCAGGTCGAGCTTGGCCGGCGCGTTCTGGGCATAACCGGTCGACCAGGTCTGCACCACGACCGCGCGCAGCTTTCCGGGCGTGGCGGACGAGAGGATGCGAAGCTCGCGGCCCGTAGTCGCCCGGCCGTCGCCGCCGAGGGCGAGGAGGATGCCGTTGTCGACAGGCACGGAGCGAACGGACATCGCGAGCGTCCAGTCCGCGTTCAGGTACGTGTCGCCCAAGGGTATCGATCCGTAGCCGTAGGGATGCGCGGCGGTGCCGGGGCCTCCCGGTCCGTCGGCGGGCATGGAGCCGGAGGCGGACGCCGTCGGCTCGCCTCTGCTGCACGTGCCGATGTCGTACAGCTTCGTACCGTTCTCGAAACAGTAGCGGAAGTAGAAGTCGCCGAGCTTGCAGACGGTCAGAGAATCCGGCAGCACGTCAGGGCCGAGGGCGACGTTCGCCTCGATCTGCTCGGCGGTGAGCGCGGTCTTCCACACGCGGACTTCGTCGTAGCTCGACTTCGGATTGGCGTCACCCCAGGCACTGCGGCCAAGGTTGAAGGCGCTCTGCGTGATCCTGGCAAGGCTCCAGGAGCCGACGGAATACCTTGCGGAACTGAAGAGCGTGCCGTCCGCCCGGTGAATGTGCGCGTCGATCGTGGCGTTGCCGTTCCCGTCGGGCGTGACGGCAATGGCGACATGGCACTTCTCGTTCACCGGAAACGCCTCGGTCGCGATGTCCTTGTTGCCGTCGCCTTCCCAGCCGCCGGAGGCCGCCGCCTTGATGGGCCGGACGATCGGCTTGCCGCTGCTGCCGTGGTAGGCCACGTGCAGGGCGTACTGATTGTCGCTGCCCTGGTCGATGCCAAGGCCGAATATGGGGCTCCATGTGACACGCTCGCGCAGCGTCGTCCACAGTTCAATGGTGAACGGCGTATCGCCGAGCGACGACGGGATGATGTTGTCGCCGAGCTGGATCCACGACCTGTTCACGCCGCTGCCGTCCGTGAGGCTGATCTCGGTGTTGTCGTTGATATAGGACATGTTGTCCTTGTCCGTGCCCATGAGCGTGGCGTCCTTGCCGCCGACGGAGCCGGTGTCGGAGAGACTGCCGTTGAAGCTCCAGCGATGGAGCAGCTGTTCGTTCGCGGCAATTGCGCTTCCGGGCGAGAACGGAGGAAATGCCTTAGCGTAGAGCTCCGCCTCCTCCGAGGAGATTGCGCGGTCGAAGAAGCGCACGTCCTGGAACGCGAGATTGTTGTTGCTCGAGAGATCGGAGTATCCAGAAAGCACCCCGCCATGCGCGGATGAGAGCTGGAAGCCGTTGGAATAGAGGAGCGCGGCAGAGCTGATTGCGGTGTTTATGTTTCCGATCGGCTTGCCGTCCCAATACAGCGTGACCGTACCGCCCTTCAAAAGATCGGTCGGCGTGCTTTGCACGTGTACGGCGACGAGGGAATGAAACGCATTCGTCGTGTCGCCCAGTCCGTTCAGCTCGACGCTCGTGGGAATGTTCTTGCCGCTGCCGTAATTCTGGAAAATCGGCACGTAGAGCTTTCCGGAACTGGACGAGGTCGCCACGACGAACTGTTTCGATTTGGTCCCGTTGCTGCCCAGGCTGATCATCACGCCCTTCTCCACGTCGCAGGACTTCACGGACATCGCGAGCGTCCAGTCCGCGTTCAGTTTCGCTTCGCCGTCGGAAATCGAGCCGTAGCCCCTCGGGTGGACGGCGGTGTTCGGTCCGTTCGGGCCCTCCACGGCGACGTTGCCCGCGCCGTAGCCGGCGGGATCGCCGCCTCCGTTGCCCGTGAATACGCGCGTTCCGCCGGTGAAGTCGTAGCGGAAGAAGGAATCGTCGATCGTCGCGGCGGCGAAAGTCGGAACGGCGTCGGGACCGCTCGCGATGTTCGCCTCGATCTGCGCCATGGAGAGCGCGCCGTCCCACACGCGCACTTCGTCGTAGTCCGCCTGCGGATCCTTGTCGCCCCAGAAGTTGCGCCCCAGGGCGAAGGACTCGCGCACGAGCAGCGAAGTCGTCCAGCCAGTGACGGAACGGATATTGCCACCATAGCGGGCTCCCGTCGCGACGTCATGCACGTAGCCCTCGACCGTCGCGCCGTCTCCGTCGCCGTGCGGCTTGACGACGATGGCAAGGTGATACGTTCCGCCCGCCGTCAGCGGTTGTCTGCCCATGAGGATGTTGTTGCCGTTCTCGCTGGAGCCCACCAAATGAAAGACCGGGCCGTTGTTGTCCCATGTCTTGACTTGGGGATTTGGATTGTGAAAGGCGCACATCAGGCTCTTCGCCCCGGTGTTGTCCTTTTTGCCGAGCGTCATGATCGCGCTGTAGTTGTCGATGGCGCGTATCGTCGTCCACACCTCGATCGTAAAGGGCTTGTCGCCGGCGGGAAGGATCGAGGAGGACTGGTTCGGGTTCAGCTCGACCCACGACGTTCCCTTGGTGCCGCCCGCGAGGCGGATGGCCGTGTTGTCGTTGATGAACGTGACGGAGCTGGAGTTGTCCGTGCCGGTGAAGTCGGCGCCGCCCACGCTGTCGGCATAGTCGCCGTTGAAGCTCCAGCGGTGAATCAGCGAAGGCCCGGCGGCCCATGCGCCGTGCGCCAACGCCACAAGCGCTAACGCACTTAGAAAACTATGGGATTTACCCCCCCCCTCACATTTTTGCACTTTTCGGCACTCATCATCCAACTCCAATGCAGACCCTTCTTCCGTGCCGCCATCTGCGAGTCAGGCCGCGCGGCCTGACGGAACTCGCAAAAGCACATCAACACGGCTGAAGAACCCAGCGCAACCAATATATCAAATTCTCTTTTCCGGCGCAAGAGGGAAACTGATCGTTTTGTCTTGCTGTCTTGCCGCCAGGGCGGCGGATGGTGTATACTGTCCGCCAACCAGGATTCGAGACCATGAAATACAAAACCATGAAAACGAAGACATGTACAATCGCACTGGCCGCCGCTGTGGCGGCGCAGTTCTGCGCGGCGGAGGCGCCGAAGGTGCGCGAGGCGCTGTTTCCGCTCACGGATGTCCGCCTGACGGGCGGGCCGCTGAAGGCGCAGCAGGAGCAGAACAGGCAATACCTCCTGCGTCTCGACCCGGACCGTCTCCTGAGCCGGTTCCGCAGCGAGGCGGGGCTGAAGCCGAAGGCACCGCCCTACGGCGGATGGGAGAGCTCGAAGGTCAAGAGCGTCGACCTCGCCGGGCACATCCTCGCGTTCTGGATGGCCGGCGCGGCGACGACGGTGGAGGCGACCGGCGACGAGGAGCTGAAGAGGCGGCTGCTCTACGTGATCGACGAACTCGCCGCCGTCCAGGACGCGCACGGGTGCGGCTACGCCCTCGCGACGGAGAATGGACGCAAGGCGATGGCGCAGATCGCGGCGGGCGACATCAGGCTTCACGGGTACAATCCGGCGTTCACCAACGTCGGAATCGTCAACGGGTGCTTCGACCTGGTCTACGTCCTCAACAAGGTGCTGCTCGGCGTGTGGCGCGTCCACGAGGCCACCGGAAGCGAAAAGGCGTGGAAGGTGTTCATTCGGATGTCCGACTGGTTCGGCGAGGAGGTGGTGGACAAGCTTGACGACGCGAACATGGAGAAGCTGCTCGTGAGCGAGCACGGGTCGATTCCGCTCACCTACGTGTACGCCTACAAGGCGACGGGCGACGAAAAGTACCGACGGCGGTGGGCCCGCTGACGTTCCGCCTGAAGGACACGGAAGTCCTGCTCGTGCCGATGTTCGCCCTGCATTACAGCCGCTATGCGATGTACTGGCGGCTGATGGATGCGAACGAGGGCGCGGAATACGCGGCGGCCTGCGCCAAGGAGGCCGAATGCGCGCGCAGGGCGGTCGACTTCGTCGTCCCCAACGACCAGGAAAGCGAAGAGGTGCATCGCCTGGAGGCGAGGAACAGCAACAGCGGCGAGAACGTGTACGGCAAAGCCTACGGCTGGCGCGACGCGCACACGGGCGGGCATTTCGCGTACCGCCTCGCCGTCGGCAAGGGGGACGGCCCGCTGACGCTCGTGGCGCGCTACCGCATGTGGTCCGGCCCGCGCCGGTTCAACGTGCAGGTCGAGGGAAAGACGATCTTCACGGAAGACCTCAAGGACGACGCGAAGCACAGGTTCTTCTACCGCGAGATGCCGATTCCGCCGGAACTGACGGCGGGCAAGAGCGAAATCGAGGTCAGGTTCGCGACGACGCCGGGCAACATCGCAGGCGGCCTCTTCGGGCTCTGGCTGGTGAAATAGGCAACTGCGTCCGACGGGGGCCAGAGGGTCAGACCCGAATGCCGCTAACTTAAGGTTCATACGATCTCCTCCGGGCGATATTCCGAACGTGGTTTTGTCAGCAGAGGATATGGC
>CACZAK010000267.1 GCA_902779075.1 uncultured bacterium | reverse complement strand
ATGTAAAATCGGTAAGTGACGATGTAAATCATGATTTTGAAGTGTTGATGGGGGCCTGTCGAAGTGACTTTCGTGAAAATGCAAGGAAAGTTTTTTATGTCTTTGCCGAGGCCCCAGAAGCCGATATTTCCAGTGTTGCAAAAAGGTTGGGGTTTTCAGCGAAAAGTGTCTGGCGCGCCATACGTGCGATGAAAGAAGTCGGGCTGCTTGTCCGTGAAGGCGGGGACAAGGGCGGCAGGTGGATTGTCAAGAAAGCCGAGGTGCCGAAATGACGGCTGAAATGACCGATGTGTTATGGCGAAAATGGGGTACACGATACAATGGCGGAATACAGCGCAGGAATGAGGCTCCGCACCATAATCTCACGGCTGGTAACGCCGGCCTTTCTTGCGGCGGGAGGGCCGCGCTCCGTCGCGGCCGCTAACTGGGAAAGCCGCTTTCCAGACGGCGGTAGGGCGCGGACTCTGGCCGCGCCGCCACGGGAGGGGGCGCGCTTGTTACGCCCCAGTAGAATGGGCTGCCAGTCCGTTCATCCCGTGGGTTTGGGGATGGCTCCCGCCGGTAAGATTATGGTGCGGAACGCCCGGTTACGACTTCTGGGTAGACATCCCCGAATCATTTTGATAAACTTCAGCCAGCGAATGGCGCAGTGTTCCCACCCGGTTTGGGACCGGGACCGGAAGAAGCTGTGCCATTCTTCTTTCTCCTCAACAGACGCCAAATGTGCTGGACTGCCCGCATCACACACCAGAAGCACCCCCTAACAAAACCTGAACTCGCCATGAGCGAGAATTGTCAAAAATTGACACTTCGGTCAAAATCTGAAATGGCGAAAAGGATTGACAGCACTAATATGTTGGTTGAAAAGAGGGTTTCGGGCAAAAAAGGATACTTTTTAGCTTTGGCACGGGTTCTGCTAATAGAGAGGCGCAGTAGTCAAGACATCAGGAGTTGATCGGTCGAGAGACCGTTCACGCCAACCGAGTGGAACACCACGGTGGTAGCCGAGAGGCGATGTGCCCGCAAGGGAAACATGTTCCCAAAGGCCGCTCGTCTTGGTTTCAGGTTGAGCGGCCTGACGTTTGCGAGGGGTTTGTCCCTTCCTGAGAAGCTTGGCGAGCAAAGGAGCAAACAAATGACTAAGAAAACAAACACAACAGTAGTCAACAAGCACATCGTCTTTCTCAAGGACGATGCCGGGTGGTATGCCGACATGGAGGGGACGCGCGCACAAAACGCGATGGTATCGGGCGCTGATACGATGATCGAGGCGTTGTCCGGCGGCTCGCGTCGCGTGGAGATGGTGTTCTCCAGCGACGTTGAGCGGCCGGGCGACCACGTCATGCAACTCCACCGCGTCGAGCATGACCCTTGGGGCGCGACGTACAGCGTCCGCAACGGCAACGCCGGCGAGGCTCCGCAGTTCCGGGGCATCTTCGGACTGCCTCTTGCGTGGCTCTGCAACCAGACCCACCGGTTCATCGGCGGCGAGCACCCGAAAGACATCTTCGTTCACGCGATCACCAGCAACTGAAAGTGAAGCCAATCAAAAAGGAGCTAGACGATGGAAGACGCAACGTTCAATGAAGAGTTCAAGAAGTGCCGCTTCCGGTACAACGCGCTGAAGGAGCAGGTGGCGAACGGAATCGAGATGTACGCGCATCTCGTCGACACGGAAGGCCCGAACATCGAGACGCAGTACATGATGCTCGTGGGCCAGTTCGAGTGCCAGGCGAAGCGGCGAGGCCTTGAGGTCAGGCGCTGGAAGCGGCGGCTCGCGCTCCGCCAGGAGTACCTCAACCGGGGCGAGACGCCCGACCCCGTGGCAATCGAGGCGCAGCTCGACAAGGAACTCGCCGAGTGGCAGGATAAGATCGATTCGCTCTTGGCGCGGGTGAAGGATTCCAGGCTCCTGTGGGATACGGAAAAGATGTCCTCCGAGGAGACGAGCGAGATTCGCTGCGCCTATCTCAAGGCAGTGAAGAAACTCCACCCGGACGTCAATCCGGATCTTCCCGAAGCCGCCGTGAGGCTCTGGAGCCAGATCCAGCAGGCGAAGGCCGACAAGAACTGGAGAAAGCTCAAGTTCCTGGTGAGCCTCGTGGACGAGGTGACCGCCGGACAGGACGCGTTCGACGAGACGCCGGAAGGCCTTGAAAAGATGCGTGCGGCGTGCGCCCGTCTCGAAGAGAAGGAACACGAGGTCTCGCGTCAGATCGCGGAACTGAAGGCGCACGAGCCCTTCACCTACATGGTATTGCTGGAGGACGAGGAACTCCTCAAGCAGAAGCAGAACGATCTCAAGACGAAGATTGCCGACTTGGAGGCCGTCATCGAGAAGTACGAAAGGATGTGGAACAATGGCTAACGAAATCGCCGTCATCGAGAAGAACTGGCTGGCGCTCGCGGATCAGGTCAAGGATCTCCCCGTGCCGTTCGAGCAGACCGTTTACCTGACGGACTGCCACCTTGCGGGCACAGAGGAGATCGACGACATCCTCGTCAAGACGCAGAACGTGGGCGCGGGAACGCCGCTCGTCCTGAAGCGTGCCGCCGCCGTGGGCGCTGCCGACGCGCACGCCGTCTCGGCGGAGACGCAGTCGGGCACGTGCCTCGGCTACGTGCCGCGCCGCTACGGCGCGGTGATGGCCCGGCTGATGGACGCCGGGAAGCAGCTGAACGCCAAGGTCGTCGGCAAGGAGCTGGAAGGCCATTGGCTCGACATCACGATAGCAATTGAAATGAAAGAGGTGTGACATGGCAGACGAGCAGGCAACCGCATGTCCGTTTGGGATTGCATCGCTTGAAAGGGCGAAGGCCGCATTTCTCGTGAATCCGCTATGGGAACGCCGTTACGCGCAGGCACCCTTGGGGGCGAAAAGGCGTCTTGAGGTGTCGTTCTGGTTCTCGGAGAACAGGAACTGGGTGAAGGAGCACCCCGGCGACGCACACGATAAGTACCGCACCTGGCGCGCGTCTGTGGAGAAGGCGATGACAGACGCCGATCTGGAGTACATGATCGGGCTTACGGACAATCCGTCGGCGAATAAACACTACGCCGAGCTGCTGGAGCGCCGGAGAGCCTATCGCCCGCCCGCGTCCGGAACGAAGCTGATGACATACGACGAGTTCTTCGCGATGCTGGACGCACAGGGGGAATTCAACGCATTCGACTATGACGACGAGACGAAGAAGGAGATCGTCGGCGATTTTCTCCCCGTCCTGAAGGGATCGGGCGACCCGCTTGAGACGCACGTCGAGGACATCCTCGCGACGGCGAAGCTGAAGGAGGCGCGCGTCTACCCCAAGGACGAGATCATGTATGTGCGCGTCGAGGTGCGTTTCCTGACGGAGACCGCCGAATGGAGCCGCCCCTACCAGATGCTGGCCGCCTGGGACTGCTTCAACGACTTGAAGGGCTACGTGTTCCCCGTCGGGAGGAGCCGGAGAACCGAATTGCCTGTCGAGTTGGAGCGCCCGCAGTCCTTGGCGCAGGAGAAAAAGAGGGTTCAACTTCTGGCCGAGCGGGTAATTGCCGCGAACAAGAGCAGAAAAGAAAAGGCGAAACCGCAATGAGTGAAAACGAATCCAGCAACGAGCAGGCAATTCCGTTTGACCTCTATGCCGACCTTGAGGACGCCTACGACAAGGCGGGCAAGGACGGCGAAACGGAGATCACCGAGACCCTCGATGCCTTCGGCCTTTGGGATGAAAGCGAAAAACTGCCGGCGAAACAGATGCTCTGCGCATGGCAGGCGATCAACGGCGACGTGGCCCAGCAACGCGAGCTCGCCTGGTGCTTTGACTGGAGTTCCGAACCCCAAGAAAAGCGCAACCGGCGGTTTGACAGACCGCGTCTGGCCATCTACTGGTATGAAAAAGCGGCCGAGGCGGGCGATGCACTTGCGCAGTGCAACGTGGGCGTCATCTATTGTTCGGACGAGAATGTGGAGATGTGGAACGGACATAGGGGCGTCTATTGGCTTGAGAAGGCCGCCGCACAAAAGGTGCCGGAGGCAATGCTCGGCCTCGCGGATTGCCTTTGCTGCGGCAGGTGTTGCAAAGGCGGTACCGATCTTGCCCGCGCCAAGGCTCTCATGGACGAAGCCGAAAAGGTCAAACGTGAAAAAGGGGAAGCGAAATGATTCAGTCCATCGAAACGGCACTGCCGGGCTTTGTCGGCTTGCGGGAGTTCTTCAGGAGGCTGCCGGCGTCCTTTGAGGTCGTGCCGGTGGAGACGGCCGACATCAAGCGATTCCGCAGGGGAATCCTCGCGATTAACGGAAGACCGCGCGACTATGCGGAGACAGCCGTGTGGGCCTGGTTCGCGACGGCCAAAGCACACGAGGTACGACGTTATTCCGATGGAACGTGGTTCGTCCGCTTCGGCGTCCGCGAGATATGCGATGCTCGTCTGTCCGAGGTCGAACGTCAGCTGTCCTTGGCGTTTGATGCTGACGCCAACATGAAGTTTTACGCCCTGATCGACGGATCGGGCGTTCCTGACGAGGACAGCGACGTCGAATTCCGGTACTCGGACATCGCGGGCAAGCAGCTGCCGGACGCGGGGCGGGATGGATGGGATCGCCTGCACAGATACATCAAGACGATGCAGAGCGACATTGTCGAAGACGATTTCTTCATTGTCAGCGACAGACATCGGCAAGGCACGTATTTACAGGCGATGGCCACCCAGCGAGGCGGTCAATTGCTTTTCCATGTTGAATACTGTCTTGAATGTTATGTCTGGCATTTCGCGATGAATGAACTAGTCTCGCGAAAAGAGCTGGAGCGCCTGGTGGAGGTGTTCCGAACAGGCGGGTATCCGGCGTTGCAGGATGCCGCCGAGTGGCGTTGCGTGGATTCTGACGAGATCTTCAGGGCTCATGGAAAGGCCGTCTGCATTGACGAATGGCTCATGGCCGCTGAGATGCGCGCGGAGGCGGAAGGGGACAAGGTACTGGCCGAACGGTGCCGCAGATGCCTCGGCACGGGCAGGGGCCGAAGGAGACCGTTGTCGGTTCACATCAACTTCAACTCGCCCGAAACCCAGATCGCCAAGGTGCTTGAAGAAGCAAAAGACAAGTCGGCTTATACGCAGCGCGAGCGCAGGCGCATGCATCTTTACGCCGAGCTGGCTGGGATAAAACAACAACAGTAGAGCAATGTAATGAAATGAAAGGAAATCAAGAAATGAAAGCTCAAATCGAGAAGTACCAAAAAGCGCTTGACGTGTTCATGAAGAACGAGTTCTGGCGCGAACTGTACGAGACGGCTCCGAACGGGGCAAAAGGATGGTTGGAGGCGGAGTTTGATGCGTCCGAGTCAGAAGAAGAGCCGCCAGACGGTCCTGACCCTGATGCACATCTCTACATGGACCGCATGACATCAGAGGACTGGCTCTGGCTTGCGCGGTATGACTGCCACCATCCCTTGCAGAAGAAGTTCTTTCTCCAGAAGGCGGAGGAGGCCGCTCGACAGTGATCTCTTGGAAGGGCACTCCGGGATTTTCGCCACAGCCGCGCCGTTCTGTCGTGCCGTCGCGGCACCTTGCACGGCAGGTCGTTCCAGTGAAGAGACCATGTAAATCTTGATAGGTTTCATTTAGGATGAAGAGCGAAGAGATAAAGAGACTTGACGCGAAGTGCGAGAATGCCGCCGTCGAGTTCAAGCGGGCGCGGGGTGGCGTGCCTGCCGATTTCTGGCCGTCGTACAGCTTGTTCGCCAACACGGATGGCGGCGTCATCATCCTCGGCGTCCGGGAAAAGGACGGCAAGCGCGAGATTGAGGGGCTGGCGGACACGGAGACTTTTTTCTCGCTTGTTCGTATCGGTGAGCGTTCCGGCATGGGGCTTTCAAGCCTCTACGGCACTTGGGAAAAGGAGCATTTCGCCGCGCCGTCCATCGTCGAGAGCTACGAACCCGACCGTGCCAAGTTCGAGTCCGACGATTCGGAACTGGGGGAAATGATAGGAAAAGCCCCGGAAGTGA
Source organism: uncultured bacterium (assembly GCA_902779075.1). Next base: position 333 of record CACZAK010000267.1, on the reverse strand, counting down.
TAGGAAAAGCATCAGAAGTGGGGGTAATAGGGCCGGAACTGGGGGAGAAAACCTCAGAAGTGGGGGTAATAGGGCCGGAACTGGGGGAGAAAACCTCAGAAGTGGGGGAGAAAAAGGCTGTAAGTGAAGGTGAAAATGCCGAAGTGAAGGAGAAAACTGGCGTAAGTGACGATGTAAAGGCTGCAAGTGACGATGTAAAAACGGGAAGTGTCCATGAAAAACAGGTAAGTGACCATGTAAAATCGGTAAGTGACGATGTAAATCATGATTTTGAAGTGTTGATGGGGGCCTGTCGAAGTGACTTTCGTGAAAATGCAAGGAAAGTTTTTTATG
>CACZAK010000266.1 GCA_902779075.1 uncultured bacterium | reverse complement strand
GCGCATGGTGCTGTCTGAACTGTTCAATGACATCCTTTATCGGGATATCGTCGTTCGCTATTCGCTGAAAGACGCGGCTCCCATCAAGGGCCTTGCCACGTTTCTGCTTGGGCATGTTGGTTGCCGCATTTCGCCGAGTCGCATCAAGGACTCGGTACACGTCGCTTCGGCGTCGACCATCTTGGAGTATTTCAATTATCTTGAGGAAACCTACCTCATCCAGCGAATTCCGCGATTTGCAGCGTCGCAAAAGGCCAGCATGTCGGCTCCGAAGAAGGTTTATGCCTGCGATACGGGGCTTGTGTCGGCAATCGAATCAGTCGACGAGGCGAACCTCGGGCATAAGCTTGAGAACTTGGTCTATCTGAAGCTTCGCAATCCAGATGATTCGATGTTCTACTTCGTAAACGATGCAGACGGCACTGAATGCGACTTTGTGATCGAACGGAGGGACGGCTCGTTCAGCGCTGTGCAGGTTTGCTGGGAACTTAGCCACGACAACGAGGATCGGGAGATAAACGGAGCCCTGCGCGCGATGGAGCGGTTTGGCCTCAAGGAGGCTGTGCTGGTGACGCGGGACCAGTCGGATTTGATCGGCAAAGGCGGCCGGATGATCCGCGTAGTCCCGGCATGGAAATGGCTGTGTGAAAGCGGCTCTTTCGGGCTCTGAAACTGGTGCGGCAAATCCGCCGCACCCTCGCGTCTACCCCCTCTGCGCTCGCTGCGCCTCTGCGTGAGAAAAACTTCGCGTACTTCGCGAACTTGGCGTGAGGCATTAGCCGCTTAACTATCCATTGTCAAAGAAGTCCGCACATGAGGCTGTTGACTGCAAACGCCATGCTTCTGTTTTTTTTGCGAAAAAATGCCTCTTATCAAAGAGGGGCGTATATGGTAGAATCCCGCCCAAAAAAAATTTGGACGAAATAGAACTTGACGTAAAAGCAGAACAATACCACCTGACATGACAAGACAGAAAGATGAAGCCGTGATTTCGACGAAAGACAACTGCGGGAAGGCAGCGGTCTTGGCGCACCGTGCGCTCCGCCGTGGATACCTGACGCTCTGCGGCACCGTCATCGCTTCCGTGGCTATGCAGGTCGCATGGCCGTATGCGCCGTTTGCGGTGTTCGGGTGTATCGTCGGGGCATGCTTTTTCCGCATGCTTGTCATTCAGGAAAAACAGGCGGCGAAGTACGAAGCAGACCTTGAGAAGGCGCTTGCACGCGCTCGCGCGGCGGAGGAGTCGCGGAACAGGTTCTTCAGCATCGTCAGCCACGACATCCGAACGCCTCTCAACGCTATTCTCGGATATTCGGAGATTCTTCGGCACGGAATCACGTCCAAGGCCGAGATGGACGAAGCGCTCGATTCCATCCGCGCGAGCGGCACGACGCTCCTTCAGCTCGTGAACGATGTCCTCGACCTTGCGAAGATGGATGCGGGGAAGATGACTCTCAACCCCGAGAAAGTAAGTCTGTCTATGCTGACTGACGATGTGTTCGCGTCGTTTCGTCTTGCAGCCGCAGAGAAGGGGATATCCCTTGTCGACAGGACTGCTGGCGTTCCGGCGGTTCTTGTGGATGCACATCGCTTCCGCCAGATTCTCTTCAACCTCGTCGGGAATGCCGTCAAGTTCACGAAGACGGGCTCCGTGACTGTATCCGCGTCATACGCCGACGGAGGGCTGGAGCTTGCGGTTTCGGACACCGGCTGCGGCATTCCGCAAGATATGCTCGCGCACGTTCTCGACCCGTTTGTTCAGGTGCAGGACAGAAGCCATTCGGCGGATCGTGCATCGGGAACTGGACTGGGGTTGTCCATCTGCAAGAGCATGGTCAGGTTGATGGGAGGCACTCTCGACGTGGAGAGCGAACTTGGGAAGGGGTCGACGTTTAGGATCGCGATTCACGGAGTAAAGGAGGCTGAAGCTGGCTTGGACGGGGAGACGGATCAGGCTGGCGTGGCAGAAAGCAGCTCCAGATGCATCCCGAAAAGCGTACTGGTAGTCGACGATTCGTCCGTCAACAGGAAGGTCCTTGAAGCCCACCTGAGAAGAGCAGGCGTTGCATCTGTAGACTTTGCGTCCGACGGTGCGGAGGCGCTTGCCAAGCTTGGCGCCGCCCTGGCTGCGGGGAGTCCGCACGACTTCGTCTTTTCGGATTTCTGGATGCCTGTCATGAATGGCCTTGAGTTCGTCAAGAAGCTCCGCGGCGACATTCGGTTTGCCGGACTTCCGGTCTTTGCGGTGACGGGCGACACGGAATCGCTGGACGATGCCGGAGCCGGTCTGTTTTCCGGTGTGCTTTTCAAGCCGCTGACGTACGAAAGACTAATGAATGCATTTTCCTGTAACCTTTCGCGAAACTATGTGTAGACCTGTGTACTGAATCCATTCCACTAAAGACAGACAAACGGGAACAAACGGTGAGCAACATCTTTGACAACTTTTTGTTCGAGTCGAACGGCGCAATGACGCTGAAGGACGCGGTATGCCGATTCCTTCAGGAGGAGATCGCCTTCGGACGCGTAAAGGGCGGCGAGAAACTTCCGACAATAGGCGAGATAAGCGAAGCGACCGGGTTGACGTACGGCAGGGCGCGCGGCGTAGTGGAGCGGCTGGAGAAGGAGGGCTACGTCCACTCCAGACCGTACATCGGAACCGTCGTTCTCCCTCGCGGCGGGAATATCCTGCGCGGGCGTGTTCTTCTGATACTGCCCGAGGCGGACGCTGTGCGGTATAGCCCGACAATACTGATAAGCACAATCGGACGAAGCTTGACGGAGGCAGGTTATGCGTTTTCCGTCGCGACGTTTTCGCTCGATCCGAACGATGGGCTCGCGCTTCTCAGAAGTGAACTTCTGCGGGCAACAGAACTAGTAATAGCGCTCTACGCGACACCTAACGTCCATAGGCATCTTGCGGAGTCCGGTGTGAACTACATCCTCGTATGCGGGGACAAGCCCGAATTCCATGACAGCCGCTGGATACGTTTTTCTTCCGAATCTGCGATCTCGCACTTTGCGGGACATTGTTCGCGGATCGGCGTCAGACGTGTTGTTCAGGTGCGCCTCGATGGAGACATGGCGATAGACGCACAGCCCGCGCTCGCGAAGTGCGGGATAGACAGTTCGTGGTTGACGATATCGCGCGGAGAGGCGAACGGGGGGCGGTGCGCCGATCTGGTAAACCGCGCACGCGAGATGTTCGGGGCGATGCCGCGCAAGCGCATCAGGGATCTGTTTCTGTTCTGGAACACATTCGTGGCACAGGGAGCTGTCATGGCATTTCTCAACCGCGGGATACGTCTGCCGGAGGACGTCAAGGTCGTGGTGCGGGCCGACGCGGAAATAGCCCCCGTCTACACCAAGCCTTTCACGCGTTTCGAGGTAGATCCAGTAAAGGCGGGCGAGAAGGTGGCCAATTTCGCTCTCGCCGTTCTCGCGAAGGGACGCATACCACGTCCTCCGACGATCCCCCTTCAGTACGTATTCGGCGCTACCTTCCCATTCTGACAATGGCTTCCGCCGGCATGGAACTGCCGCGGTTCTGCTGAAGCCGTGCGGCAACATCGTCAACATCGTCGCTGTTGATTGCAGGGCCTTTATTTTGGTATAATTTCTGTTGTCATATGGGTGTGGCGGCAATATGCGCGGCGCGCAGTCCGCTTGTTTGGCGGCAGAGGGGTTCTGCGGCCTAGGAGTTTTTTTTACAATGGAGGAGCAGCGAGATGTCAACCGAAGATAAAGACGTTCAGGCGTATCTTGCGCGCATCCGCAAGACGATTGCGGAGAGCGAGAACCTCGTTTCGCAGGCGGAGCTCCGGATTGCAGAGACCGACCGTATGCTCGAAAGCCAGGGCCTCACGCGTGAGCAGGTGCTGAACTTCCACTTCACACAGGCGCAACGCGAGGCGGTTAACGAGGAGCTGAAGCGCCGCGGGCTCGATCCGCTGGAGAAGTGGGAGGCGGACGCCGAAATGAGCCAGGATGAGCTGGACTCGTCCTATGTCTCGAGTCTGCCGTCTTCCGATTCTGCGTCTGGCGGCGAGCTCGCCGAGCGGCAGAGAAAGTTCGGAATGATGATGAAACCTTTTCAGATCTGAGGTGTATACACTATAGAATGCATAGGCGGGAAACGACATCGAGTCGGAGGTGGTGCTTAGGACGCGGGGTGTCCGCGCTCCTCGCGGCGGCGCTGTCTCTTCTCGTTCCCGCCGTGGCGCGCGCGGGCCTCGCGACGTCCGACACCATCGGCAGTGGCGATGTCGGCAAGACGCTCAAGAACAACACGGTCTACGTCGTCCCAAAGAGCGCGACGCTCACCCGCACAACGCCGTACACCGCGCTCTATGTCGAGCCCGGCGCCACGACGGTGCTCTACATCCCGAACGGCGTCACGCTCACGGTGAACGGCGGCAACGCGAGCGGAACCGAGGGCGCCGGCGCGGGCATCCGCGTAGATCCCGGCTCGACGCTTGTCGTCACAGGCGAAGGCACGCTGAACGTAACTGGCGGAAACGCGGCGAACGGCGGAAAAGGCGGCGACTGGCGCAAGAACGGCAGCTGGGACGGCAGCGCAGACGTCGGTTCGTCCCATGTCGACACCACTGGCGGAGGTCACGGCGGCGCTGGCGGCGGCGGAGCGTCGCCGGCCATCGGCGGCATAGGCGGAAACGGCGGAAACGGCGGAAACGGAGGCGACGGGTACCGCACGAAAACTGACGGTGACTGCGACAAGAACGGAAACGACGGCAGCAACGGCACCAAAGGCAACGACGGCACTTCGATGGGAACTCTCTATGTGCTGGGCAGCGTCACCGTAAACGCGACCGGCGGCTCGGCGGGCAGCGGCGGCGGCGGCGGCACGTCGGATACCGGCGACACGGATTACTGGGCACGTCGGTTCTGCGCAGGCGGCGGTGGCGCAGGCGCTGGCGGCGGCGGCGGCGGAGCTGTGGCATACGCCATTGGCGGCGGCGCTGGCGGAGGCGGCGGCGGAGGCGGCGGCGGAGGCGGCGGCTCCGATTGGACTACCCTCGCTTTTTCATTGTCAAAGCCGGAAGGTGCAACGGGTGGCGTCGGCAAGGGCGGTAGCAACGATGGCGGCGAGGGTTCGGTGACGTCCCGCAGCAAGGGATACTCCGGGCGCGGCAAAGAGGGCGGCGACGGCGGTTCTGGCGGTTCTGGCGGCGCAACCGGCGGCAATGGCATGGCTTATCTCGCTCCAGGCGCGTCGTTTTCCGGCACCGGCAACTTCCTTAGCGCCGATACCCACCCCGCAATCGAATACAAACTTACGTTCGACGACGAGTGGCGCACGAACGAGGTGCACGACGTCAAGCTCGGCTACGCGCTGCCGACGTCCGCGCCCGTCATGTCGCGCGGCAGCTACCGTTTCCTCGGATGGTTCGACCGCCAGAACGCCCTCGGCACGAAGTACTACAACGCCGACGGAACGCTTGCGAATCCTCAGTTCCCGTGGTATTCCGTCGTTGGGAACCTCACGCTCTATGCGGGATGGCAGCTCGAGAGCGGAACACAGCCCTCGATAACGGTCACTGTTGCAGGCGTGACAAACGCGATTACCGGCGGCGTGAGCACCACGGGCGTTCTCGCGCTCTCGAAGGCGGGTGCCACATACGAGATTTCCGGATCGGAGACGAACGGTGAGATTCGCATCGTCGCCGAGCAGAACTGCATGGTCATTTTGAACAGTTTCAGTCTCGACGGCTCCATACAGCCGAACGTCATCCCGTTGACGGTCTCCGCCGGACGGACGGTGACGCTCGATGTTCAAAGCGGTGCGCAGCTCAAGGCGAGGGACGGGTACCCGGCGGTCTCCCTCGGGCAGGGCGCGAACCTCGCCATCGCGGGCAACGGCGTGATAAACCTCGCCGGGGGGGCGGGCGCGGCGGACATCGCGCTCGCGGACGGCGCGTCGTCCGCTTCGGTGTGGGTCAACACGCGCGGCCCCGACATCCATTTCGGGACGGGCGTTCTCGGCGAGCAGCCCTCGTTCTTCTCGTCGAACGGAAGCGGCACGCGCATCTGGCGCGTTAAGGTGCCTGTAGGCGGCACTCCGCGCTCTGCGGTCTCCTGGGCAGGCCTGCCCGACGCCTACTCGCCGCAGAACACGATAGCCGGAGCGGGCGGCGAGTCCTACCTATGGCTTCCCGACGGCGCCTACACCTTTTCGTCGCTTACCTCGACCGGCGCGAAGGAATGGGTCGTCCGCGTCACGGCCACGCAGCAGGACCCGGCTGGTACTGGGACGAAGACCACACCGTATTCCTCACGAACGCCGGGCCGTTCACCGTTAGCGGAAGCACGACCGCCGGCGTCGGCATCACGGCGTCGAACGACTGCGCAGTGACGCTTTCGGACCTCTCGATCGACTTCTCCGCCTATCCGGGCGTGCATGCGATCCGCGTCGCTCCGGGCGCATCGGTTGACTTCACGCTCGCCGGCGACAGCACGATCCAAACGGCAACGGGAGAATCCAACGAAGGGCGCGCCGCGCTCTCGGTCCCCGCCGGGGCATCGGCGACCATTGACGGCGAGGGGACCCTAACGGCGATTGCCGGTACAGAAGAGGCCGCCGGCGGCGCGGGCATTGGCGGCGACTTTGGCGAGGATGCCGGCTCGATCGCAATTCATGGCGGAACTGTCACTGCACGAACCTACTTCAGCGGCTCCGGAATCGGCGGCGGAACGTGGGGAAGCGGCGGGAAAATCACGATTTCCGGCGGCATCGTCTCCGCCCAGGGACGGCAGTCGGGCATCGGTGGCGGTTACGGAGCCAACGGCGGCAACATCACGATTTCAGGCGGCACGGTCTACGCGCGCGCCAGGGTCGCTGACCGACCTGACGTCGGCGGAATGACCAACCCCGAGCAGGCGTCGTGCACAATCACCGGCGGCTCGATCCACACCTACAAGCCCGACAACCTGAAGCCCTCTGCGACGAACGCCGTTGGCGCGATCGTCCATTGCGTGACGGTTTCCGGGCTCCCGGCGGACACGGCGCTGGAGATAACCTGGCTGACGTCGGCGGACGCGGGCTACGGACAGCACGACATGCGCACGGACTCTGAAGGGCGGCTCTACGTCTGGCTTCCCGACGGGACGCACTATTTGACGGTGGGCGGCGCGGGCTTTCGCGCGACCGTGGACGGCGCGGACACCGAGGCGGCTCCGTGGTCGAGCGGCGTCACGATCGACGGCACCGACGTCTTTTTGGGCAGCGGCGACGGCTGGACCTACAAGGACTTCACGCTCTCGGTCACCAATGCGGACATCCACGTCGACGGAACGAACATACCCCACGTCGTGAGCGGAACGAACACGGCGGCGGAGGTGCGGGTGTCCGCAGCGTGCGGAGGCGAACTGGTCGTCTCCAACCTCGTGCTCGACGTGTCGTCTGGATCAGGTTC
>CACZAK010000265.1 GCA_902779075.1 uncultured bacterium | reverse complement strand
CGAGAGGCGCTTGCGGAGGTCGGCGAGGTCGGCGGACATGGCGAGGATCGCCATCACCTCGCTCGCGACGGTGATGTAGAAGCCGCTCTTCATCTGGAAACCGTCAAGCGCGCCGCCGCCGAGACCGATCTCCACGTTGCGCAGACCCTGTGCGCAGAAGTCGATCGCCCAGCGCAGCTGGACGCGCTCAGGGTCGATGTCAAGACGTTTCAGCCCGCGCGCGGCGAGCCAGGCGTCGTCGTGGTTGCGCTCGTGCTGCATGCGGCTGTTGAGCGCCACCATCGCAAGGTTGTTCGCGTTCGTGATCGCGTCGATGTCGCCGGTGAGGCCAAGCGAGAGGTTCGTGAGCGGCACGACCTGCGCGAGGCCGCCGCCCGCCGCGCTGCCCTTGATGTTGAACGTGGGGCCGCCCGAGGGCTGGCGCACGCAGCCGATCACCTTCTTGCCGAGGCGCCCAAGTCCCTCCACGAGGCCGAGCGTGGTGGTGGTCTTGCCCTCGCCGAGCGCGGTCGGCGTGATCGCCGTCACGTCGATGTACTTCGCGCGCTTCTTCTCGCCAAGGCGCTTCAGCACCTTCGTCACGTCCACCTTGGCAAGCACGTCGCCGTAGGGCGTCCATTCGCCGGACTCCAGGCCGAGTTCGGCCGCGAGCTCCGCCGCCGGGCGCAGCGTCGCTTCCGCCGCCTCGGCGATTTCCCAGTCTTTCATCTTCGTCGGATCAAGTTTCATAGACACCTCTTTTTGGAAAGGCAGTTAGTATACCACAATTTCGCGGTTACTACGATCCTAGTCTTCATTGGATGCGTCGGGATCCTTAAGCTTAATGCCCACGTCCCTCATAATGAGGGTCTTAAGCTGCTCGGGCGTAGTATCATTGATTTTCCCCACGCGCACGGCCTGACGTGACACGGCCTCCTCGAAGAGGTTCCGTGCCCAGCGTCCGTTGCCGAAAGTGCGGTCGCGCTTCACCGTGTTCATGCGCACGCGGATGAACGCATCAAGCCACTTCTCCACATCCTTGGAAAGGACGTACTGGTTTTTCTTCGCGCGCTGACGGAACATCGCCGCAAGCTCCTCCGCCGTGTAGTCGGGGAACTCCACGTAGTGCGTGAAGCGCGAGGCCAGACCGGAGTTCGCGTCAATGAACCCCTTCATCTCGTGGGTATATCCGGCCACGATCACCACGAGGCGGTCGCGGTCATCCTCCATGCGCTTCAGGAGCGTGGATATCGCCTCACTGCCGTAGGTATCCTGCGGACCGTTCACAAGCGAGTATGCCTCGTCCACGAAAAGGATGCCGTCGAGCGCGAAGTCGATCACTTTCCCAGTCTTTATAGCGGTCTGGCCCGTGTATCCTGCCACGAGTCCACTTCGGTCGCATTCCACGAGGTGTCCGCTCTTCACCACGCCGAGCGCACGATATATCTTCGCCATGATGCGCGCGACGGTCGTCTTGCCCGTACCAGGGTTGCCCGTGAAAACCATGTGGTAGGAGATCGGCGCCACCTTGAGTCCTGCGGCCTTGCGCTGCTGCGCCACGCGCACGAAAGACGCGAACTTCTCCACCTCCTCCTTGACGGGCTTGAGCCCCACAAGCTCGTTCAGCTCTGCAAGTGCCTCTTCCACGCTGACGACGTTCGTGGAGGCTGGCGTATAGTGGACTCCAGGCGGCACGGTCCGTCCAAGTGAGTCCGCGCCGAAACCAACCGCCCCCTTGCCCATCTCGCCGATGTCACGCATCTCAATTGTCATGAGCTGCGCCTCGGTCGGGTTCGCGAGATCAGCCACGCGCTCCGCCTGGTGGGCAACGGCCTGCTCGAAGAGATTGCGTGCCCAACGCGCATTGCCGAACCTGCGGTCACGGTTCGCCGTCTTTTCGGCGATGAAGGCGGATAGGTCGCGCTCCACTTCCGGGGAAAGCACGTATTGGTTCTTCTTTGCCATCCTCCGGAATATTTCCGCCAGCTCGTCCGTCGCGTAGTCGGGGAATTCAACATAGTGGTTGAAGCGCGAGGCGAGGCCGGAGTTTGCGTTTATGAACTTCTTCATTTCGTCGGTGTATCCGGCTACGATCACCACGAGGCGGTCGCGGTCATCCTCCATGCGCTTCAGGAGAGTCGATATAACCTCTTCGCCGTAGCTGTCCTGCGGCCCGTTCACGAGCGAGTACACCTCGTCCACGAACAGGACGCCGTCCAGCGCGAAGTCGACAACCTTCCCGGTCTTGATGGCGCTCTGTCCCTCGTAGCCGGCCACGAGCGCGCCCCGGTCGCACTCTACGAGATGCCCCTTCTTCACCACACCGAGAGCCTTGTAAACCTTCGCCATGATGCGCGCGACAGTCGTCTTACCCGTACCAGGGTTGCCGGTGAACACCATGTGGTAGGAGATCGGCGCCACCTTGAGTCCTTTTGCCTTGCGCTGCTGCGCCACATGCACAAGCTTCGCGAAACGCCTCACCTCGGCCTTCACTGGCGCGAGCCCGACAAGTTCGTCCAGCTCCGCGAGCGCCTCTTCAACGGTGACTTCATTCGTGGACGCGGGCGTGTAGCTGACGCCTGGCGGCACTGCTCCCCCCGAGGCATCCTTTTCTATCTGCTCGTCGGAGCCCTTGGTACCAGACCCCTTATCGGTTGGCAACGGCGCAAACTGTCCGAGCAGGAAACATCCGAGGACAAAAACAGGCCCCATCACAGCCCCGACCATAGGAGACCAGAGGTCGAAATGGTTCAGAAGCCACCGCAGGAAGAAGTACGGCCCTACGAGGAGAATCATATAGCCGTATGCACTGATACCCGCTTCCGTATCTCGCAACAGGATTATGCCTACGGCGAGAACTATCAGTTCACCAAGGCATCCCAGTCCGATAACATGATTGTCACTCAGTTTCATCTCTTGATCCTCAACTTTCCGTCATTTAACATGATTCAGCGCCCCCAACCGAGGACACCGCAGTTTGGCCCCACCCAGTAGGACGTGGCGATCGCGCGGTGCACGAACGCCTTCGCGCCGGACACCGCGTCCGGCAGCGCGCGCCCAAGCGCGAGCTCCGCCGCCAGCGCCGCCGCGAGCGAGCAACCCGTGCCATGTGTGGAAACGGGATTCTCGATGTGTGGCAGCGTAAATGCGTAGAAATGCTCGCCGTCGTAGAGTGTATCCTCCGCAGCCGCGAGGTCGCCCGTGGCGTGTCCGCCCTTCACGAGCACCGCGCAGCCGAAGCGTCCGTGGAGCGCCTTCGCCGCCTCGCGCACGTCGTTCCGACCCGTAATCGCACGCCCCCACAGCACCTCCGCCTCCGGCAGGTTCGGCGTAATGAGCGTCGCGCACGGCAGGAGCCGCGCCGTCAACGTGGCCACCGCGTCGTCGGAAATGAGCTTCGCCCCGCTCGTCGCGACCATCACGGGATCAACCACCTTCGCGATCTCCGGATGGCGTGCCACGCGGTCGGCCACCACCTCGATTGCCGCCGCGTCGGCGAGCATCCCCGTCTTGAGCGCCTTGATCGCGTAGACGCCCAGCACTGCGTCGAGCTGTGCCGCCACGAAATCGGGCGGCACCTGATGGATGGCTGAGACGCCGAACGGGTTCTGCGCCGTGAGCGCCGCGAACACGGTGCAGCCATGCAGGCCGTAGGCGTGAAACGCCCGCAAGTCGGCCTGCACGCCGGCGTTGCCGCCGGAGTCACTGCCCGCAATCGTCAGACAGCAGGGATGTATGTCTTTCGCCATTGCCATATCCTTCTACTTAAAGCCCTAGCAGTTTCCTCGCGGGTATCAAGAAGTCGAAAACCTGACGGCGCACGAGCGACTCTTCGAGTTCGCCCTCGTAGACAAGTGCCGTCCGCACTGAAACCCCTTTCCGCAAGGGAAGCCGCGAGACCTTTTGCGCCACCTCCGCCGCAATGCCCTCGCCGATCACGCGTTTTCGCTTGATTTCGACGACGTACGCAATCGCCTCTGTCTGAACGAGCAGATCTATCTGACACCCTTCGCCCTTGCGCCCCCGTTTCAAGTAGGGCCCAGCCGAGAGCACGCTCACGCCCGAAAGTCCAAGGAATGGCAACAGAGCCTTGAAGTTATTCAAAACGAGCGTCTCAAACTGGCGACCCATGCGGGCATCCCAACCCGCCGTGCTCGAGAGCGTCACCGCCTCATACAGTCCTTTCTCAATGCGCTCGCGCTCGGGGAAAACCTGTTTCAGGTAGAAATGCGTGTAGCAATCCTTGATGCGGTAGCGAATCTGAAGGGCCTGCGCCCCGGTCTCCGGATTAATCCCTCGATCACCTGCAATGAATCCCGCGACATCCAGGTTCTTGAGATCGGCGCTCAGATAGCCACTGCGTTCAACGCCCAACGCCGCTGCAATTTCGGAAACCGTCGTCGCACCTTCGGAAATCGACTCCAGGATTCGTCGGCACCGTTCCTTCTTCTGCCCAAGCACACGGTCGAATATCGCGGAGAAGTCCTGATACAAATAACCTTCCGGACGATAGAAGCTCCGCCGTATGTTCTCGTCCGCGGAGAGGGTCAGGTCCATTTCTTCTAGATAACGCGGCACGCCCCCCGTCACCGAGAGGACGTCCAGCATTTCACGCGGCGTCCTCTGTCCCCGAACGTCGTTCCAGAAACCAACGGCTTCGCAGAGCGGCAACTCCGGCAGGATGAAATCGTATGAACGCCGTCCGACAAAGCCCGTGGATTCCACGAAATTTTCCGTCACCCACGAAGACACGGAGCCGCAAATGACCAGGATCAGTCGGTCATGCTTCTTAAGATGATTGTCCCAGGCTATCTTCAGGTCCGAGGCAAAGGTCGCCGAGTATCCTCCCATCCAGGATATCTCGTCCAACAGGAGAACCGTCCACTCCGGCCTCTCGAAAAGGACGCTATCCAAAAGTTTGAACGCCTGCGGCCAATCCTCCGGCGTCAGGCGAGGCAACGGAGACTGTTCGGCAAGCTGTATTCCAAAGGCCTCGCGCTGTTCGCGGTCGCCAACACCTTCTCCTGGCGCACGCCCCTCCAATTTCAAGAATCGACATCCGTTTCGCCGCGCAAACTCCTCAAAAAGCGTTGACTTGCCGATACGCCGCCGTCCACGACAGGTAACAACAGAACTTATCGGCTTTTTCAGCAGCTCTTCAAGAAGATTGATGTAATAATTGCGGCCATAGAACATCTGGAAATTCCTTCTTAGGCGAAACCACCGTGATTATAGTATTTTTTGCCGATATAAGCAAGCGCCAATTTCACACTTTCCACAAAAACGCAGAAAGTGTGAAGTTGAAAGGCCAAACCTCAGCCCGCACACTTTTGTCAGAAAGCGGGAAAGTGTGCGGGCGCAAAGGCCGCCTCTGTCCCGCACACTTTCTTAAGAGCCGCGATTAGGCGCGGCCGAGGACTTTCCGGTAGTGGGCGATGAGGGCATTCGTGGAGGAGTCGTGCTTCAGGTCGGCCTTCTCCGCGACGAGGTCCTTCAGGACGTTCTTCGCGAGCACCTTGCCGAGCTGCACGCCCCACTGGTCGAACGAATAGACGTTCCAGATCACGCCCTGCGTGAAGATCTTGTGCTCGTAGAGCGCCACGAGCGCGCCGAGCGTCTCGGGCGTGAGGTCGTCCGCGAGCAGGGTGTTCGTGGGACGGTTCCCCTCGAACGTCTTGAACGGCACGAGCTCCTCGGGATCGCCGTCCGCACGGCACTGCTCGGCCGTCTTGCCGAACGCGAGCGCCTCGGTCTGGGCGAAGAGGTTGGCCATGAGCTTGTCGTGGTGGTCGCCGATCGGGTTGTGCGTCTTGCAGAAGCCGATGAAGTCGGCGGGGATGAGGTGCGT
>CACZAK010000264.1 GCA_902779075.1 uncultured bacterium | reverse complement strand
GTACTTGTCTGAGTTTCGGCGTTTCCATGCCGAAATTATATCATCGTTTCGCTCCCAAGACACCGTTGAGTGTTCAACTTATTTTTGAGCAATGACTAATCTGGGAGTAGTCCTTGTAGTCGACACTGTCAAGCAGCGGATCATTGACGGCTCGGTTGAGGTGTGGCATGGTGTCCTCCTTGGTTTGACGTTTCTTGTGTTGACGGTTTTCTTTGCCCTGTATACACGCGGTGGCGGAAAAGGTTACACAAAAATGCCCGGATCGGGCGGCGGCGCCCCGTCCGATGCCTGTCGGGCGGGGGGCTCCGGCGGCGCGGCGCGGAAATCGGCCACGAGCTTCTGCCAGACGGCGGCGGTGTCGGCGAAGGCCGCGAAGGCGATTTCGACGCCGCCCTGAGCGAGTGCGTCGGCCGGGAATGTGCGCTGGAGGCGGACGCGGCCGCGGTCGGGGTCCAACGAAAGGGTGGCGCCCGCCGTGTTACGGAACAGGTCGTTGGCTTCGAGGAGAACGCGCATGAGGCGGTCACGGCCCTCGGGGGGCGGTTCGCCGAGGTCGGCGGCGAAGAGGACGGCCCCGCATTCATCAAGCCCGTGCAGGAGCACCGTAACGGAATCCCAGTCCGTCGCCCCGGCCTGTATGGCGCACACATCCCCGTCGGTTTCGATTTTAGTGCCCAGCTCCTTGGAGAGCGCGGCGATGATGTCGGCAAATGTCATGCCTAGTTCCTTTCTAAAGTTATCCTCATTTACATTCCTGCGCGAAGCGCGGGCGGCAGGCTACTTTACAAACAACACGAAGCCGCCATAGACGTAAAGGCCGTCGTCCTTGATCGTGAAGGCACGTCTGCGCTCATCCTCCGCCGCGATGAACTTCACGTTTTTGGTCGGCTTTGACGTCCAGCCGACGATCTTCGTCCCGTTCCTGACCTTCCGCGCGCCGAGCTTCACCTTGATCGTCGCGTCGTCCGCGTAGGCAACGGAGTAAACCTTGTTCTCATGGTTTGTGCAGCTTGTCGTGAACAGAGTCTCGCGCTGCGAAAGGTCGAACGTGCAGCCGCCAACCAACGTACAGCCGTAGAAGTACGTCGAGGCGATGGGGCAGAACCTGCGGTGGACGGTCATCTTTGACGATCCGAGAATGTACTTCGTATCCTTGCGCTGGATGTACTCGCCCAGTTCCACGTTCGCGTTCACATGGAGCGCGCAAAGATTGTCGAACATCGTCGTGCTCATGTCGAGCGCCGTATCGAACTTGAACCAGCCGTTCTGTTCTTTTACAACGAGGGTGCCGTTCGTCAGCGCGGAACGGACGCTGAGATCGTTCCACGTGGTTATTTCCAGCGTCTTGCCGCCCAGATCGGTGGCGAGGCCGGCTTTGCCGTAGATCGTGCTGTATTTGCTGGCGTTTCAGCCGAAGTACATGTTGAAGTACGACGTATCGGCATCGGCAAGCGACGCCACAAACACGCCAGGCTTCGCCGTCTGGCTCATCGAGCGCAGCGTGTTGGCAATCGTGCCGCCCTTGAGGACGATGTTCGTGTAGGCGTAGTTGCCGCGCACGTCGAACACCGCGCCGGTCAGGACGTTCACGGGACCGGTTCCGAACGCCGTAAAGCTGTCGCCGCTGTAGATGTAGTTGTTGTCTGCGGGTGAGTCAGGCGGACGCACCGTTCCCGCCTCCACGTCCGTGCCGCCCGTGTACGTCTGCGACAACGCCGAGACGAACGTGCCCGCGCCCTTCTTCATCACCTTCAGACTGCCCGAAAGCGCCATTGACGTGTTCCGCGACGTTCCGATTGGAACGTCGATCACGACCTCGCCGCCCGCGACCGATGACGTCACGGTGAACGCCTTGTCGCCGAACATCATGCTGGACGGCAACTTGAGCGAATTGCCCTTTATGTCGATCACAATGCCTTCGTCGAACTGGTAAACCATCCCCGTGGATGCATCAACCTCGCCGAGGCCCTCGGGCATCGCGAACCCCGTCATGATGAACATCGAGGGCGACACCCCCTTCGCCTTGATAGCAACGTATTCCTCGTATGAGGAGAAACGTACCTGCATGTCGCTCGTCACGCCATCGGTCCATTCATCGGGATACGGCGTGCCGTCCGCCGCGAAGAACTGCCATTCGTCGTTCGCGACGTCGAGCGTGGCGTACGCCGGCGTGGCGGTCGTCTTCACGTAGAGGCCGTCCTCGCGCGCGGCAAGTGCGATCTCGCGCTCCGCCGCCGTCCAGCCGTCGCCCGTCAGCGAGAAGGAAATGGAAAGGTCCGGCTGGCTGTTCCACGAAACAAGCTTGTCGCCGACGTTGATCGTCCGCGCGCCCACGTAAACCGTCACGACGGAACCCTCGGCGAACGCGATCCCCCTGCTGCCGTCGTATGTGGAGGAGCGGTCGAACAGGTCAAACACGGGTGAGAGGTGCGTCGCGTCGCCGAGCGTGACCTTCGGGAAACCTCCGCAGGTGCTCTTCGGCGAGTAGCGCCCGAGAACCGTCACGTTGTACAATACGCCGTTGCGCGGATAGTACGCCCCGCGCATCACGAGGTTACTCACCGTCAGCGGCTGCTCGCCGCCGAGGGCCTTGCCCTGCGCGACCTCGAAGTCCGCAAGCGGGGCCGAGACGCCGTTGCCGTGCGTGTAGAAACAGCTGTTCGCACCGTTCGACCCCGGCGAGATGTTCGACACGATCCTGCCAGAGTCAACCACGTGCGCACTCCAGACGATGAACCGAGCGGAGCCGTTGGCCGTCAGCGTGTGGCCGTTGAGCGCAATGTCGATGCCCTGGCTGTTGAGGTTGAGATCGAAGGCGTCGTCAGCGATGGTCTTTATCGACGCATCGCCGGAAAGGGTCAGGCTCCCGATATATGAAAAATTCCACGCGGTCTGGCTCCCGCTACCGTTCCCGTAGATTGCGCCGCTGCCGTCCGGGCCGTCGCCGGCAATCGTCACATTGTAGCCGTTGAGCGTCTGATAGTCGGCATTGATGACAACCTGTGCGTTGGACGCGACGTTGATGGCCGAACCCCACGTGCCGAACCCGCAGTAGTTGGCTGTGGGTGCGGTGCGCGCAAAGCTGATCTTACCTGCTTTCACGTCCGTGCCGCCGGTATAAGTCTGGTACTTGTTTGAGGTGTACGTCCCCGCGCCTAGCTTGATCACTTTCACCGAGTTGGAAATGGCGACCGTGGAGTTCTGGAACGTGCCGCTCGCCACGTTGATGCGCAGCTCGCCGCCGCTTCTCCCGACTTCAGGTCCCTCGGCGAATGCAGTCTCGGACGCGCTCGGGAAGAAAGTCCCACTCACCGTATCGTAGAGGCCAGGCACCTCGTCCGACAGACGTTTCGCCGGGATGTATTTGCGAACGAGAGTTGTCTGAGGCTTGTAGATCGAGAAGGAATAGATTTTGAACTTGGACTTTTCCGCCACCGCACCAGCCCGATTTCTCGCAGGAAGGAACATCGTCTGCGCAACCGCCACAGTTGATTTATCTTTTGTGTTGCTGAGAGTATAGTTTGTCCCGTTAATTTCCGTTGGCGTGCGACGAAAACCTGTCTCTCAGAGAAGGCAAGAAGGCAAGGTTGTCTTGGCCGTTTCCTAATTCCGATACGCATGGGGCAGGTTCACGAGTCGCCACTCCCTCGCAGCGAGCGTTCCCGAGACCACCTTGCCGCCGCCGAAGTCGAGCCGGTACGTCTGCGGCTCCATCGTCCAGTTGGCAAGAACGGCGGCTTCGCGTCCGTCGCGCGCGCGCCATTCGGAATGCAGCACCGTGGGAAGCGCCTTCTGCACGACCACCTTGCCGTCCTTCGGGCGCGTGTAGCATCCGGCGGAGAGGAACGCCGTGCGTTTCGTGGCGCACGTCAGTTTAGCGGGCTTGAGGAGCATGCCGTCGAAGAGGAAGTCGCGGTGGTCGTGGTAGAACTTCGACGTGTCCTTCATGTACTGGACGTCGTGCGCGATGCGCGGATTCCCCACGTCCTTCATCGTGAAGTTGTGGACCATCGGCTGCATGCCCCACATGACGCCGCGCGCGAACTCCACCGCGAACTGGTCGGGATACTTCGCGACGATTTCCTCAACGTCCGGCCTGTCTGGATTGACGCCCCAGAGCGGATCCCACGCCGGCACGCCGCCAGGCGTCGCGTACGAGCCGAACACGACCGCCGCGCCGCGGTAGATCACCGTGGCGGCCGGCACGGGCTCGTGTTCGGGCAGGACCCCGTACCCGACGCGCTCCCAGCTGGGGTGCGGCAGGATAAAAGCCTCGAAGAGATCGAGATACGACTCGCTCGGCGTCTCGGAGGAAAGGATGAATCCGGGATTGTCCTCATGCACCTTCCGCACGTAGTCGCGGTAGCCGTCGATGACGGCCGTGCCGCCGCCGGGCGCGTGCTTGTGGCGGGGATTGAAGCAGGGCATGTGCGCGGCGCACGCGATCATGTCCATGTAAACGCCGTCGAGTCCCGTCCCGGCAAGCGTCCTTTCGAGCTGGCGCATCATCGACTGGAACTTGGGCGCCTCGCCGCACATCCACGCCTGGCGTTTCTTCGTGTAGGGATTGAACACGAGTGAGTGCACGCGGCCGTTCGCGCGGATGAGCGTGCTGTCGAGGCCGCCGTCCGCCCAACGCGGATCGTCGCAGTCCCAGAGCATTCCGTTCGTATAGACCTGCACGAACGCGCCCGCATCCTTCATGCGCTTCACGGATGCGCGAAACGCCTCCTCGCCGTCGCGCGGCGGCCAGAAGAACGGATACGCCGTGTCGTACGGGACGTTGTGCCACCAGTACCAGTCGAGGGCGACCTTGAGCCCGGTCTCCTTCATGAACCACTTCACCGGCTCCTCCACCGCGTCGACGCCCCCGCGCCCCCACATCCAGAGCGCAATTTCGCGGAGCTTCGAGAAGTCGCGCGCGGCGGCGGCCTTGAACCACGGCTGCGTCTCCATCCACGCGCGGTGCATGTTCGCCGCCTCGTACCACCCGCCGCGATACGGCGCATACACGCCCGTGAACGGCATCGCCCCGGCGCTGCGCATCCCCCCCTCCGGCATCGCCGGCGCGTATGCAATGCAGAGGACGGCCTCGCCGCGGCGTTCGCCGTTCCGCACGTAGAACGCGGACGGGGAAACCCGCCGCGCTTCGCCGCGCATGTCGAGGAAGTGCGAACACGCGCCGTCGTCCATCGTCGCGATGCAGTTGAACGCAAGGTAGTCGGCGGCCGTCGTGCTGACGGTCTTCCCGGGCTTGAACTTCCTCCAGTCCGGACGGAACACCTCGCCCATGGCATGTGGCCTGAACACGGCCGTCCTTTCCATCCGCGGCACCGACACTTCCGGGAACGAAACACGATGGACATAGAACGGGCTCTCGTTCCCCGCCCAGTCAAAGCCGGAATACTCGAATCCGCCATCCGGAAGGAGCGTGAAGCGCGCCGTCACGCGGAAGTCCGCACCGCACTTCGGATGGCCCCTCCAGACCGCCGTCACCACGCTGCCGTTCGTCGCCACGGAAAGCGACGCCATCCGCTGATGCGTGATGGTGTCCACGCACGTGAACGTCGATCCGTTCTTCTTCGCCATCGTCAGCGCAAAGCCCACCCGGGTGCCGGCGACCGGAGCATCCTTCCGCCCGGCCGCCTGATTCGGCATGGCAGCCTCGCCCGCGACTGGTGCGGCAATGCGGCAGCGGATGAGGCGCACGGGGCCGATGAGGCCGGAGTCGCGAAGGGCGTTATTCTTCTTCGGACCGGCAAGCGTCCACGTGCGGCGCTTCGCCTCGGGCTGTCCGGCGTCGAACACGAGACGGTTGTACCACGTGTCGGTCACGGACACCTTGAGCGTGTTCTTCCCGGA
>CACZAK010000263.1 GCA_902779075.1 uncultured bacterium | reverse complement strand
GCCCACGAGCTTCACGCCCGGGTCGTCGATGAAGCCGGCGAAGAGTCCCATCGCGTTCGACCCGCCGCCCACGCAGGCGATCGCCTGGTCGGGGAGCTTTCCGTACTTCTCGAGCATCTGTCGGCGCGCCTCCACGCCGATCACGCTCTGGAAGTCGCGCACCATCGTGGGATACGGATGCGGACCCGCCACCGTGCCGATCACGTAGAACGTGTCGTCGCAGTTCGTGATCCAGTCGCGGATCGCCTCGTTCATCGCGTCCTTCAGCGTGGCGCTGCCCTCCTCGATGGGATGCACCGTCGCGCCGAGCATCTGCATGCGCGCGACGTTCGGCGCCTGGCGCGCCACGTCGGTGGCGCCCATGTACACCTCGCAGGGCATCCCGAAGAGCGCGGCCACGGTCGCCGTGGCGACGCCGTGCATGCCCGCGCCGGTCTCCGCGATGAGACGCTTCTTGCCCATCCGCCGGGCGAGCAGGGCCTGTCCGATCGTGTTGTTCACCTTGTGCGCGCCCGTGTGGTTGAGGTCCTCGCGCTTCAGCACGATCCGCGCGCCGCCGAGGTGTTCCGAAAGACGCCGCGCGTACGTGAGGGGCGACTCGCGCCCCACGTAGTCGCGGAGAATCTCCTGGAACTCCGCCTGGAACGCGGGGTCGGCCTTGGCCTCCGTCATCAGCGTTTCGGCGATGTACTGACCGCCGTATTGTCCGTAGTGTCCTTTTTTCATTTCATGAGCTCCTTCAATTTTTCTCCCGGGCGTTCGGCCCGCATCAATGTCTCTCCGATCAGGAAACCGTCCGCGCCCGCCGCGCGGAGGGTATGGATGTCGTCCGCGCCGCGGATGCCGCTTTCGGCGATCTTCACCACGCCGTCGGGAATCTGCGCGAGCAGCCCGGCGGTGATGGCGGGGTCGGTGTGGAACGTCTTGAGGTCTCGGCAGTTGACGCCAATCACCTTCGCGCCGACAGCCGCGGCGCGGCGGATTTCCTCCGCCGTGTGCGTCTCAACGAGCGCCTCCATGCCGAGCGACCGCGCGTAGGCGAGCCGCGCCGCGAGCGCATCGTCGTCCAGCACCGCCGCGATGAGCAGCACCGCGTCCGCCCCGGCCGCGCGTGCGCGGAGGATCTGGAAATCCGTGGAGACGAAGTCCTTGAACAGGATCGGCAAGTCGCTCGCCTCGCGCGCGCGCCGCACATTGTCCTCGCCGCCGAGGAAGCGGTGGGGCTCGGCGAGCACGGAGAGCGCGGACGCCCCCGCCCCCGACAGCTCCTCCGCCAGATCCGCCGCGCGGAAGTACGGACGGATCACGCCCTTCGACGGACTCGCCTTCTTCAGTTCGGCGATCACGTGGATGCCGGGGCCGCGGAACGCCGCCGCGAAGTCGCGCGTCTTTGACGCCTTCTCGGCGTCCCGCCGACGGCGTTCGGTGAGGTCCGCGAGGATGTTGCCGCCTGCCGGGCGTCCGCCCGCGCCGAGGAACTTCTCGAGTTTCGCGCGCGCCGCGCCGGAGTCGATCGACTCCTCCGCCACGGCGATGCCCTCCTTGAGGCTGCGCGCGCGGTCCGCCATCCAGATCGCCGCCGCCGCGTTGATGACGGCCGCGAGACGGTACGCGCCGCGCAGGCCGCCGCCAAGGATGCCACGCAGGATCATCGCGTTCTCCTCCGGCGCGCCGCCGGCGATCGCCTGGGCAGGATAGCTCGCGCCGCAGAGACGCGACACGTCGAACTCGCCCTCGCTCACGATGCCGTCGCGGAGCATCGCGAAACGCGTCACACCGTCCGTCGAGATCTCGTCCATGCCGTCGTTCCCGCACACGATGAGCGCGCTGCGCGAGCCGAGGCGGTCGAGCGTCTCGGCGAACGTGCGCAGGAGCGCCGGGTCGGCGACGCCAATCACGTGCTGCTTCACGCCCGCGGGATTGGTGAGCGGACCGAGGTAGTTGAAGATCGTCTTGAACTTCAGCTCGCGCCGCGCGGGCGCCACAAAGCGCATCGCGGGGTGCAGGTTGCGCGCGAAGAGGAAGCCGATGCCGTTCGTGCGGATGCCCTCCGCGACGGCCTCCGGCGGCGTGTCGAGGTCGTAGCCGAGCGCTTCCAGCACATCGGCCGTGCCGCACTTCGAGGTCGCGGCGCGGTTGCCGTGCTTCGCGATCGTCACGCCCGCGCCCGCCGCGATGAACGCGGCCGTGGTGGACACGTTGAACGTGCCGGCGAAGTCGCCGCCCGTCCCCACGATGTCCACGGCGTCGGGGTTCTCGCACGCCACGTGCACGCCGGCGGCGCGCATCGCGGACGCGGCGGCCATGAGGTCGTCTGCCGTCACGCCCTTCTCGTGGTAGGCGGTGAGGACCTCCTTGATCTCCTCCGTCGTCATCTGCCCGCCCATGATGCGGGCAAACGTCTCCTGCGTGTTCATGCGAGGCCCTCCAGGAAGTTCTTGAGCTGCTGCATGCCCGTGGGCGTGCCGATCGATTCGGGATGGTACTGCACGCCCTCGACCGGCAGCGTCGCGTGGCGGATGCCCATCACCTCGCCGTCGTCCGACGCCGTGGCGCTCACAAGGAGCTCGGCGGGGAGCGTGGCGGGGTCGACCGCGAGCGAGTGGTAGCGCATCGCGGCGAACTCCTGCGGGATGTCGCGGAACACGCCCTTCCCGTCGTGCCGGACGGGCGAGGTCTTGCCGTGCATGAGGCGCTTCGCGTGGACGATCCGCGCGCCGAACGCCTGCGCGATGGACTGGTGTCCGAGGCAGATGCCGAAGAGCGGCAGCTCGCCCGCGAACGCCTTGATGGCGGCGAGCGTGACGCCCGCCGAGTCGGGATTGCCGGGCCCCGGCGAGAGGACGAGCGCCGCGGGCTTGAGCGCCCGGATGCCGTCCACGTCGATCTTGTCGTTGCGCACCACGTCCATCTCCGCGCCCAGGCCCCGGAAGTACTGGACGAGGTTGTAGGTGAACGAATCGTAGTTGTCGATCATGAGTATCATAGCGTCTCCGCGAATTTGGCGGCCTCGAACACGGCCTTTGACTTGTTGACGGTTTCGTTGTACTCCTTCACGGGGTCGGAGTCCGCCACGATGCCGGCGCCGGCGCGCATCGTGAGGCGCGTGCCGTCGAGGATCATCGTGCGGATGACGATGGCGAAGTCCATGTCGCCCGTGAAGCTGAAGTAGCCGGCCGCGCCGCCGTAGATGCCGCGTGGCGACTTCTCGTACTGGGCGATGAGCTCCATCGCGCGGATCTTCGGCGCGCCCGTGAGCGTGCCGGCGGGGAACGCGGCGCGCAGGAGGTCGAAGCCGTCCTTGCCCTCCGCGAGCGTGCCCGAGACGTCCGAGACGAGGTGCATCACGTGCGAGTAGCGTTCGACGTGCGCGAAGGAGTCCACCTTCACCGTACCCGTCTCGCACACGCGGCCGAGGTCGTTGCGTCCGAGATCGACGAGCATCACGTGCTCCGCGTTCTCCTTCTCGTCGCCCACGAGCTCGCGTTCGAGCGCGGCGTCGGACTCGGGCGTCGCGCCGCGCGGACGCGTCCCCGCGATCGGACACGTCGAGCAGGTGCGCCCCGAGAGCTTCACGAGCTCCTCAGGCGACGACCCGATCAGCGTGCGCGGGCCCACCTTCATGAAGAAGTTGTACGGCGAGGGGTTCACCACGCGGAGCGCGCGGTAGAGGGCGAGCGGGCTTGCGGAGGTCTCCATCGTGAATTTCTGCGACGGCACCACTTGGATGCACTCGCCGTTCAGGATGTCCTTCTTGCACTTCGCCACGATCTCCGCGTACTCCTCCGCCGACATCTCGGGCGTAAAGCCATCCCCCGGTAGGGCGGGCACCCCGTGCCCGCCGACGCTGAACCGCATCGCCGGACGCTCGCGGCGGAAGAACTTGGCGAAGAGCGCGTCGATCCGCTCGCGCGCGACGTCGTAGGCGGCGGGCGCGGAGGCGTCGATGTTCACGATCACGGTCACGGTGCGGCGCACGTTGTCGAACACGAGGATGGAGTCCGTGAGCATGAACGCCGCGGTGGGCGTGCCCGCCTCGGGCGTGAGCTTCACGCGCGGCTCGAACACGCGCACGGCGTCGTACGAGAGATAGCCGATCGCCCCGCCCTGGAGCGGCGGCAAGTTGGGGTCGACGCGGAACTTCCGTTCGGCGAACAAGCGTCGCAGCGCGGCGAGGATGTCCAAATCCGGCAGGAACGACACGCCGTCGGCGGGCGTCTGCATGAACACGGTGCCGTCCTTCTCATAGACGGTCGCGTAGGGGTTCACGCCGAGGAAGGAGTAGCGTCCGCCCGTCTCGGACGACGCCACGCTCTCGAGGAGGAACACGTCCTCGTCCACGGCACGGGACAGCACGGAGACAGGAGTCTCCATGTCCGCGAGGTACTCGCGGTAGACGGGCACGATGCCGCCACCGGCAGCTCGTGCCTCAAACATCTCTCTTGTCAGTTCTTTCATTTGCTTTCTCTTTTTGTTTTTGGTTGGTGATTGATTGGTTCTCCCCTTCGGCCCGCATACGCAAAAACGGCCTCGCTCATCGGAGCGGGGCCGTCTGCCTATTCGGTGCAACTTCTTTTCACTTCACCGTCTCAGGGTACGCGGAGCCTCTCCGACTGTTCATCGAAGCTGCGCCACCACCAGAACTGGACGTTGAATTGCATTCTAATTTCCTGTTGCGCCAAAAGTTTACCACACTCCCCCGGCCTCCGTCAATAGGGAATTTTTAAGATTTTTGCGAGCGACAAGCCTTGACTGTCATGCCGGATCGGGGAAGTTGATTTTCTCAAGCAGTGCAGCGGCCGCTGCGACTTCTGCTGCGGACTTCGATCCTGCAGTGGCAACGGCATCGCCGAGGCCGTGTACGCTCACGCGCACCGTGACGACGGGCGCGTGCGCCACGCCGCCCATCTGCAAGACCTCGTAGACGGGACGCCGCGGCGGATGCATCGCCTGCGTCTTCACCTGCAAGTAGCCCTTTGGGTTTGCGTCCCATTCGTTGAACTTCGCATTGAGCGGCAGATCGAGCGCTGCGAATACGGTGCGGGCCGCAGGAAGTCCGCCGTCGAGCCACACCGCCCCCATCAACGCCTCCAGCGAATCCGCGAGCACTTTCGCGTGCGGCAGAGGCGGCTGCGCGCCCTGGTTGAACTTCAGGTAGTCGCGCAGACCGAGGCGCTCGGCGGCGTCGGCAAGGGCCGCGCCCGAAACGAGGTGAGTGCGGCGTACGGTAAGCAGCCCTTCATCGTCATCGGGGAAGGCTGCGAAGACTGCATCGGCGGAAAGAAGTCCGAAAACGGCATCTCCAAGAAATTCAAGGCGCTGGTTGTCTCCGCCTTCGGGATGATCCATGCGGCAGGCGGGCGTGGTGAGCGCATGGGTGAGGAGCTCGGCGTCATGGAAGGTGTAGCCGATCTTGCCTTCAAGTTCCGTCATTTGATCGTACTCCCGTTCCAGCCGAGCTTTCGGGAAAGAACTTCGTAGGGATCGTAGCCGCGCAACTGGATGAGCGGCACGGAGACGTCCGCACGGACAATCTCAACAGCATCGTCCGCGCCGAGCTGCTGCACGCGCGCGCCGTCCGCGAACACGGCCAGCTTCTCACCGCGCGCACGAAGGCAGGCGCGCACCATGAGACGGGCGGTATCGGGAATCACGAGGGGGCGCGAGGCGAGGGCGTGCGGGCAGATGGGCGTAACGACAAAAGACTCGCTGTCGGGCATCAAGATGGGACCGCCGGCAGCCAGCGAGTAGGCCGTGGAGCCAGTGGGGGTGGCCACCACGAGGCCGTCGGCCGAAAGGCGCGTCGCCATGCGACCGTTCACGGAAAGTTCTAGCTGGGCGGCGTGTCCGGATACGCCGCGCGAAACGACGACCTCGTTCAGCGCCACGGCGTCACCCACGCGTAGCGTCGTGCGGCGTGAGACCTCATAGTCGCCCGACGCGAGCGCACGCAACGCATCGTCGAAATGCGGTGCCTCTACGCCCGCAAGGTAGCCGAGTGAACCGAGGTTGAGACCGAGCAGCGGAATACCGGGGAAACGGTGTACTGCGGAAAGCATCGTGCCGTCTCCGCCGAGCACCACGACAGCTTCAGGCTGTTCGTTGACGCCGCACACGGACACCCCGAGAGAGGCGGCCAGTGCAGCAAGGCGCTGGCGCACAGTATCAGCCCCCGGTTTGTCCCGGTTCACATGAAACACTATTTGTCGCATGGCGAATAGTATAGCACATTCTGCTCACATGCGCCCGTCAACTGGGACAACGGGCATCTTGCCGGTATGCCGAGGTGGGCGTGGAGAAAACCGGTCAGACCTGTTTTCTCCACGTCCTCCGTCAACACACTTTCAACTTTACGCTCTCTCAGCGACGCCGGCCTTGAACTGGCGCGTCCTGCCGTTGAAGGAAAGGCCCACCGCCCAGACGGGCTTGCCGGCGGCGCGGTACGGCGCGGCGTACTTTTTCCGCTGCACCTGCGACATCGCCACCTTCGGCGGCTTGTTCACCTTCAGCTCGAAGATGTACGTGCCGCAGGGATGGTCCGCCACGATGTCCGTGCGC
>CACZAK010000262.1 GCA_902779075.1 uncultured bacterium | reverse complement strand
TCGTACTTCTTCATGAACTCGCGGCCGTGCTTGTTCACGAGAACGGCACCTTCGCCGCGCACGGCCTCGGAGATAAGGAAGCGCTTCGCCTGCGGATGGTAGAGGCAAGTCGGGTGGAACTGGATGAACTCCATGTTCTCGATCTTCGCGCCTGCGCGCCACGCAAGCGCTATGCCGTCGCCAGTCGCCGTGTCGGGATTGCAGGTGTAGAGATAGACCTTGCCGCAGCCGCCAGTCGCAAGCACCGTGTCGGGCGAGCGAATGGCGTATATCTCGCCAGTCTTCTTGTCGAGGACATACGCACCGATGCAACGGTTGGGGCCCTTGATCCCGATGCGCTTCGTCATAACGAGATCGATTACTATCGTCTGTTCCCTGACATCGACGGAAGAGCGGCGGATGGTGCGAATCATCGACGCCTCGCACTTCTCGCCAGTGATGTCGCCCGCGTGGAAGATGCGCCGCGCGCTATGCCCGCCCTCGCGCGTAAGCTCCCACGAGCCGTCTTTCTTCTTCGCAAACTTTACGCCGCACTTGACGAGATCCTGTATTCCCTCGGGCGCGTGCTCGCAGATTTCGTGCACGACGGCGGAGTTGCCGAGCCATGCGCCAGCGATCATCGTGTCGCGCGCATGCTTGTCGAAAGTGTCTGACGGATCGGCAACGCAGCAAATGCCGCCCTGCGCGAAATTCGTGTTGCAGTCCTGGAGCCGCCCCTTCGTCACAAGCACAACCTTGCCCTTGTCGGCAAGATGAAGCGCCGTCATGAGCCCCGCCATGCCGGAGCCGACGACAAAGTAGTCGCAATCGACGATTTTCATTGTGGAGCCAAGCCCCTAAAGTTTGTCAGCTGTAGAAATTGCCGTAGGCGCGGATCTTCTCGTAGCGCTTCTCGATAAGTTCGTCCACGGGAATCTTCTTGAGCGTCTTGAGCGCGGCGAGAATCGCCTTCTTGACGGCGGAGGCCGCGGCCTTGTGGTTCTTCTGCGCGCCGCCTGCCGGTTCCTTGACGACCTCGTCAATCGCGCCGAGCTTGAGGAGGTCGGGCGCGGTGATCTTGAGCGCCTCTGCGGCCTCGGGGGCTTTCGCGCCGTCGCGCCAAAGGATGCCAGCGCACCCCTCGGGAGAAATGACGGAATAAATCGCGTTCTCCATCATGAGAATCTGGTCGCCAACTGCAATTGCAAGCGCACCGCCAGAGCCACCCTCGCCGGTAACGACGACAACGACTGGCGTCTTGAGGCGAGAGAAGAACTCAAGCGACTTCGCAATCGCCTCGGCCTGTCCGCGCTCCTCGGCCTCACGGCCTGGATATGCTCCGGGAGTGTCGACGAAAGTGACGACGGGAAGATGGAACTTCTCCGCGAGCTTCGCGAGACGCATCGCCTTGCGGTAGCCGTCGGGGTTCGCCATGCCGAAGTTTGCCTCCATGTTCTCCTCGACTGTCGCACCCTTGTTGTGGCCAAGCAAAAGCACCTTCTCGCCGCCGATCGTCGCGAAGCCGCCGACGAGACCGCGGTCGTCATTGACGAGGCGGTCGCCGTGCAGCTCCTCGAAGTCGGAGCAGATCAGCTTGATGAAGTCCTTGAGGTGCGGACGCTTCGGGTCGCGCGCAAGCTTCACGCAGTCCATTGCACTCTTTGCCATAAATCTCCTCTCCTAAATTACTAACTACTGACTCCTGACCCCTGGAAGTCGTCGGGAAGCTTCTGGTGGATCGTGTTCTCGATGACGCGACGCCCAGCGAAGCCGATGAGCGCCTTGGGCTCGGTCACGTTGATGTCGCCGAGCATCGCGTAGGACGCGCTCACGCCACCGGTCGTCGGGTCGGTGAGGACTGAAATGTATGGAAGCCCAGCTTCCTTGAGCTTTGCAATCGCGGCAGAGGTCTTCGCCATCTGCATAAGCGAAAGGATGCCTTCGTGCATACGCGCGCCGCCGGACGCGGAGAAGAGGACGAGTGGACGCTTTTCGGCAATCGCCTGTTCGCAAGCGCGGGCGATGCGCTCGCCAGTGCCAGTTCCGAGGGAGCCACCCATGAACGCAAAGTCCATGACGCCAAGCATCACGGGGTGGCCGTCGATCTTCGCAGTTCCCATCACGACCGACTCGGTCTCGCCCGACTTCGCAATCGTCGCCTCGACCTTCGCCTTGTAGGGGCCGGTCGCGTCGTGGAACGAGAGGTGGTCGGAATAAGAGACTGCGCGGAAGACCTCGGAGAAAGTTCCCTCGTCCGCGACTTGCGCGATGCGCTCGCGCGCCGAGAGACGCCCGTGGTAGTTGCACTTCGGGCATATCGCGTTGTTCTTCTTCCAGACCGCCTTTTCGAAATGGCTGCCGCACTTCGGGCAGATAGCCCAAAGCGCCTTTGCCGGCGGAATCTTCGCCTTTTCAGTCTTTGCTTCAAACCAGCTCATGTGATCTCCTTGAACTGTTGCAGGGTCTTTGCGCCCCATTCCAGAGTATTATACCATAAAAACCGCCCGCCGAAGCGCAGTCGGTTACCCCTAGGGTTAAGCTGTCGCGCCCCCTACAGCATCTCGCCTTTGCTGCTGATCCGTCACCAGGAGAGACAACAAATGTCATCTTGTTGCTCACGTCGGTGCTAGCGAATTCACGAATTTACTCGCGCTTAATGGCCAATGCCGCTGCGATTTCATCAATGACCTGCGCGAGATGCCGCGTGACGTCCTCTGCGAGAAACCTCAATACCAGGTAACCGTTTTTCTGAAGCAGGAAGTCTTTGCGGCGGTCACGCCGGTAGTGTTCTGCATCGGCAAAATGGAAAGCGCCGTCAATCTCTACGGCAAGTTGCCTCTCCTTGCAAAATTGTTCGCGCTTCACAAATTGGGAGAAATGAGAAAGGCATTGTGAGGCATCCCATCGCAATCGCTCACAACCGACTTCCATAATCCTGAAGCTCATGGAAATAGCGGATCACATGAACAACGCCCGCAGACTCTTCCACCCTGTAGACAAACAGGTAGTGATGCAATACACATTTACGATACCCGATGCGGGCAAGTCTTGCATCGTCACACTTTGGAAAGGCGCGAGGATTCGCCTGCAATGTCTCGTATGCGCAGCGAATATCAGAAAGCAAATTCTCAAAAGCCAGCGGATTGCAGAGTGTGCCAAGCATGTATTCGCGGATTTCTTCCAGATCGCGCTCCGCAGAATCGGTAGCCAGCACACTATACACGGCGTTCCATCCCAAGTCGTTCAAGCATGGCGAACGCATCGGACTCGCGGCCTTCCGCAACGTCGCGCTCCCCCTCATCCAATTTCCTATAAACCTCAGCCCGAGCAAAAAGGTGATTATAGAGGGCAATGTTCAAAAGAACCATCTCCTCCTTGCCATCGCGCGAGATGAAGATGGGGTCGTTGGCATTCATGCACATGCTCCGCACCTTTTCGGCGTTCCCGAACTCTCGTATAGGCATGACCATCGGCATTGCCACTTCCTTTCGTTGTTTTAATGGCAATATTATACCACATTTTCGAAAAGTGCGATTTGGGGAATAGGCGTATTTTCTGTTGCCACTGCCCTACGGCGTCTCGACCGTCACCCTGAAAAAGACGATGGCGATGCGCCGGGACAAACCCGTCGCACCGCCATTGATTAGCGACACATCCGCCGCGCGAGCTATTTCTGCGGCGATGTGCGGAACGATCCAATTCGCAAGAATGCGCGATCCGATGTTCTATCGCCTCCATAAAATTCCCGAAACTCGAATCCGATCCGATGACATAAACACGCCATGACCAATATAACCCTTTCCTTCACAACACTACCATCCAGATAGTGATTCCGGATTCGATGCATGCAAAGCCACGTCTATTAACTTATCTATGTAGTCTGAACATAACCAAGCAACCAACCATAACAAGATTGCGATTGCCCCCACTACTACGAACATGAGCGCTACAAGCACACCTACATCAATTGAAAAAACGGCTATTGTGGCCATCATCGACACAAACATAAGCGATGCAATTATCCCCATGTAAATAACAGGCCGCCGCATTGAGTAGCGAATCGTCGTCATAACATAATTCTTCAATCTCCTGACTATATCAGTACATTTTGCCGCATCTTGCGCCGACCACAGACATGGAAGTTCATTTGCATTACTATAACCAGTCCGCGTTTTCATTCTACTACGTTTTGCTCCTTGTTTATCAACACCAGTAAACTCTTCGACAAGATCGTAATAGTAATTTAAGATATTCTCATTCTGATCAAGTTGCTCACTTAAACTCGCTGCCTCATTTCCTATGCTCTGCTCTTTGTCGGCATTGGTCATTAGGCTTATCAAGCCACCAACAGTGGCCAGGGTAGAATCCCAATTGTTGGTGAAGGCAATTATGGCACCCGTTTGCTTGTCGTGAGAAGCTATTAAGCGCTTCGACTCTGAAATCTGAAGCCGCTTATAAAGCCTGTCGATGTTGCCCTTTATTCTTTCAATTCTTAAGTTCGATTTTGGGTCAACAAATGCGGCCCAATCTCCTTCAAAGATTCTCTCTTCGGTTGCAAACTTCCGATGTAATAAGGCTATTTCTTCCTCCCGAGTCTTGAACTTATTAACCTTATCAACTTCAGAAAGAAAAACCTTTCGCCCTTCCCTCACAAGAAACGTCTTTCCACATTCACAACAAAGAGGCCTTTGCCATTCCCCTGCATTGACAAGTGACACATCAAAACGTTTGCAGTTATTGCACATCACAACAATAGGCTTACAAATTCCAAGCGGCAACTTTAGCGCAAATGCAAGTTGGGATTCTCCATTGGCTTTTAAAATATGGCCCGACCTCATTCTATCCAGCAGATTTAAATCTTCAAACCTCACAAATTCATCTTCTTGTTGAGAATTATGCGTCTCTTGACGAGATTGTTGCTGGGTGGTGTTCTGGCTTTGTTCTTGGATCTGGATATGGTACTTTCCATCGCACTCGCAACATCTTACATTGCGGTTTGCATACTCTCGCTTGATGCTGTTTTGCGCATGACAATAAGGGCACTCGACAGTCGCATCGCCATCTTCCTCGAAGGCCGATGACGGGACTGCAACGCCGCCAACGACATATTCCCCTTGGCACGAGTCGCAGATAGCAGTCTCGCCGACATATTCTTCGGGTGCTTCTTCTTCAAACCCACAGTGTGGACATTTGACTATCATTGAATTTTCCTCGGTTGTTATCTGCCATTATAGGACGAACTACTGTTTTCGATGCGAACTCCATGATTCAACCGTCTACGCTGAAACTCAGCGAGATACTTCAGCCGCTTCCTGTCACCATGTGGCGAGACAATTACACGCTTAAGACAACGTCCTATCTCAAGACTTTTTGGTGTTATCATTGGCTTGCCAGCATATACATTTTCATTCTTGCATTCAATCTTGCTAGGACGCATCACAAGGCGCCATTCATCCTCAAATCTAAACATGTCGCTTTTAACCAAGCTTGCAAACTGAAAGATTCGTGCCGCGCACCACTGCGCACAGTTAGAAAATTTTGGCTCCTTGGCTATTTCCTCGTCATATAGGTATTTTGAAACACCAGCAAATATCTGCCCCAATACATTTTCGATCTTGCGCCGAAGGTCATCATTGCGCTTCCAGTCCTTACTTGGAGGGCAATAAATGCAAGGTAGAAAAATCAATGGCGGGGCATCATGGAAAACCATCCGCTCTGCCTCATCCATCGCCATGTTGTTGAATTTCTCAACTACATCCCTCAACTTCCAGAAATCCAATCCAAGTGCATATCCCCCGTCTTTCTTGTCTGTATAAACCTGCCAATGAAGCGTAGAGTCACCTTTTTGGCAGAACGACAAGACATAGGGAGCAAACTCCGCATTGTCCTCTTTTCCTTTTAATAACGCCAACACATCCTTTCGGAGCCACTTTGGGAACGCGTCGGAATGACCTATCCAGTCTATGGCAAACGAAAGACCCAATTTATACTCAAGACTATCATTCAAAAAGCGATAATCCGTGAACGCAAGACCGCATTTATCTTCACCTCCCTTGTCGGCAGCTTCAATTAATGTGTTAGTTATCGCTATCGCCTTATCACGGCTCGTGTAGTGATACACAAAATCCGGTGTAGGGAGCTCCTCCACATACGGGCTATCGTGTATATAGTCCAGATTCCATACATTATGCAGTATGAATGACTCCAACGTGGACAGACGTTTCACTTATGCATCCCTTTCCGCACCTCTATCTTCACAAAGCTCGCCGCGTCAAGGCGCAGAAAGAAAACGTGGCGTGCCTTAAAATCCATGTCCTGATCGAGGCACGACCAAGTGCCTTCAAAGAAACACAAATATAAGACACGCCACGCGGATTGACCGCGCAACGCGTCTCACATATTCGGCTTCTTTAAATGAAATTGGTCGTTTTCGATCAGAGCCAAATACGCAAGATTGCGTACGCACTGCGGGCGTCGGATGCGTTTCCGCAGCTCCTCGGGTTGGAACGCGGCAAGAGTGCCGCGTTTCCTTGCGAGGTTTTGGCCTTGGCCTTTCGGCCTTAGCCCGATGGCTGGGATTGTCACTCCCCAGCCGATGTCAAAGATCAATCAACGGCTCACGCCGTCGCAAGCTCGGGATGGTGCTCGGCCTGATACCTAAGCATATCCTCCGCGAATTCACGAAAGGTCTTGTATTGAGAAGCGATCTCCTCCTTGACCTTCCACAGCTCTTCCATAATGTCAGAATACACTTCCATATCTCACTCCCCTTTCATCTGTTCTGGTGTGCAGATTAAGGGAATCGAATCCCACCACTCGCATGTGGCGACTTGATGACCCATATCTATGACACTGCGAGATGGCCGCGCCGTCAGGTTGCTGATGACGCTTGTCTCGACATAGACTTTTTTCTTTTCAGCCATTAGGCGCTCCTTTCTCTTTAAGCGGCGTTGCCGTGGTTTTGGCCTTGGCCTTTCGGCCTCAGCCCGATGGCTGGGATTGTCACTTCCCAGCCGATATCAAAGATCACGCTCCATAGGATTTTTCCTTTGGAACATCGCTATTATACCACAAAACCGCTCAGGATAGAGTGGTGAATTTTGGACGCCGCCAAGATGGCATATCCACCGAGGCCGTAGGCCGAGCCGCAAAGCGGGCGCTAGCGTGGTGCTCTCCCAGTTAGTGGACTGCGTGAACACTGCGTTTTTGCTGCGGACAAGGTTAAGCGAGCCGATGGGACATCGGCGAGCGCAGATGCTACGAAAAGAAACGCGCCATAGCGGAAGGTCGGGGCAAGGCGACACGTGCGAGGAGCAAGCGCAGGGGAACGGCGAGACTCCGGTTCGCGTGATGCGACACCAAGCGCGAACGAGGCGAGGAGGCGGTATCCCGCCGACGAAGCATCGTGACGCGAATGGTGGATGCAGCGCGCGGGAAGAGTCGAGCTTTTCCCCGAAGCGAGCGACGAGCATGCGTCGCCTTGGCCCAGCTCCCGAGGGTGCCAAGCGCGGTCACGGTCGGGGCCTTGCCGAGCGGACCGAAGCAGGGTGAGGCGAGTTGTGCAGGACTCGCCCCCGAAGCCGTATATGTATACGGCGAGCGGGGCGAAGGACGCACAAATCG
>CACZAK010000261.1 GCA_902779075.1 uncultured bacterium | reverse complement strand
TCCGACTGCTCGATTGTCGATAACGAGCTTATGACGATCCCGGGGACTACGAATGTGTTTTATGGTGGCGGAGCCTATCTCAACGACGCTTCCCTTTATGATTCAGTGGTGACCAACTGCGTCCTGAGCCGTCAGAACAACACGCTACAGGGGAGTTCTGACGGAAAAGTGGACGCTGAGTTGGGCGGTGGCGTTTATGCGGCATGGAGCAACAGTGCGTCCGAGGAATATCGCACGATCATCAGCAACTGCGTCATCGCCTGCTGCGCGGCGACGAACGACTATAATGGCATTGGTCAGGGCGGAGGCATTTACCTAAAGGGAACCCAGGCTGCAGGACCCTTGTTGCGCGACAGTCTGATTACGGGAAACCATGCGGGGGCTCTCGGCGCCGGGGCTTTCGTTGCATCTAACAGCAAGGCGACGATTGTTCGCTGCGAGTTCTCGGGCAACGCAATTGACCCGAAGTCATATCAGATGAACGGCTCGTCTGTGGCAGATGTTATCGGCGGTGGAACGGCAATCGCCTCGCTCGGCGCTGTTGACATTGCTGGATGCCGGATCAAGGGAAACCGCGGCACCGTTCCTGGTAGTTACCAACTGCATAATTCGGCTGTCCGGCTTCAAGGTTCCGCCGCTACAATGACAGACTGCGACTTGGACGGGAATTACGGCTACAAGAAAGGGGCAGCGCTCTCGCTGAGGTCATTAAGCGGTCTGGTGGTGTCGAACTGCGTCTTCCGCAGCAATGGTTGCGAGGAACAGGGCGGAGTTCTCTATACGGACAATATGCCGGCAGGAGATACGCTGATCACGGACTGCTATATTACGGGCAACGCATCGACCAACGCTCTTATTTATATCGCTCCCAAAGCTAATGCCGGGGCAAACATCCGTCTTCGGAATTCCCTTGTCACCGACAATGATGCCCAATGCGTTTTTTATTATTATTGCGCCAAGACGGATCTTTCGGTGCATGTGAACGTGGAGAACTGCACGGTCGTCTCAAATCGTTGCGGCACCGAATCTTATCTCAATACTTTTAGCAGCGGATATGCTGAAAACACGATGGGCGTGGCAGTTTCAGGCAGTGTGGTTCTCTTCAATAATAAAACGTGGGATTTCCCTGCAAATATGACGAACGTGTCCTATTGCTGCTCGTCGAATTTCCGCGCTCCGGTTGATGCAAGCAACATCGTGTATGATTCCTCGAAGCCGCTCTTTGAGGATATTGCGAACGGGAACTTCCGTCCCGCCAAGAGGTCGCAGCTTTGCGATGTTGTGCCTGTTGTGCCTGCTGCGGCGTGGATGGGTGACGGTTCCAAAAAGTCCACCCGCGACATGGGGTCGGGTTTTGAGGTCGCCTCTGTCGGCATGTACGGTGTAACCGTGAACCGAGTCAATGCTGTGCCGCGTCTTTACGGAAGCGCTGCCGACATCGGCTGTTGCGAATACCAGGGACAGTCGGGCTTCATTTTGTTTGTCCGCTGACGCTCAGTCAATAGGAGGAAATGACAATGAAGTCGCGTATATTCGTACTGGCGACCTATGCCGTTATGTCGACAGTTGTGGGGTCTGTATGGGCCGAGCCGTCGCGCTGCACGCTCGGCGAGGCGAAGTTCATGAGCTGGGCGCCGAGAGAGCGTCCGTGGACGCTGAAGGGCGGACTTCTGCACCTTGACGCGAAGCCCGGCGAGGCGACGACCTTCCAGTTCAACCGGAAGAACGACGCTCGCTTCCTCGCGGCGTTTGCGAGCGGTCCCGCTTACCGCATAACTTTCAAGTACCGTTCCACCGCAAAGGCGTCGCTCATCTGCTCGGGTAGCACCATGGACGCACCGAAGGACGGCTCCCCGCTGCATCGCGAAATGGCGATTCCCGCCAGCGACGAGTGGCGCGAGTTCTCTTGGAATATGCCCGCGCCGCAGCAAGATTGCGAGAACGTTATCATTCTGCTGAGGTGTGCCAAGGGCGAGGGCTTCATCGAGATGAAGGATATGTCCATCGTCGATGTCGCCCCGGAGGACAAGTCCGGCAAACCGCTTCTCGTCAACGGAGCGAGGGCGACCGAAGTCTGCCTTTACGCGAAGGATACGCCGCGCCGCCGCGAGAACGACCTCAGGGCGGCGCTGATGTTCCGCTTCGCACTCCGCGCAGTTGGCGGCGAGTGGCTACCGGTGCGTGAGGTTGCAAATGTTGGCGAGGCAGGCGCAAACGCGGTGCTTGTCGGGCGGCTTGCAGTCGATGTGGGCGTAGTTGCCGCAAGTGAGCAGGCGAAGGTCGAAGGCCTGACGGGCGGCTGGGCGACGGCGGCGAAGGGAACGCGCCTCGGCTTGGCGGGCGCGGTTCCGTGCGGTGTCCAGCGCGGCGCGTGGCGGGTTTTGGAGAAACTGGGCATCGTCTATCTCGGCTCCGACCTTTTCAAGCCGTTTGATGGCGACGCCTTCGCGACGGGCGACTTCGCGGAGACAATGCTTCCCGGCATGGCGTTCCCACTTGCGTCGGACCGTAGTGGAATCAATGCAGAACTGCGCGGATGGGCGTCTTGGGAGTGCGTGCTTACGTGCGACTCGCTCGGCTTTATAATCCCGGTCTCGGAGTTCCGGGAGACGCATCCCGAATACTTCGCCCTGCAGAGCGACGGGACGCGCCTCACGGACGACGCACACTCAAAGGGACTTACCCACTTCTGCTGGACGGCGCCTGGACTTGCGGAGCTGATTGCCGCGCGATATATCGAAATGATGCGCGCGCTGCCGGAGCAGCCCTTGTGGATTGTCGCGCCCGGTGATGGAGGGGGACTCAACTGCAAGTGCGAAAACTGCCGCGCCATCGGTAGCGATTCCGACGGCCTTGTGCGTCTCGCGAACCGCGTCGCCGAGTTGACGTCGCGCGAGTTCCCCGACAACTTGATCTGGATATACTCCTACGTCGATACGCCGGAGCCGCCGAAGAATCCGGTCAGGGCACACAGGAACCTGAACGTCGGCTACTGCGTCTATCCGCCGGGGTACTGGCCAAGCAACATGGTGATGCCGCATCCGTCGAACGCGAAGGGAGAAAAGGCGCTTGCCGACTGGCGCCGCGAGTGCTGCCCGAATCTCTCGCTCGTCGCCTACTACGCGCAGTGCGGCGAGTGGATGAATTACTGGCCCGGGTTTGACGCGAACGTCTGGCTGACGCGCGACTTCTCGGAGCATCGCAGCATGGCCACGTTCCGATTCTCGCTCCATCCCACCCATCGCGGCGGCAGCATCGGGGACATGGGGGGCTTCGCGGACCTGACGATCTACGTGATCTCGCGCATAGAGGTCGATCCGTCGGTGGACGAGCGCAAGCTCGCGGAGGAGTTCATCGGCCTCTACTACGGCGCGGCGGCGGAACCCGTGCGCAAATACTTCGCCATCGCGACGGCCGAGCCTCGCAGTCGCGACTGGATACAGAACTGTGAGGTGCACCTGAAGGGCTTTGTCACGAAGGAGTTCGCGGCAAGAGCGTTCCTGCTTCTCGACGAGGCGGAACGGCTCGCGTCGGACGACCCTGCGCTCCTGGTTCGGGTGCGCAAGATGGCGATTCCATTCTACTGGTCGTATCTCGACGGCATCGGGCGCGGGCGCGGCAATGTCTCAAGGGAGGAGTTCAAGCCGTGGGCGCGGCGCGTCGCCCACTTCGCGGAGATGTGCCGCGAGAGCGGGCTGAGCTACATGGGCAACATCACGCCGAAGCGGTGGTTCCAAGAAAACATCATGTTTGAACTCGGCAAAAGGGGGGAAGGCCTGACACCAGGGTGGCCGAGTGACGCCAAAGTGGACGAACTGATCGCCGACCCCGAAAAGGCGCTTGGAGGGGACTTCCCGAACCTGCAGCGCAAGACGGCGGACGGCTGGGAGATTCCGGCCGAAGGCATGATGGGCGGCGAGGTCGTCAAGAAGTGTTTTTGGCGCACGAAGGAGGGTAGGCCTGCCCGCTGCGTCCGCCGCGAGAGTTCCGGCCTTGGGCTGGTATTCACCCGCTTCGACCTCGACACGGCACCGTCCGGCGCGGTGAAGATGGTCTTGTCCGGCATTGACAACGAGAAGGAGTCCGTCGCCGACATCGAGGTGAAGGTCAATTCCAAAGTCGTCTACGCGGGGCCTGTCAAGTGGGGCAAGGACGAGCATTCCGACTGGACGCTCGACATCCCGAACACCACGCCGGACGCCGAGGCGGCGCAGGACGGCTTGGGCGGCGATGCGTTCCGCGCAACCCGCAACTACTTCTGGGGCTGGTTCTTCATCGACAAGGTCAAGTTTGTCATGGCAGAGTGAGGCTTGGGGGAGAATGAAGATTTCAGGAGCCATACTCCTTTGCCTTGCGTTTCCTGCCCTTTGTCCTGCGCTTGCGGCAAGCGAGCCCCTCCCGCTGGCCACGAAGTTCAATGTTGGGGAATGCGCCGTCAATCTGCTGCCGTCGAAGGCAAACATCATGCCGACCATCTCCTTTGACGGAAGGACGTTCTCCTTCGCCTACAGGACCGATGGCTGGCTTCAGGACAAAGACGGCAGGCGGCTCGGATTCCATTCCGAACAGACGAACGCCTTTGCCGTCCTGAAGAAGACCGCCAAAGGCGTCAGGGCGGATTACGTCCATGCGCTTTACGTCGGCGAAGGGGATGAAATGCGTCTCGTCGGCGTGTGCTCAAACGAGGTGGTTTTTGCGGACGGCGTTGCAGATGTATGTGCCACGCTGTGGCCGGCAGAGCCGGGACGATACAGGTTCCATTTCGCGACCAAGGCTTCGCAGGTCATAGTCTTCCAGAGCTACATGAAGAACTGGGTTGGCACTACGCTCCAACTCTTCGCGCCGGGCGGCGACTCCTTCATGAACGAGCTTACGCCGCACGACCGCTTCGATCCCGATGCGTGGGGGCTAAGTTTGAGGGACACCGGGTATGCCAGCGAGATGGTCTTCGGGAACATGACCGACGTCATCCGCTTCAAGGACATCTCCGGAGCAAGGTTCATCGCCAACCGCTACCGTGGCGGCTTCGAGGCCGCCGCCGTCTGCCTGAACGACGACGCAATGCACAAGCCTGTCTGGGACAAGCCTGTGGTGTTTTCGTATGCGGTAAGGATGGAAAGATGAAGGAGACGATGAATAGGCGTGAATTCATAACAGGTGCAGCGTCTGCCGTTGCAGGCATGGCGTTTGTGTGGACGGCGCGGCGCGTATATGGCGCGGAATGCGCGGCGAAACCGACGCGGGTGCGGCTCGGATTCCTGAGCGATTCCCACTACGCCAACGTCGACTATGCCTGGGCCGGCGACGACCGTTTCTTCTTCGCGTCGCTCGCCAAGATGCGCGCGGCGGTCGCCAAGTTCAACGAGCTGAAGCTTGACATGGCGGTCGAAGGCGGCGACATGACGGACTGGTCGAGGGTCGGCGCATCGGCCAAGGGCGAGAAGGACGAGGCGCTAACGAACGCCGCGTTCGACGAATTCGAGGCCGAGTTTCTCAAGTTCAACGGTCCGTGCTACCACGTCCCCGGCAATCACGACTTCTGCAGCTTTGCGCCAGAGGAGTTCTACGCGCGGGTGAAGAACGCCGGTGCGCCGATGACCGAGGGCTACTATGCGTTCACGAAGAACGGCATCCGTTTCATCGTGCTTGACGCGAACTACGGAACAGGCGACCGCCACTACTCGAAGGACTGGCCGTGGAGCTGGACCGACTCGAACGTCTCGTCAGCGCAGCTGAAGTGGCTTGAGGGCGAGCTTGCTGCGGCGAAGGGGCCGTGTGTCGTGTTCTGCCACGAGATACTGCATCCGAACGGCGCGAAGGGCCACGTCGTCAAAAACGCCGCGGCGGTGTGCGCGATCCTTGAGGCGAGCGGCAAGGTCAAGACCGTCCTCATGGGCCATCAGCACACGGGTCTCTGCGAGGAGCTGAACGGCATCCTCTACTATGCGATCCCCGCGCAGGTGACGAAGAGCCGGAATACCAACAGC
This sequence comes from uncultured bacterium, assembly GCA_902779075.1. Next base: position 4,197 of record CACZAK010000261.1, on the reverse strand, counting down.
TTCGCAGAAGTCGACATCCTTGACGACGGCTCTGCGTCCATCACGGGTTACTTCCTTGCCCAGAACAGGAAGAAACAAGGTTTGTGCGGAGCGAGTAACTGAAGAAGGACGTACATCAAAAATGAGAAGTATATGCGCAACAACTCTTGCGGTGGCGATGACGATGTCAGCCGCCATCGGCGGGCCGCTTGACGAACTTCTGCCGCGTCCGAAGTCGGTTGTGCCGATGGATGGTGTGGCGACGTCAGGCGTTCCTGTGGTCGTGGAGCTAAAGGCGATTGAATGCGTGAATCCGCTGACAGCAGACGAGGCCTATCGGCTGACGATCTCGACTAATGAGATCACGATCACGGCAGCCGGGCTGAAGGGGGAGCGTGCTGCGAGGGCGACGCTTGAACAGCTAAAGAAGCTCTCCGACGGGCGGCTTCCGTGCTGTGAGATCACCGATGCCCCAGCCTTCCGCTGGCGCGGGTTCATGCATGACTGCGGAAGAAACTTTCTGGACAAGGCCGAGATACTGAAGCTGCTTGACCTGATGGCCGCCTACAAGTTCAACCTTTTTCACTGGCATATCACGGACTACTACGGCTGGCGGCTCGAGTCTAGGAAATACCCGATGCTCCAGGCACCGTGGGCGTTCCGCCGTCAGATGAACCGCTACTACACGCAGGAGGACTTCAAGGAAGTCGTCGCATACGCGAAGGCGCGGGGCATCACGGTCATGCCCGAGCTGGACGTTCCGGGGCATACGCTCGCATTCCGTCGCGGACTTGGCATTACGCACATGGCAGAGCCGCAGGTGAGGGAGATTGTGGCAGACCTCCTGGACGAACTCTGCTCGCTTGTCCCGGCAGAGGACATGCCGTTTGTCCATCTCGGGACGGACGAGGCGCGGACTCCCTACGAGATGGTTCCCGATTCGTATTGTCCGCATTGGGCGGAGACGATTCGCAGGAACGGACGCATTCCGGTCGCTTGGACGCCTGGCAAGCCGTTTGTCCTTCTCGACGGCACTCGTCCGGCGCGCATGGTCTGGCAGGACGGCTACAAGGTCGAGAAAGACGAATTGATCTTCGATACGGTGCGAGGATACTTCGGCAGCAAGGATCCGCTGACATTTCTCAATACGGCTGTATTCTCCAAGCCGATGAGATACGACATCCCCGCAGAGAACATGCTTGGCGCGGTCATCTGTTCATGGCACGACGATTCACTTGGCGAAGATACGGCGCGAATATGGACGAACTGCTCGTTCGCTTCGGCTATTGTCGCGTATTCAGACTACCTTTGGAATGGCCGGGAAAAGGACCGACCTGAATATCTTGTGAAGCTGCCCGCTCCAGGAACTCCGGCTTTTGCCGAGGTTGTCGCTTTCGAGGATGCGATTGTCGCCAATCGCGACAAGGTCATTCGTCCGCTGGGGCTGCCGTTCACATACGTTCGTCAGACGCCGCTCAGGTTCCGCATCACGGATTCAAAGGGAGTTGTCGTTGCGAAGGACATTGCGCAGGCGACGGTGATGATCTCAGACTGCGGTCGGCACTCGCTTGATCGGGCGAACTCGTACCTCATGGAGACTCAAGGGGTTGCGTATGTCGAGACATGGATCAAGTCGCCGAGAGACCAGATTGTCGGCGCATGGATCGGATTTACGATGTTCGGGCGCTCTGGCGGACGCGGACATGGACTCCCGGAGAAGGGCGAATGGGGGAGGTCTCTTGGCACAAAGGTGGAGGTGAACGGCGTAGCCGTACCCGCGCCAGAATGGGTTCATCCGGGACTTAAGCACATCATGGCCCATCCGGAGGAGCCTACGAGCGACAACATTGCCGAAACTCCGTTCACGAACGAGGAGTACTTCATGCGCCCGCCGACTGAAATCTCGCTTAAGGCCGGCTGGAACCATGTCAAGCTGACAGTGCCCAAGTCGATCGGCGACGAATGGGGGTATTCTTGGACATCGACGTTCGTGCCTGTGACATTGGAGAGCCATCCGCGAGAAGTCCCGGGCCTTGAGTTTTCTTCAGAGCCGAACTTGGCTCAATAAAGACAAATCTTGAGCGCCTACTTGTGAAGGCAAAAGTGAAGGGAAATCTGAACTACAGGGCATAGACATGAAAAAGACGGTTCAATTCTTGACATTGGGCTTCTTTGCGGTGATGGTGATCGGCGTTTGTGCAACGTCGCGTGGAGGAGAGAAAACGAATCCGACACAGGCGAAGCTCGATGCGTGGAGGCGCGAGGTGAAGAAAATACAGACGGCACCGGTCGCCGACGGTTTCGTCAAGTGGACGGGCTTCTAAATTGCGGGGATAGACCCCTTTGACGGTTGTGATTTAGATTGTAAAACCGCATGATTTGACAAGATGTCGTAAGGCGTCCCACGAAGTTCTTTCTTTGCGACCTTTGCGTTCTTTGCGGCTAACACACCAGAGTCGAGTAGGGTCGTTTAGCGTCGAGCGGGGCAACGCTTTCTACACGATCTACACGGCTAAAACCGACGAGGGACACACCCCGCGCAACGCGCAATTTTCCGCGAGCTGCGATTGGCTGCGTGTCCCGCGTAGCGGCTGTTTCCGGACGGGTGCTGAAACTGGTATCGCGGGTTCCGTCCGCCACGAATACGCCGATATGTGGTATAATATGCGACGAAAGGACAAACCGTTGATGTGCATATCTTACACGTATTGGCAGGATCCCAATGATAAACTTTGGGTTGGTTTCTGGGATGACTATCCAGACTACGTGACGCAAGGACACGACCTCGCGGAGCTTCAGTATATGCTGCGTGACATCCGTGATGCGATCCGCGACGGCGACTTGCAAGACACGCGCCGTTCCATTGGCGTGATGGATCTGGAGCATGCATGAAGCGCATTGATCTTTTGCGCAGACTTGAAGAGGAAGGGTGCGTCCTTGTCCGTTCTCGTGGCGGGCACGACATCTACCGTAATGTCATCACTGGCGCCACACAGCCTGTGCCGCGTCATCGTGAAATAAACGAAATAACGGCGAAGTCTATTATCAGGCATCTGTCCGCGCCAGAAGAATCAAAACAATAACGCCGCGAAGGTCTCGTCGACGAATCGCTGTCGCCGCGTATGACGATCGTCGGCGGCGAGGTCATGCGTTCTTGACGTTGTTCTTTCTCCAAGCAAGAGGATTGAGACCGGTAGCGGAGCGGAAAGCGTCCCGGAAGTTCGTCGAGTAGCGGTATCCGCACTGCGCGGCGATTTCCGGAGCAAAAAGCGGATGGAAAGGGTCAGACCTGATTGCCACAGTAAATTACCACAGTAAAGAAACATGGCGGCAACAAACAGAATGAAGATTGGTATGGGTCAGAGCGTCGCGGGAAATGTGCGACTTGTGGGGCAACTCGGCGTAGCAACATGACGGTTTGGGTTAAAGGTAAATGCTTGTCGGGTTGACAGAGATGTGATATATATGCTACAATTTGCCACGTGAAAACGATACGCCAGACCAAGTTGTATATGAAATGGTATGCGCGGCTTAAAGACCGTATGGCAAGAATGCGGATAGCTGTGCGCATAAGACGAATGCAGAACGGCAACATTGGGGACGTGAAGTCGGTGGGTGACGGAGTATTTGAATTGCGATTCGACTTCGGTCCTGGATATAGGGTATATTACACGGAAAGAGACAACGAAATTATAATACTGCTGGCCGGTGGAGATAAATCGACACAGAAGTCGGACATAGAAACTGCAAGGAAACTTGCTGCAACAATTTGAGGAGGTAGACATGAAGACAAAACTGTATAAGTGGAACATCGAAGATTCGCTGAAGACGCCTGAAGATCGTGCTGCATACATAGAGGCCGCAATGGAGGCTAACGATCCTGAGTTTATGTCTATTGCCCTTGGAGACGTTGCCAAGGCCGAAGGTATGAGCAAGGTCGCCCGCAAGGCCAACGTTACTAGAGAGAATCTATATAGGGCGTTCGCTCCAGGTGGGAACCCAACGATCACCACTGTAATGAGGGTGCTGAATGCGCTTGGATTAACTATTCGCATTGCGCCAGCAGGCGTATCATGATGCATCTCGCATCAAATCTGTGGGGACACACCCCACGAAAGCGTTGTAAAACGGCCGTTTAGCATTTTGGGAAAATAGGTCGGTTTTCCCAAAATGGGAGTCCTGAAAATTGAACATTTGCCTATTTTTCGAGGGTACGGG
>CACZAK010000260.1 GCA_902779075.1 uncultured bacterium | reverse complement strand
CGAGAGTGCCCGCAGGTACGGCCTTTTGCCCGGTCTTTACGCAAGCGTTTCCGGCAACGGATTCCTTGGCGTGGACAATCTTGGTCGTGTCTTTGTGAAGGGCTGCTGGCTGGGCGACCCCTCGCCCGAGTCGAAGAAGCGGTACGCGAAGATATGCGAGAGGATGACCGAGGAACTCTGGAGCCGCTACGGAGAACTCTTCGAGATATGGTTCGACGGCGGCGCGCTGGCGCCGGAGAAGGGTGGCCCCGATCTCTTGCCGCTCATCGAGAAGTACCAACCGAACGCACTTCTCTTCCAAGGACCTCCCGAAGCGAAGAACCTGATACGCTGGGTTGGCAATGAACGCGGTGTGGCACCGTATCCCTGCTGGGCCACGGGAATCGACGGCACGGCGGACGACGGCACGAAGGAGATGCAGTACAACGGCAATCCCGACGGCGGAAGGTGGATTCCCGGCGAGTGCGATGTCCCGCTTGGGCGCAACAGGTGGTTCTGCTACAATAGGGGACCGAACTGGACGATGGACTACCTCATGAACATGTACGACCGTTCCGTGGGGCGCAACTGCAACCTCCTCCTCAACGCCGCGCCGCAGCCTGACGGTCTCATTCTCGAAAGCGAGATGAAGACCTACGCCGAGTTCGGTCGGCGCATCAAGGGACGCTACGCAAACAGACTCGCGGCCGCCGAAGGAGAGGGCGACCGCCTTGAACTCGTGATCCCGAAGGATTCCTGTCCGGTGAACCAGGTGATCCTCGCAGAGCGCATCGAGCAGGGCGAGCGTATCCGCAAGTTTGACCTGGAGGCGCTTGTCGGCGCGGAATGGAAGAAACTCTACTCCGGCACGTGCGTCGGGCACAAGCACATCGTCCGCTTCGAGAAGGTCGCCGCCTCGCGCCTGCGACTCTCCGTCGCGGCCTCCGCCGCGAAGCCGCTCATCCGCGATTTCTCCGCATACTGCAACTGAAGTTTGTGGGGAAGAGAAAATGAAAGGCTACTGTGGCGATTCATGAACCCCAGAATAGCATGCCATATTTTACACTTGTGTCTGCGGCGGGATTTTTGCTACACTTACTGTCGTGGACGCCTCGATTGTGTTTTTGCAGTTATGCGGTGCTTTTCAGGTCAAGTGGGCTTGAACCGCAAACGCCACGAAAGCGGGGTTTATGAATTACCTCGCATAATATAGGCATTACGCGTAAAAAAGGAAAGGCGGAAATCGAAGTCATGAAAAAGATGGAATGTGCCAATGTTGCAATGGGCGCCGTGTTTGTGGCGGCGGTCGCGGCCAGTGCGGCTTTTGCGGCGGAGCCTGTCGAGCTTGCGGTGCGCGGCAAGACGCCGTCATTGGCGATTGTGCTGCCGGAAAATCCGGGCGCGACGGAGAAGTACGCAGCCGAGGAGTTGCAGTCGTTCCTGGAGAAGGTGACGGGCGCGAAGTTGAATGTCGTTTCGCGCAAGTCGGGCGTTTCGGCGCCGGCCAAAGGCGTGTTCATAGAAAAGATATCTTCCGGCCTTGGCGACGACGGATTCCGGCTGACGAAGTGCTCGAGAAGTACGCCGGATGCCGCTGGTACGCATCCTGGCACAGCGTGATTCCGGAAAAGGACCGCGTCGCCGTGCCGGGCGACCTGGACGATACTCAGAACCCCGCGTTCCTCATGCGCGAATCGTACTGGTACGACGTGAACAACAACCGCGACTTCGCGGCGCGACTTCGCGTCAACGGCTACAACCACACGACCGGCACGGTGGACGCGAAGTACGGCGGCGACGACTTTCGTTTTGGCGGCGGCCTCGGCAGCTGCCACACGTTCGAGGCGCTGCTGCCGCAGGGCGTGTACTTCGACAAGCATCCCGAATACTACAGCCTCGTCAAGGGCAAGCGGCTCAGGGGGCGCACGCAGCTCTGCCTTACGAATCCCGACGTGCTGCGCATCGTGACGTCCAACGTTCTCGAACGCATCCGCAAGGATCCCGGCGCGAAGTTCTACGGCGTCAGCCAGAACGACTGGTACAACTTCTGCGAGTGCGAGAAGTGCGCCGCGGTGGACAAGGAAGAGGAAAGCCACGCGGGCACGATGGTGCGCTTCGTGAATGCGATCGCGGAGGCGGTGGAGAAAGAGTTCCCGAACGCCGTGATAGAGACCCTCGCATACCAGTACACGCGCAAGCCGCCGAAGAAGACGCGTCTCAGGCGCAACGTGATGCCGTGCCTCTGCACGATCGAGTGCGACTTCACGCGCCCGATTCCGGAAAATCCGTACGGCGAGAATGTCAGATTCATGTCCGACATCAACGGCTGGAAGACGCAGACCGACCAGCTCTACCTCTGGGACTACACGACCGAGTTCCAGGACTTCGCGCTGCCTTTCCCGAACGTCTACGCGCTTCAGGGCAACATCAAGTTCTTCCGCGAGAACAACGTGAAGGAGCTATTCGAGCAGGGCGACCAGTGCGGACGCCACGGCGCGTTCGCGGAGCTGAAGGCATGGCTGCTCGCCAAGTTCATGTGGAACCCGGACCAGCCCATCGAGCCGCTTCTGGACGATTTCTTCGCCGGATACTATGGCAAGGCTGCGCCGTTCGTGCGCGAGTACTTCGAGGAAGTCCATAGGCGCATGCGCGCGTGGTCGCCCGCGAAAGGTCCGATGCGCATCTGGCGCAGCGAGGCGTTCCGGGGGCTGGGCGGCGACTTTGTCGAATGGGCGAAGCCGGTCTGGGACAAGGCCGAGGCCGCCGTCAAGGACGACCGGGCGATTTCGTACAACGTGCGCATGACCAGGTTCTCGTTTGACTACCTGCACCTTGAAAAAACGCGCAACAAGGCGCAGAGGCTCTTCAGTTTCGTCACCGGCGGGCCGGTCGACGACGGGGCGAGGCTGCGCCGGACGCAGGCGCTGGCTAAGTCGATGCTCGACCGCATGGACGAGGCGAAGGACATCAGTCTCTCCGAGTCAAGGCACAGGCACAACGCCATCCTCGCCGCCTGGCGCGGCTTGGTGGCCAGAAAACCGGTGACATACGTTTCGGACAAGCTTGGAAGGGTCGAGGACAAGTACATGACCCTCCACAAGGAAGGGACGTGGGGTGCGCGCGTGGACGATCCCCTTGCGGAGGACGGCAAGGCCCTCAAGCTTTTCAACAGCCATTTCGAATGGTGCGTGGGCTTCTCGGCGGGATGCGTCGAGTTCAAGCCCGGCGTGAAGTACAATGTTCGCGCGCGCATCCGCGTCGAGAAGGCGCGCGACGGCGGCGAGGCGTTCTGGGCAGGTGTATACAATCCGGTGGACAAGCATCTCTCGCGCATGATCCAGCCGCGCACGGAGGCGGTGAAGGACGGCGGCTACGTCTGGTACGATGTAGCCACTTGGACGCCCCGCGCAGACGGCGCCGAGTATTTCTGGCTTGGGCCTGGTCGGTTTGGTCCCGACGGCAAAAGCTCGATAAAGGCCGTGTACCTCGACAAGATCGAGATCGCGGCGCAATCGTCAGCACGGACGCGCTGAGCTGCCAGGACGACACCGCGCAGACCGCCGTCATAGACGTGCAGACTGCCGGCTTCACCTTAATCGTACGCTGAAAAAAGGAGCAGGCATGATGCATCAAATGACGAGGCTTCAGAATCTCGCGTTGACGAGGGAGGGGCTGTCGCAGGCAGTTGTTGGTTTGACGGCGGTCTTGTCGATTATGGCGGCGGGGGGTGCTGCGCCCAAGACGGCCACGATCATCCCCGCGCCGCGTGAGATGCGCGTTACGGGCGGCGAGTATGTGGCTGAGAAGCCGCCGACGCTGGAGAAGGTCGACGGCATCCCTCGCGAGGGCTATGAGATTTCCATCACCACAAACGGCATCACGATACGCCATTCAGACGATGCGGGAGCGTACTACGCGAATATGACGCTTTTCCATTCTGGGCGCTGGGACGCAAAGGCGAAGTGCAAGGCATATCCGTGCCTGGAAATCAGGGACTGTCCACAGTTCGAGTGGCGAGGCGTTCATCTAGACGACGCTCGCCACTTCTTCGGCAAAGACACGGTCATGCGCCTTCTAGAGCAGATGTCGTGGTTCAAGTTCAACGTGTTCCACTGGCATCTCACCGATACCGAATCCTGGACGCTCGAGATCCCCGGCTACCCGGAACTCGTCAAACGGGGCGGCGTGTGGGGCGGGCGCAACGTGCGCGAGCTGCATCCCATGGGCGAGAAGGTTGGTCCGTTCCATTACACCGCGAACGACGTGCGGGAAATCCTTGCCTACGCGAAGGCGCGCCACATTAAAGTGGTGCCCGAAATCGACTTCCCCGGGCACTTCCTATGCGCGGGCTGCGCGTATCCGGAACTCTGCTGCAATCCGGAGGAAATCCACAAGGCCGGACGCCAGCCAGTGAAGAGCCTGGAACTGAGCAGCGTGATGTGCGTCGGGAATCCCAAGGCGATAAAGTTCATGGAGGATGTCCTGGACTACGTGTGCGGACTGTTCCCGGGCGACGTGGTCCACATAGGCGGCGACGAGTGTTCGCGCAAGTCGTGGACTACGTGTCCGAAGTGCCAGGCGTTAATCAAGAAAGAAGGGCTGAAAGGCGTCGAGGAACTTCAGCCCTGGCTGACGCGCCACTTCGTGGAATACCTCGCGAAGAAGGGGAAGCGCACGATCGGATGGGACGAGATATTCATGTCGTCGTCTTGGACGAAGTGGGGTGATTTCATGAAGGCAGGCGGCGACTCCTTCTCGTCGCTCCTTCCAAAGACGACTATGGGCATGTGCTGGCGCACGTGGGGGGCGGGTCCCCGTGCGGCGAACAAAGGATACGGGATCGTCCAGTGTCCCATGTCGCATTGCTACTTCGACTACGGGCAGGGCCTTTCGGAGGATCCCTACTTCTACATCGGCGGGAAGCTGCCTTTGGAGCGCGTTTACACGTTCGATCCGTTCGCCGGAGTCGATGCTGGGGCGCGGAAAAACGTCATGGGCGGACAGTGCTGCAATTGGGCGTCGCACACTTCCTGCCGCTTCGACCTCGAATGGAAAATCTGGCCCCGTGGGTTCGCGCTTGCGGAAGTCCTCTGGACGTATCCTGATCCGGCGAAGCGCGACTTCAAGGAGTTCTCCGTGCGTGCGGCGGAATATCGCCGCCGCCTCGTAGCCGCGCACGTCAACTGCGCCCCGCTGAAATAAGATGGAACTTTTGGCGTAGTCTGCGCCCCGGCCTCTCCTCCGTCGATGACGGCGTATAGCCACTCGACGATCTCCGCGATGGACGGGCGCGTGGCGCGTGGGATAGTTCAGTTTTTTTCAACTACCCGCCATGCGCGGGCGGGAAGCGTTCCTTCGTACTTTGCACCCTCGAACTCGAGCGAGTACTTTTGCTTGGCGAGCGTCCAGTTGACGAGGACGGCGGCCTTGCGTCCGTCTTTCGCTCGCCATTCGGAGTGGAACACGCTCGGGAGCGCTTTCTGCACGGCGACGCCGCTTTCGTGTGGGCGTTTGTAGCTGCTCGTTGTGAGGAACTCCGTGCGCTTTGTCGCGCACGTCAGTTTCGCGGGCTTCAGCATCTCGCCGTCGAAGAGGAGGTCCTTGTGGTCGTGGTAGAATTTAGCGGAGTCCTTCATGAACTGGATGTCTTTTGCGATGCGCGGATTCGTGACGTCCCTCATGACGAAGTTGTGTACCATCGGCTGCACTCCCCACACGATTCCGCGCGCGAATTCGACGGCGAACTGGTCCGGGTATTTGGCGATCTGTTTTTCCACGTCGGGCAGGTCGGTGCATTTTCCCCACAGCGGATCCCAGCCCGGAATGCCGCCGGGCGTGGCGAAGGAGCCGAAGATTGCACAAGCGCCGCGGTATATCACGGTGACGGCGGGGACCGGCTCGCTCAGCGGCATTACGCCGAGTCCATTTCGTTCCCAGCTGGAGTAGAGCATGATGAACGATTCGAATTTGTCCAGATACGTCTCGCTTGTAGCCTCGGAGGAGAGCAGGAAGCCTGGATTGTCCGCATGGACTTCGTCCACGTAGCGGCGGTAACCTTCTACGAGCGCGCGCGAATCGCCGGGCGCGTGCCTGTGGCGCGGGTTGAAACAGGCGTGGTGCGCGGCGCAACTGATCATGTCTATGTATACGCCGTCCAGGCCCGTCGATGCCAGCTTGTGCTCAAGGTCGCGCATCTTGCGCTGGAACTTCGGCGCCTCGCCGCAGGCATTCGCCAGGCTGTGTTTTGTGAATGGATTGTATATGTGAGCGAAGATTCTGCCCGTGTCGCGCACGACCGCGCTTTCGAGTCCTCCATCTGCCCAGCGTGGGTCGTCTTCGTCCCACACCATCCCGTTCGTGTAGACTTGCACGAACGCGCCGCGATCCTTCATGCGTTTGACGGCGGCGCGGAACGCGGCTTCGCCGTCGCGCGGCGGCCAGAAAAACGGATATTCAGTGTCGTACGGAACGTTGTGCCACCAATACCAGTCGAGGCCTACCTTTAGGCCTGTCTCCTTCATGAACCAGTGTACGGGCGGCTCGGATACGGCTATGTTCCCGCGGCTCCACATCCAGAGGTCGATCTCGCGCAGTTTGGAGAAGTTGCGCGCGGCGGCTCTCTTGAACCACGGCGTCGTCTCCATCCATTCGCGGTGCATCTTTGCCGCCTCGTACCAGCCGCCGCGGTACGGCGCGCAGACGCCGGAAAACGGCAGTGCGCCCGCTTTGGCCGTCTTTTCCGTGACAGGCTGGCGGCAGAGGTTGCGCAGCACGAGCGTGTTGGGAGCGCTTCCGATGGTGGACTGCATTTTCGTACAGTACATACGTGCATCGCCTCGCTGGTCGAGGAAGTGCGACACGCCCCCCTCCTCCAGCGCCGCCATGCAGTTGAACACGAGGAACTCGGGGCCGGAGTCGGTGACGATTTGCCCCCGGTGCATTTTCTTCCAATCGGGACGCGAGATGTCGCCTGCGAAGCGCGGACAGAAAACCGCCGTATTCTCCGTGCGCGGAACGACCACCTCCGGGAACACGATCCATTGTATGTACTTTTCGCTTTCGTTGCCGGAGTAGTCGAACGACGTGTATTCGAATCCTCCACCCGGACGCAGCGTCAATTTCGCCGTCACGGTGAAGCTGTCTCCGCAGAGCGGGTGGCCTTTCCACACGGCGGTTACCACGTTGCCATTGGTGGATACCGAAAGCGATTTCATTTGGCCGTGCGGCACGGAGACGGTCGGCACGAACGCACGCTCGGAGCCTGTTCCTCCCGACGATTTCGCTTTTTTCGCGGGACGCCATTCGCCAAGACCGAGGGTGAAGCCCACTCGCACGCCGTCTACGGGAACGGTGGTTTCTGCTGCGGGTGAAAGCAGCGCGGCGGCAATGGAAGATAGCGCAAAAACAGTTATTCTCATTTGAATTGCCTCTCTTTTTTTTCTCTATCGGGAATATGATACCAAATGCAATCGTCCGTTGCAAGTGCAAATGGGGGTCACTTCCCAAAGTAAATGCGACTCCCCGCCCGCACGCGGTACGTCCTGATTGAGATAGACGACGTCTCCCCCAACAAGCTCGCCTCCATCGAGGAGGTCGAAATCCAAAGCGCCGCGTGG
>CACZAK010000259.1 GCA_902779075.1 uncultured bacterium | reverse complement strand
GTCATACCACGAGAGGATCGCCTTCTTTGCCGCAGCGAAATCCATGCCGTTCTGTACGCCAAGGGCCTCAACGTTCTCGCGCAACGCGCCGTCCAGTTCTTCCGGCGTATAGCCAAGGAGCGTCGCATACTGCCGGAACGCCGAAATGTCCGTCAGGTGGTTGAGACCTGAGAATATTGAAAGCTTCGTCAGCTTCGTGACGCCGGTCATCATCAGGAATCGAATTGAATCTGAGCTGAACTTCAGCTTCTCGTAGAAGTCGTGGAGCAACTTGCGGACGCGCCTCAGCGTCTTGAGGTCGTCGAGGAACGCCGCAACAGGCTCGTCGTACTCGTCGATGAGGACGACGATCTTCTTCGTCGGCGACTTCTTTGCTGCGGCAACGAGGAAATTCCTGAACTTCCCAGGTACCGTTCCCCGTTCAGGGACGGGAAGCCCGGCCTGTTCAAACAGGCCATCAACAAGTACGTCCAGCTCTTCCTTGACCTCGGCGTAATTCTCTCCTGACACATCGCCCATCGTGAAGCTGTACACCGGCGTCGGCTGCTCCCACCCTTCCCACGGCAGCTTGTCGATGGCAAGCCCCTTGAAGAGCTCGCGCCGTCCCTCGAACATCGCCTTGAGCGTGGAGAGCATGAGGGACTTGCCGAACCGCCGCGGACGCGAAATGAAATACTGCGTGTCCGTCTTCGGCGCTGCAAGTTGGTACAGCAGCTCCGTCTTGTCGACGTACTTTCCCTCACCCCCGAGTATCAGACTCGGGAAGTCGAACACGCCCGTCGTGGGCATCTTGATTTTCGCTCCACAGTCTTCCATGGCGAAGATTATACCATAAATCCCCGCCCGTGTGCGAAAAGAGACGGGGCGCATCTTGGGCGCGGGCGAGTTAGCCCGCGCGCCAAAGGCAAGTTGTTTCAAATAGTTGTTTCCAATCTTCAGAAGACTCGGCGGTGAATTTCGCAGATGCGCCCAAAGAAACGGCGCCCTTACTTGACGATCAGGATGAAGCCCTTGTGAAGCGCGTAGAGGCCGTCGTCCTTGACCTTGAGTTTGGTTCTGCGGCCATTGGCGAACTGTCCGAAGAACGTGAGCCCCGCGCGATTCGACGGAGCGGCGGCGGACCAGTCGATGATCTTCTCCTCCGACTTCACGTTGCGCGTTCCGAGCAGAATGCCCACCGTCGCGCCGTCCGCAAACGTCGTCGTGCGGTTGCCGTTCATGTCGCCTGCGCCCGTATAGCCGAGCGCGACGCTGCTCCACGCGTTCGTCTTCGCCGAGAGGTCGATGGACGAGCCGTCCTGCATCTCGCAGCCGTGGAAGCGCTCCGTGCCGTCCGCCTGGACCATCGCCGGCGTGAACGTGCCATAGACCTTGATCGGCGCGGCGCCGTGGTTGTAGGATCGATCGTAGCGCGCCACGTAGTTGCTCACGGAAAGCGCGCCCTCGGTGTAGAACGCGCCGCCGATTGCCTCGACATTAACGGTCGGCGAACCGCCGGTCGTGCCTGAATCCAAATACAGGTAGCCGCCGGATACGTAATTCAGCGTGCCGTTTTCGATGGCGACCGGGATGTAGAGATTCGCGGCGTAGCCGACCTGCAGCGTCAGCGTCTTGCCGCCGAGGTCGATCTTCTCCGTTCCGGTCGGAGCGGAGAACGCGGCGGTTAAAGATCTCCCCACCGTCAACAGGGAATCGGCGACAAGCGTCACGTTTCCGAATCCGTATTTGTCGGACGAGAAAGCCATGTTGCTCCCGGTGCTGGCGAGCTCTCCGCCGTTCAGGATGAAGCGCTTCTTGTAGAAGTTGGCGTTCCCGCGCACGTCGAATGTCGCATTCGTGACGACCGTGATCGTGCCGCCGTCCGGACCCCAGAGCAAACTGGATTCGTTGCCGCGATTATTGCTGGGCGCATATCCCGTCCCGGCAGCGATGAACACGCCGCCCGTGAACGTCTGGTTCGCCCGCATCATCGCCAGCCATCCCAGGCCGTCCTTGACGAGCTTCAGGTTGCCGGAAAGCGCGAAGCCGCTGCATTCGAGGTACGTGGTTTCGCCCGGCACGCTGATGTGCAGTTCGCCCGGCGCGCCGGTCGAGGAGTCGTCCACCGCCAGCGTGATGAAATCGTAGATGTGCCCGTCCGTCGCCGTCGCGCGCGTGACAAGCGAGAGGGAGTGTCCGTTCAGGTCGACCGAGCCGAGGTTCACCGTGTCGCCCTCGTTCACGTGGGACGCCCATTCGGCGAGGCCGCTCCAGTCGCAGTCGTTTGTGAGGACGACATTGTTGAACACGATTGAATCGTACGGGATGGGCTGCGAGGCCGGAATCTGCACGGCCATTTCGCCGGAGAAGTGGACGGTGGCGCTGATGCCGGGAACACCGTATTCGCCCGTGACCGCGTTGCCCATGAAGTTGGTGCAGGCCCAGTTTCCGGGCTTCGTCACGTCGTTGTCAACGGCCCCGGTCCAGTAGGCGTGCGCAACGGTGTTTTCGTCCGCGCCGTAGAAGATGCCCGATTCCGTGGCGACAAGCGAATCTCCAGACTCCGCCGTGGCGGCGTCGAGCGCGAACGTCAGCGTCGAGAGGTTGGACGGCGCCGCGTTCCAGGCGACGATCTTTTCGCCCTTCGCGAGCGTGCGCCCGTGCAGGTTGATCGTCACCGTCGCGCCGTCCGCGAACGAAACGGTGCGGCTGCCGCCGGTGAATCCCGTAGAGGTGGTGTTCCACGTGTTGGACTTCGCCGAGAGGTCGATCGTCGAGCCGTTCTGCATCTCGCACCCGTAGAAGCACGCCTGTCCGTTTGCGTTCACCGCCGCCGGCGTGAACGTGCCGTGGACCTGAAGTTTTGCCGCGTTTTCGTTCACCGTGCCGGTGTATCCGGCGTAGTAGTCATGCACGATGAACCCGCGCTGCATATTCAGCGAACAGCCGGTCAACCGCAGGTCAATCGTATCCGACCCGCCAAACGCCGTCAGGCCGGATTTCGACGAACTGCGGAACACGCCGCCGCCAAGGACCTCGACCGTCCCGTTCGTCAGCGTGCCGTTGATCATGTTGGCAAAGAGCGTCATGCCGCTTGCGATCGTCACCGTCAGCTTGTGTCCGCCCAGGTCCATGTACGGACCGGTGACGCCATCCTGCGCCCAGAGGTGCGTTGTCACGGAAGCATCGAGGAAGGAATCCGCCGACAGCCGGATCTTGCAGATGCCGTCGTCAAAGCTGCTCATCCCGGAACCGGAGTTGGCGAGCGTCCCGCCGGCGAGGACGAACTGCTTGGCCGCATAGCCAGTGTTGCCCTTGGTGTCGAAGGTCGCGCCGGACATGACCGTGATCGTGCCGTCGTCCGGCCCCCAGTAGGAATCGCCTTCCGGGCACATGTATCGCGGCGCGTACGCCGTGCCTTCCGCCACGACCACGCAGCCCGTGAACGTCTGCCCGGCGCGGCCCAGCACGAGTCTGCCCGCGCCCTCCTTCACGACCTTGAGGTTGCCGGTCAGCGCGAGCGAAACAAGAAGTTCCCTGCCTTCCGGCACGACGATGTGGAGTTCGCCAGGATCGCCGGTGGACGTGTCCGTGATCGTTCCGAGGCCGTCGACTGCGTAGGCCGTCAGCTTGTGCCCTTTGAGGTCGATGACGGCGCCGGCGGCCGGCGAGGCGTCGCACACGCGGTCGCCGTCAAGCGTCGTGCTGCCCGTCAACACGGTCGTGGTGTCGCCGCCGTAGATGAAATCTGGAAGCGCGGTGGTTCTTTTCCCGAACAGCTTCTTGGAGACCTTGTCGTACATGTACCCCACACCGTCTTTGCGTACTGGAACGAGATACATGAACACCTTGTCGCCTTTCGTGAACGCGGCGGAATAAATGCGGTACGGTTGATACTTGTTATATGGCGAACCTTGGTTGTTGAACGTGAAAAGGTATGCGGTCTGGTCGAACACTTTCCCGTCGTTCAGCACCTCCCCCGCCGTTGCCGCATCGACCGAAATCGCGCGCTCGTATTCATCTTCGGTCCCGTTGAGTTTCGCGCCGTCGAGACCGACGATCCGGCGGTTTCGGTCGTTCATGTAGTTGAGATAGACATCGTACTTTGAATTCGCGGTGTATGTTGGCCGGGTTCCTTCGGCTGGGTTCGCGTTCCACGAAAGGTAAAACCTGGTGCCTCCGCCGACATACCAGGTCTTCGCCGTGTTCTTCGTCTTCGCGCCGAAGAGCGTGGAGTCATTTGAATTCTGCATCGGCATGAAACGGACACGTGCGCCCATGTCGTCGGACGGATAGAACCCGAGATCGATGTGGGAGACGCCGGAGTTGATCCTCGTGGATTGCAGATACTCCACCTGCGCATCGTAGGGCGTGCGGGTGCGGAGGACCGTTATGCCGGAAGTCGTGACGGTCAGCGGCGCGACCGTGCCGGCGGGCTCGTAGATCTTGAGCGTGCCGGGCGAGGCCGAGGAGTCCGTGATCGTGCCGTCGCCGAACGCGCCGGAGATCCAGAGGGAGTGTCCGTTGAGGTCGATGGTCGCGCCGGATTCGAGGCGGAGGTTGCCGCGCGTCGTCCAGTCGGTGTCGGCGTCGAGCGTGACCGTCCCCTCGATGTAGGACTCGCCCGCCACGTCGTTGCCCCAGACGAAATCGGGCGCGGCGTTGTCCAGCTTCTGCGGCGAAAGCAGGGTTCCCGACACCTTATCGTACATGTATCCGACGCCATCCTTACGCACGGGGATGAGGTCCATGACGACCGCGGCAGCTTTCGTGAACTGCGCGGCGTAGATGCGCCACCAGTTTCCTCCCGTTGTATGGGCGCCGTCCGCTTGGCAATGCCCGAAGATGTGAATCGGGTTCAGCGTACCGGAGTAGGTCCACTCCGTCGAGACCGGAAGGTAGAACTCGCTCGTGGAGGCGCCGCCATACGTCATGGTGGCGCCGTCGACGCCGGAAACCCTGAGGGCGCGTTCGTTGAAATGGTTGTAGCGGACGTCGTACACCGAGTTGGCAACCATGTTGGGGCGCACGGTGGTGGCGGTGTTTTCCATTCTGCCGAAATAATATCCGCCGGATGAAGGGCCGCCGAAATACCAGCGCGTCCCCTCCGAGGATCTCATGCCGAAGAGGACGGTGTCGTTCTTCGCCTGCTTGGGCGAGAAGCGGATGCGTGCGCCGACGTCGTCTGCGGGCAGAAGCCCCGTGTCGAAGAACGACGTGGGACCTGTCGTGGCGTTCGCATCGAGGTACTCCACCTCGGCATCGTACGGTTTCACACCAAACGAGGGCAACGCCGCCACTGCGCACAACATCATCGTCGCCATGAACGGCGCGGTTTTCAGTACTTTGAACGACATAAAACGCTCCTTCTATTAGAACTAGAACCATGACCTTGGAAAATCTATTTTCTCCAAGAGTCACGCATAGAATAGCATTTTTTTTGTTAGAAGTCAAGCGTCAATTTTCGGTCAATTTTCGGTCAATTTTTCACAGGGGCGCATCTGCGTAATTCACCGCCGAGCCTTCTGATGATTGGAAACAACTATTTAAAACAACTTACCTTTGGCGCACGGGCTAACTCGCCCGTGCCCATCGGCTAATCTAAAACGACACAACCATATCAATATCTAATGAGAATAGATGGATGGATGCGCGGGCGAGTTAGCCCGCGCGCCTCTCTCGAAGTTGTTTTTACCAGTTGTTCTCGTTGTTTCCAATCTCAAAACGCATGGGTGAAAAACGCAGATGCGCCCTTTTCACAGGGTGAATAATCGGGTACGGGGTTGGGAATGGGAAAAATGCAAGCCCCCTAACTGGGGCGAGGCAAGGTGGGACGAGGCACAAGGTGGGGCGAGGCGTCCTCGCCGAGCCGTCACGGCTCACCCGGAGGGTTCGCCCCACCTGCTTACGCCACGATTATTCCACGATGAACGTCGGGAGCGTGATCGTTAGCGTCTCGCTTTCGGTGCCGCGAGACGCGACGAGCGACAATTCGATGTCGTGGTACGTGCCTTTCGCGGGCGTATCACCGCCAAGCGGCGAAATCTCGCCGTGAGTGCCTTCCTCGTTGAAGTTGCCCGCGAGCGTGTAGTCAGAGCCGTTCACGCATATTCTCCAATGCCTCATGCTCTGACAAATACCCTTCGCCATTGCGGATTGACCGTAGTTCCAAAAGCTACTGTTGATGTGCCCAAACGTCAGTGACGATTCACCAAAACGTCAGTGACGATTCGCATAAACGTCAGGGACGATTCGTACAAACGTCAGGGACGATCCACCAAAACGTCAGGGACGATTTACTCTAACGTCAGGGACGATTTGCTCTAACGTCAGGGACGATTTGCTCTAACGTCAGGGACAAATACCCTTAGGGTCAGGGGGATTTGGTTGCGGGGACAGGGGATGTCTGATTAGGGGACGGTTGAGGCTTGCGGACGAAACCGGAAGGATGCCGCCATGAGCCGACATCTGCCTATATATAAGGTATAGTAGATTTGCTGTATTGCCATGGCACGTCACCGCACCACCAACCTTCAAACTTTCACATTCGCAAACTTTCATCTCCCACAACTGTGCGGATTTGTGATATAATTCTTTTCGTTCTCGCGGTGCGGGTGCGTTGCGGGCAACTAGCCGGGACGGGGGAGAAATCCCGCTTCGGCGAATCAGGTATTTTGCGCTGACACGCAAACGACGTTCAGTAAGAAACTTGGCGGTTTCAATCGTACGGAAGTACGAGTGCATGAACGGAGCTTGATGAGGTTGCGCGTAGCATATCACAACGCCCCACGTCGTTTAAAACGAAAGGGCTTTCCGGAACCACAAACCACCCCCAAGTCTAACACGTTGTTACACTCCCATACTCTTTCTCGATGATCGGCATGTCGATGTTGCGCTTCTTCGGGTTGAAGTTGATGCCGACGAGCGTCACGGGGCGCGCACCGCCGATCCACTTGTCCGCATAGCCGCGC
>CACZAK010000258.1 GCA_902779075.1 uncultured bacterium | reverse complement strand
CAGCGCACCGACTACGAGAAGCTCGTCATGGACGTGTGGACCGACGGCCGCGTGACGCCGGACGACGCGCTGAAGACCGCCGCCGCCGTGCTGCGCCGCCACCTCGACGTGTTCGTGGACTACTCCAACGAGGAAGCCCTCGAATTCGACGACACCGAGCGCAAGAGCGCCGACGAGCGCGAGCGCCTCCGCAAGCTGCTGAACATGTCCGTGAACGAAATCGAGCTTTCGGTCCGCGCCGCGAACTGCCTCAACAACGCCAACATCACCACCGTCGGCGAGCTGGCGCAGAAGACCGAGGCCGACATGCTCAAGTACCGCAACTTCGGCAAGAAGTCGCTGAACGAGATCAAGGACAAGCTCAAGGAGCTCGGAATGTGTCTCGGCTACAAGTTCGACGCCGATCTGCTTGAATCAAAGAAATAAGCCATTACAGGAGTTGACCCCATGCGTCACCAGAGAGTTCAGAAGAAGTTCGGACGTTCGATGGAACACCGCCAGGCCCTCATGAAGAGCCTTGTGACGAATCTCATCCTCGCCGATTCCATCAAGACCACCCTGCCGAAGGCGAAGCAGGCCCGCAAGGACGCGGAGCGCATCGTCACGGTCGCCCGCAAGGGCGGTCTCGCGGCGCGCCGCCTCGCGGCATCCCGCCTCCAGCAGCCCAAGGCCGTCCAGAAGCTGTTCGACAAGATCGTTCCGCAGATGGAAGGCCGCAACGGCGGCTACACGCGCATCCTCAAGCTGGGCACCCGCAAGGGCGACGCGGCCGAGATGTGTATCCTCCAGTGGGTGACGGCCCCCGAGGCCGCCGCCCCCGCGGAAACCGCCGCCGAGGCCCCGAAGACGGAAGAGCCGGCCAAGTAAGGCCCATCCCCGTCACAGGAAAGGCGGTGCGTCCACGCGGGCGCACCGCCGTCTTTTTTGGTATACTATCGCCATGACCCTCCCCGAACGAATCCAGTCCCTCCTCAAACGCGCCTTCGCCGCGCTCCATCCCTGCCTCTACGGTCCGATGGGTGGCGGCGAGTCCAGTGACCTGGAGTCCCTCTTCTCCGACCTGGAGAAGGACGTCGCCCTGCTCATGCCGCATGCGGACGCCCACGCGGTGATCGCGTCCTTCCGCGCGCGCATCCCCGAGGTGCGGCGTCTCCTGGAAACGGACATCTCGGCCGCCTACGAGGGCGACCCCGCCGCGACATGCCGCATGGAGGTGGTGATGGCCTATCCCGGTCTATACGCCGTCACGGTCCACCGCCTCGCACACGAGTTCTACAAGCTGAAGGTGCCGATCATCCCGCGCATCATGAGCGAATACGCCCACTCGAAGACGGGCATCGACATCCACCCCGGCGCGACTATCGGCGAACACTTCTTCATCGACCACGGCACGGGCGTCGTCATCGGCGAGACCACCGTGATCGGACGCAACGTGAAGCTCTATCAGGGCGTCACGCTCGGCGCGCTCTCGTTCCCGAAGGACGAGACCACGGGCATGCTGATGAAAGGACACAAACGCCACCCGAACGTGGAGGACAACGTGGTCATCTACGCCGGCGCCACGATCCTCGGCGGCGACACCACGATCGGACACGACAGCGAGATCGGCGGCAACGTGTGGCTGATGGATTCCATACCGCCGTTCTCCCGCGTCTACAACCAGACGCCGTTCCCGCGCATCAAGACAAAGGTCTGAATGTCAGCGGAAAGCACATCGCCTGTCTGGTTCGTGCGCTGCGACGGCTACGGCGCTCCGGTCGCGTCCGCACTTGAGCGCCTGCTCGCCGAAAGCGGCCTCCTCGCCGCCGACGCGGTACGCGGCAAGCGCGTGCTCGTGAAGCCGAACCTCCTCACCGACCGCACGCCCGACGAGGCCGTGACGACGCACCCCGACGTCCTGCGCGCCGTCGTGCGCCACCTCAAGGCCGCCGGCGCGGACGTCTCCGTGGGGGACAGTCCCGCCAGCACGGCCAACCTGCCTTCGGTTCTCGCCAAAAGTGGACTCGGCGCGGTCTGCGAAGAAGAGGGCGTGCCCTTCGTTCCGTTCGAACGCGCGGGCGTGCAGAACTTCACGGAGGAGGGATTCTCCTTCCCCCTTGCGAAGCCCGTCGTGGAGACCGACCTCATCGTGAACCTCCCGAAGGTCAAGAGCCATTCGCTCACCAAGCTCACGGCCTCCGTCAAGAACCTCTACGGCGCGGTGCCGGGCTACAGCAAGACCACGCTCCACCGACGCTATCCGAAGCCGTCCGTGTTCGGACGCCTGCTCAAGGCCATCTGGCGCGTGCTGCCGCCGTCCGTGAGCATTGCGGACGGCATCGTGGGCATGGAAGGGCAGGGACCGGCCAATGGACGCCCCATCCGCCTCGGCTTCCTCGCGGCGTCCGCCGATCCCTTTGCGCTCGACGGCGCGCTTTGCCGCGTGCTGCACATCAACCCCGGCAGCGTTCCCTACCTAAAGGGCGTCGCGTCCGCGCGCGCGCCGGACGTGCGCGGCGATGCGATCGATGTGCCGTCGTTCGCGACGCCCCTCGGCGCGCACCTGCTCGCGCTCGTGCCGTCCTGGTTCGCGCGCCTCGCCGCCAAGCTGCTCTGGGTGCGCCCGACGTTCGACCCTGCGCGCTGCGTTGCGTGCGGACAGTGCGTGCGGGCGTGTCCCGCGCAGGCGCTCGCGATCGAAGGCCGCGCCGTTCCGCAGCTCAACAAGAAAAACTGCATTGGCTGCGCGTGCTGCCACGAGGTGTGTCCAAAGGGTGCAATCCGCATGAGGCCGTCGTTCATCCTGCGCGTCGCGCACGCGTTCAAATATCTGTCGTAAAGATCTGTCGTAAACTTGATTTCCCGCCGCAAAAAGGATATACTACTTCTTCTATTTCCAACGGTGTACTAGCGATGGCTAAGATCAAACTGACAAAGACGGAGCTGAAGGCTCAGACGGACGCGCTCAAGCGGTTCCAGCGCTTTCTGCCCATGCTGCAGTTGAAAAAGCAGCAGCTTCAGGGCGAAATCGCGGGGATCGTTGCGAAGGCGGACGCCGTGTCGGCCCGCGAGCGGGAGGTGCGGGCGCATCTGGACGGCTGGGTGGCGCTGTTCGCGACGGGCGGCGAGGAGCTGGAGGGTTTGGTCACGGTGAAGAACATCCGCACGTCGCAGGCGAACGTTGCCGGCGTCGAGATTCCCGTGTTCGACGGTATCGACACTGACGTGAAACCGATTGACCTGTGGGCAACGCCCGCGTGGATGGACGACGCCGTGTCTGCTTGGACGAGCGTCCTTGCGCTCCAGAGCGAGCGCGTGGTGCTGGAGGAGCAGAAGCGTCGCATCGCCGAGGAGCTGCGCACGACGTCGCAGCGCGTCAACCTGTTTGAGAAGGTGAAGATTCCCGCGTGCCGGGAGAACATCCGCGTGATCAAGATCGCCATCGGCGACGAGCAGACGGCCGCCGTCACACGCGGTAAGATCGCGAAGAGCCGGTCGCCCGGCGAAGGGGAGGCCGCATGATCGTCGAAATGAAGCATTTGACGCTCCTGTGCGTGGCGCGCGAGGGCGTGAAGGCGCTGGAGTCGCTGCGCGACATCGGATGCGTGCACCTGGACCTCTCGTCGGCTGACTCGCCGGACTTCGCGTCCGCGAAGGAGGAACTCGCCGACGCGGAACGTGCCGTGCGTATTGTCGCCAAGGCGGCGCGCGAAGTTGCACGTGACGTCGGCGAACCGGCATCGAAGGGAGAAGTGGCCGTGCGTCTGGAGAACGCGAAGAGCGCGGCGCTCGTGGAAGAGATTCTCAAGGTGGACGCCGAACGCCAGGCGGCGGAGGACGAGGCGGAGGCGCTGCGCCAGATGGTGCGGAAGTACGCGCCGTTCGGCGACTTCGACCCCGCGCTTGCGGAATCGCTGCGCGCGTCGGGCGTACCGGTGCGCCTGGCGGTCGACGGTGGACATCCCCCGCAGGGGAAGGCTTTCTTCGGCGAAGAGTTGCCGGAGGGATGGACGGAGGTGCCGTTGCCGTCCGAGAGGCTGTCGGCCACGCAGGCGCGCCTTGCGGCCGCAGAGGCGCGCGCGGCCGCGTGCCGTGCGGCGCTTGCGGAGGCGAACGCCCGCGTATCGACGATCGAGGCGCGCTATCCGGCGCTGAAGGACCAGGTGGCTTTTGCGGCGGCGCGCGACGTGCTGGCTACGCAGGGTGAGGTCTCCTGGGTGACGGGCTGGGTGCCGGTGGACTCCGTGCCGCGTCTGCGTGCGAAGGCGGTGTCGCGCGGATGGGGCATCCTGTTGCGCGAGGTGCGTCCGGACGAGACGCCTCCCACGCTGATCCGTCCGCCGAAGCTGTTCCGTCCCGTGGCCGCACTCTTCAAGGGACTGGGCATCGCGCCGGGCTACACGGAGGCGGACGTGTCGGTGCCGTTCATGTGCTACTTCTCGCTCTTCTTCGCAATGCTCGTGGGCGACGGCGGCTACGGGGCGATCATCCTCGCGCTTACGGTGTGGGGGTGGATCAAGACGAGACCGGTGGCCGACAAGCGGCACCGTCCGGTGCTCGTGCGCAGTTGGCTCACGCTCCTCACCGTGTTCAGCTCGGCGACTGTGATCTGGGGCATCCTCTCGAACACGTGGTTCGGCGCGGGGCTGCCGTTCGCGAACGACTGGGCCACGGTGAAGTGGTTGGCGGACCCAAGCTACAACAACATGATGCTGCTCTGCTTCACCATAGGAGCCTCACATCTCATCCTCGCGCGCGTCTGGAGCGGCATCTCCATGATCAACGACCGTGTGTGCCTCAGCCAGTTCGGCTGGGCGGGCATCGTGTTCTTCATGTACTGGACGACCTGTTCCATCGTTGGAATATTCTCGTCGTTCCCGTCGTGGCTCTACTGGGAACTCGGCGTGTCGCTCGCGCTCGTGTTCGGCTTCACGCTAAAGGGGAACGAGCTGAAGAGCCGCGGCATTGAGTTGGGTATGCTGCCGCTCAACGTGATGAGCTGTCTGGGCGACATCATCTCCTACGTGCGCCTGTTCGCTGTGGGTCTCGCGTCCGTGAAGGTGGCGCAGAACTTCAACGACATGGCAGTGGGGCTTGACCTGCCGCTCTGGATCAAGTGGTTGCCGCTCGTCCTGATCCTGCTCGTGGGGCACGGACTCAACTTCGCGATGGCGGGGCTTTCGATCCTCGTCCACGCCGTACGTCTCAACACGCTTGAGTTTTCTAACCACAAGGGCATTTCCTGGGCGGGATATGCCTTCGCACCTTTCAAAAAACATTAAAACAAAAGAATCAAAAAGGAGAACAAAAAATGGATCCGATGATTGTCGCGGGCGCGATCGCCTGCTTGGGATTGAGCGCGGCGGGTTCCGCGTTCGGAACTGGCTTCGCGGCCTCGGCGGCCGTGGGCGCGTGGAAGAAGTGCTACGCCGCGAACAAGCCGGCGCCGTTCATCCTCCTCGGCCTCGTAGGCGCGCCGATCACCCAGACGCTGTACGGGATGATCCTCATGTTCATCATGCTCGGCAAGACGTCCGTCGCCGGCGCGGGGCTCGCCTGCGTGCTGCTCGGCATCTTCGCGGGCCTTGGCATCGGCCTCTCCGCGCTCTTCCAGGGCCGCGCGGCGGCTGCGGCGTGCGACGCGCAGGCAGAGACGGGACAGGGCCTCACCAACTATTTCGGCGCGCTCGGCATCGTCGAGACCGTGGCCATCTTCACGATGGTGTTCACGATCATCGCGCTCGGCGCGATTAAGTAGCCTACTATGGACGACAAGCCACTTTCCAACGTACGCAACATCGGCATCGTGGCCCACA
This sequence comes from uncultured bacterium, assembly GCA_902779075.1. Next base: position 6,178 of record CACZAK010000258.1, on the reverse strand, counting down.
TAGACGCGGGCAAAACCACGACGACCGAGCGCATCCTCTTCTACACGGGCAAGATCCACAAGCCCGGCGAAGTGCACGAGCACGATCCAGTCCGCCGCCATCACCTGCGAGTGGAAGGGGCGCACCGTCAACATCATCGACACGCCCGGACACGTCGACTTCACGATGGAGGTGGAGCGCTCGCTCCGTGTCCTCGATGGCGCGGTGTGCGTGTTCTGCGCAGTCGGCGGCGTGCAGCCGCAGAGCGAGACGGTGTGGCGTCAGGCGGACCGCTACCGCGTGCCGCGCGTCGCGTTCGTGAACAAGATGGACCGCATGGGCGCGGACTTCACGCGCGTGGTGGACGAGCTGCGCACGAAGCTGAAGGCGAATGCGTGTCCCGTGGAACTGCCCATCGGCAAGGAAGACGGCTTCAAGGGCGTCGTGGACCTCCTTGAAATGAAGGGGATCATTTACGACGAGGCGAGCGAGGGCAAGAACTTCACGGTTGGCGACGTGCCCGCCGAGCTGAAGGACGAGGCGGAGCTCGCGCGCGCCGAACTGTGCGAGAAGATCGCCGACCTCGACGAAGGCGTGATGGAGGCGTACCTCGAGAACGGCGACCTCACGGCGGACGAACTGCGCGGCGCGATTCGCCGCCAGGTGGTGGCGGGCGCGTTCGTGCCCGTCCTCTGCGGCACCGCGTTCAAGGACAAGGGCATCCAGCCGCTCCTCGACGCGGTGGTCGACTACCTCCCCGCGCCGACGGACCGTCCGCCCGTCGCGGCGACGGACCTCAAGTCCGAGGCCCCCGTCACGCGCAAGCACGACCCGCAGGAACTTCTCACCGCGCTCGTCTTCAAGATCGCGTCCGACACCTACGGCCGCCTCTTCTTCGTGCGCGTCTACGGCGGCGTCCTCAAGAAGGGCGCGAACGTGTTCAACCCGCGCACGCGCAAGCGCGAGCGCGTGATGAAGATCGTGCGACTCTTCGCCGACGACCGCACGGAGGTGGACGAACTGCGCGCCGGCGACATCGGCGCGATCGTGGGCCTCAAGGACGCGACGACCGGCGACACGCTCTGCGCCGAGATGAAGCCCTGCTACCTTGAACGCATCACCGCGCCCCAACCCGTCATGTTCCTCGCGATCGAACCGAAGAGCGGGGCGGACAAGGACAAACTCGTGGACGCGATGAACGAGCTCGCGGCCGAAGACCCCACGTGTCAGGTACGCCAGGACGAAGAGACTGGACAGACGATCCTCTCTGGCATGGGCGAACTCCATCTTGAAATCCTCGTGGACCGCCTCAAGCGCGAGTTCAAGTGTGCGGCGAACGTCGGCAAGCCGATGGTGAGCTACTTGGAGACCGTGACCGCGCCGGCCGCGAAGGCGTTCACGTTTGACCGCGAACTCGGCGGCAAGCGCCATGCCGTGACGCTGACCGTTGAGGTGAAGCCGCTTGAACGCGGGAAGGGGCGTGAGGTGAAGGTCGCACGCGACGTGCTGAACGAACTCCCGGACCCGAAGCTCTCCGCGTGCCTCGAACAGGCGCTCATGGACGGTGTGATGACGGGCGTCCTCGCGCGCTACCCGATGACCGACCTCTCCGCTGCCGTCACGGGTATGGAGCTGGTCGATCCCGAAGTTTCTGATGAAATCGCCCTGCGCGGGGCGGCCATGATGGGCTTCCGCGAGGCGGCCGAGGCTGCCGCGCCGGAGTTCCTCGAGCCGATCATGAAGCTTGAGATCACGACCCCGCCGGAGAGCGTGGGCGAAGTGCTGGGCGACCTCAACGCGCGTCGCGGCACGGTGCTCGACATGGAGCAGCGCGGCGACATGCAGATCGTGCACGCCCGCGTCCCGATGGCGCAGATGTTTGGCTATGCCACGGCCATTCGCTCGCTTACGAAAGGTCGAGCGTCCTACTCGATGGAACCGGACACCTTTGACCTCGCCCCCCGTGCCGTGCGCGAAGAGCTGCTCTCCCGCTAATGGTATAATACGCTTATGGAATACTCAGAAAGAAGACCAGGATTCTTCGCCCGTCTGCTCAGGGGGCTGTCGCATCCCGTGACGACGTTCATATTCGGCGTGATGCTGCCTGCGGCATCCGTGGCCGTGGAAATGAGCACCGGTATTTGCTCCGAGGCGTTCGGCGGCGACTTGACCGGCAATGTGTTCCAGTGCGCAGCGATGTGTGCCGTGCCGGTGGTGAACTTCATTGTCTGGCTGTGTTGCCTGAAGGGATGGGGAGTCGGGAGCAAGTTCCTGCGCGCGATGTGCGGTTTTTCCTTCGGCATCGCGGTCGTGTATGCATTCGCGTTTCTGCCGCTTTCAGCGATTGGCGCGATTTTCTTTTGCCTGGCGTTCTGGTACTTTGGCTTGGGTTTTATCGGGCTTCTGCCGTCGGGGCCGCTGTTTGCAACGCTTGCGACAATGGGCTTCAGGCGAAGTCTCGACAGGCAGGCCGGGTTGGATGGAGGCCAGAAGGTGAAGGGGTTCGCCTGGGGACTTGCATTGGCCGGTCTTGCATGGCTCGCGGTGTTTGCGGAAATGTGCATAGAGGTACACGGCATGAGGTTGGCGGCTTCGGACGATCCGGCGTCGTCGGCGAAGGGCGTGCGCATGCTGCGTACGATGCGCGTCTGGACGGACGACGCGATGCTGTGGAAGAAACTGCGTAATCGCGGAAGAGCCGATTGGTTCGCGCTGTGGTCCGCGGTGACATCGTTTAGGCCGGACATCCCTATGGAGAAGCGTCGGCTCATCTACTACCGCGTGACCGGCGAGGATCCTGAGACTGTGTTTGACTTCTGGGGCGGTCGCGGGAGGCGGAGTTTGAGCTGGGACCGTTTCATCGGCGGCGAGAAGATGGGAGGCGTCGTGGACGGTCTTTCGCTCAAGGGGTCCAGCTATTCCACGACCGTGGACGCACCCGGAAACGTCGGCTATGCCGAATGGACGCTGGTGTTCGCCAACGACAGCTACCAGCAGCGCGAGGCACGCGCGCGCATCGCGTTGCCGCCGGGCGGGGTGGTGTCGCGCCTCACGCTCTGGATCGACGGCGAGGAGCGGGAGGCCGCGTTCGGCACGAAGGGACAGGTCCGCCGGGCGTACGAAAGCGTCGTGAGCCGCCGCCGCGATCCCGTGCTGGTGAACGTGTGCGGACCCGACCAGGTGCAGATGCAGTGCTTCCCCGTGCCGCCGAATGGGGAGATGAAGGTGCGGATTGGCATGACCGTTCCGCTGGAACTTTCGGACGACGGTAAGACGGCGCGTCTTCCCGCCCCCGCAATCCTGACGCAGAATTTCAGCATTCCGGGCGATCTGCTTGGTCTGCCAGCCGACGAGACGAAGGCGCTTGAAAAGCCTCCGGTTCCCGTGGCGGTGTACGTGGAGGACAAGTACGTCCCGATCATCGGCCGCGCCGTCGTGCAGCGCATGTCCCGCGCGGCAGGCTGGAAGCCGAAGCGCGTCGCCGTGGTGCTGGATTCGTCCGTCGCGATGGAGCCTTTCTTCGCGAAGGATGCCGTGCGTGCACTTGCCGCGATTCCCGCCGATGTGTCCGTTGATCTCTGGCTCGTGGACGACGAAGCCCCGATTACTCCTGTCTCTTCGCCAGCAAACGACACGGGCCGCGCGCACGCATTCGAACAGGCAATCCAGTCGCACGCCTGTGCGGGCGGACGCTGCAACCTCGTGACGCTCGTGCGGGCTCTCGACTCGCTTGCCAAGAGCCCCGACCCCGCTGCGCTCGTGTGGATTCACGCCGTCCAGCCGGTTGTGTCGCAAACCGCGGACGTGCTCTCCGCGAAGCTCGCCGGCGCGGCGAATGTCCGCATGGTCCTCTGCCAGGTTGCTCCGGGGACGTGCGAAATTTCCTCTTCGCTCGCATCCAGTCCGTCCGTGATCTCCTGCACTGCGGCTGCGCTCAAGGGCGACGCCGTCGCGGCTCTGGAGGGCGTTTTCTCCAAATGGGGCGCTGCCACGTGGCAGGCGACGCGCACGAACGTGGCGCGCGCGGACGTGCCGGACAATGCCGTGCCGGCCGGAAGGCATCTCGGACGGCTGTGGGCGGCGGAAGAGGCGGTGCGCACATATCGCGTAGGCGATCCCGTCAGCCTCGAGAAGGCGCAGAAGACTGCCCTGCCGTGGCAGATCGTCACGCCCGTCACGGGTGCGGTGGTGCTGGAGACGGCGGAGCAGTACAAGCAGAACAACTTGAAGCCGGCGGACGCGGATTCCGTGCCGACCACGACGTCCTCCGTGCCGACCGTCCCGGAGCCTGGATCGATCGTGTGTCTCATTTTGGCGGCGCTGGTTCTCCTTTTCGCGTGGATGTTCCGTGCAAGGAAGGTTCGCGCCTGACGTGAGGGACGTCGCGGAGAGGGCGCTGGCGGCGTTCGCATGGGGAGGTGCGCTCTTCTCGCTCTGGGCGTGGTGGTTCGCGCGAATCGGCGAGCCGCTTGACGCGGGGATGGCGGCGTGGGCCGCGCTTGCGGTGTTCATCGTGGATGCGTGGCGGCGAAACGGATGGAAGGCGGCGCGTCCGTCGACGCGGGCATACGCGCTGGCCGCGTCCGGTCTCGCGGCGTATTGGGTAACGAGGCCTTTTCTGCCAATCACGCTGTGCGGGCTGTTTGGCGTGTTGGGGGGCGTGTCGTTGCTCGTGCCGGCTACGCGCGACCAAGGGGAGTTCCCGGCGCCGCTTGCGGGGCTGGCCGTGGCGGGATTGCCGACACTTTTCATTGCGGACTTGTTCCTCGGCGTGCCGCTTCGCGCGGTGTCCACGTTCGGGGCGACGGCGTTGCTGCGCCTCACGGGGCTGGAGGTGGTCCGGAACGGGATGGAAATCGCGGTGGGTGGCGTTCCCGTCTGGGTCGATGCGCCGTGTGCGGGGGTGGCGATGCTGGGAACGGGCGTCGTGCTGGCTCTCGTTCTCGCGCAGGTGTGGCGTCTGCGGACAGGACGCACGGTTGGCGTGTGTGCGCTTGCGGTCGTGGCCGTGTGTCTGGCCAACGCCGCACGTGTGGCGGTGCTGACAGTGTTTGCGTCGACGGGTCTGAAGCTGGGCGGCGCGGCGCATGAGGTCGTGGGGTGCATCGCCCTGCTGGTGGCGTTGCTGCTTGTCGCGTGCGTGCCGCATGGAGGGAATGCGCAGAAGGGCGCCGGTGATGACCGGACACCGAAGACGGGCGGATGGGGGCGCATTCTTGCGATGACCGCCTTTTTCACCGTGGCCGCGTTGTGCATGGTGTGCCGACCTTTTGTTCGTTCCACTGTTTACGACGCGGAAACGGCGCAGTTCCCGGGGTGGCCGGAAACGTTTGACGGGGACGTGCTTGTGGAAGAGCCGCAGAGCGAGTTTGAAGAGAAGTTCGCGCAGAACTTTCCAGGACGGATCGGGCGTTTCATGGCGGGGCGTCGCACGGTGATCCTGCGCTGGACGACGCGTCCGACGCACCGCGTACACGGCGCGGCGTACTGTCTGCGCGCGACGGGCTGGCACATCGAGCCGCTGCCGCTCGAGAGCGACGGCGCGGGCGCGTGGTCCGCGTTTCGTGCGACGCGGGGGGCCGAAGCGCTAAAAGTATGCGAGCAGGTGCGCGATGCGGACGGTACCACGTTCGCCGACGTGCCGGACTGGTTCTTCAACGCCCTCCTTGGCCGCACCGCCGGTCCGTGGTGGATCGTCACCGTCGCAGAATAGCGCTCTCTACTTTTTGAAAGTCATCCCGCTCGCGGGTCAGATTTTTGGTATGCTATTTCCTCCAACACGAAAAAGGGCGAGACCCCAATCGCTGAAAAAACTTTATGACCTTGTTCCAGGAAAGATATACACTGAAAAAGACTGGGCTTGAAAGAAAAGTGAACGGCTTCCTCAATCAATGTTGACTGGGGAAGCCGTCTTTTGTAAGGGTGGGGCGAACCTGGATCGCGTGCAGGCCGCACTTCGCGCCCACCGCTTCGGCGAACGCCTTCACGTTGAGCGTCTCCTTGGAGATGCAGTTGCCGGTGTACGGGGCGAGCTCGCCCAGACCCGGATTCTCGTGAATGATCACTTCATGTCTTGCCATTGTCTTTTTCCTTTCATTTGCTTTTTCGTTTGCGTTTGCCGGTGGCCGGTTTAGGGAGACAACCAGAACAACTCTCAAAAACAACTTAGTCCTTCGGACGTGCCTTGAACGGCCATGGC
>CACZAK010000257.1 GCA_902779075.1 uncultured bacterium | reverse complement strand
ATCACCAAGCCGACCGTGCGCGAGGTGATGGAGGAGTTCACTCGAATCCCGCTCATCGACGGCAAGACGTTCTGGGAGCTGGAGAACGAACTCGAGTGGGTGTAGCGGCATCTCCCAGCACTCTCATTTAGACGCGGCAAATCCGCCGCGGAGGCCATTTCGTTTCCCCTCCGTTTGCAGGGGCGGAAATTTGGTATAATATTCTCATCCCGCGAGGCGCATGCCGCGGCGCGGGGTCATAGTTCGGAAAACGGGCTCTCGCCTCGCCGAGCGCTTAAGTCGATTTAGCGTCAAAGCTAACAAGTCGTTCTCCCGAAATACTACCACTATTTCATCTCAGAACGGCATGTGAGTGATGATGCGTCCAGCTGGGCGCATTGTCTCTCCGTGTATTCTGAGATGGCCTGTGGTAGGGCTACGGGAGAGTGCATGGATGGGACATGCGCTCTTTTTCATGCACAAACAGGGTGTTTGCGGCGGTTATGCGCAGGATGAGATTTCGCCCGCACCGTAATCTCACGCGGAGGTGCGGGGAAGTTTCGGTAGGGCGGCGAGACCCCTTGCCGTCGCAGAAAGGAGCGCCGACGGGCATGAAGAAGTCACTGATTGCCATTGTCGCCGTGCTCCTGGTTGGAGCGGGAATGGCGAAGAGAGCAGTTGCGGCAAATAACGGTAGGGCGCAGACACCGGCTGCGCTGCAGACAGAGCAACGTGAAAGCGGTAGGGCGCGATCACCGAGCGCGCCGCAGACAGGCAATCTCTCCAAACTGCGACGAGACGAACTGATTGGCAAGATCGGGGAGATAAAATCGTTTCTTGAAAAATCTTCCGACACGAACGCCGTTCGTCTGCTTCGCTTTGCGGCCGAAGTCGAGCGCGAGGTGCGCGACAAGAAGTTCGGACTTGTCTTCGAGGAACATCGCGAGCGTATTGATGTCGAGCTTGCGGAAAACCTGCCTGTGCTGACGGAGGTTAAGAACAGATATTTAGCCGCAAAGAACGCAAAGAGCGCAAATGAAGATTCTCCTCTGAATTTCCTCATCGAAGGCGACAACCTTGCCGCGTTGAAGCTTCTGGAGAAAACGCATCGCGGGAAGATTGACCTCATCTACATAGATCCGCCCTATAACACTGGCAACAAGGACTTCATCTACAACGATTCGTATGTCGACAAGACCGATACCTTCCGCCATTCGAAGTGGCTGTCGTTCATGAAGAAACGTTTGGAGATTGCAAGGAGGTTGCTTTCAAAAAAAGGGGTTCTCTTCATTTCGTTGAATGATGTCGAACAACCAAATTGTCGGGTCCTGTGCGATGATATATTTGGTGAGAATAATTTTTGTGGACAAATTATATGGCACAAGAAATCTGGTGGTGGGCAAACTGAGGAGTTCTTTGTTACAGAACATGAATATGTGCTAGTATATCGAAAAAGCGTTTCATTCGAGTGGATGGATGAGTTGATCGAAGCAGATGCTGGGTTTAATAAAGAAGATGAGGATGGAAAATTTAAGGCTGTGAAATTGGAAAAATGGGGAAGCTCTGCCCATAAAGAAGATCGACTTACAATGTGGTTTCCAATCAAAACGCCAGACGGGAAGAATATGTATCCCAAGGCACCGGACGGGCTTCCAGGCCGATGGAGGGTGGGCCTAAAACGAATGCAGGTTTTGGAGAAGCGTGGATTAATATATTGGGAGAAAAAAGACGGGCGGTGGGTTCCGTATGAAAAAATATATTCTGAAGACGGCGCGTTAACCAAGATAAAGAAAATTAAGTCTCGCAGTATATATTATGATGAAGTAGGTGAAACAGGGGATGCGACAAAGATGCTGACTGAAATTTTCGGCAAAAAAGATATGTTTTCAAATCCCAAACCCGTAGATTTGATTGAGGAATTGATGTCGCATGCAAATGCGGATGTAGTCCTAGACTTCTTCGCCGGTTCTGGAACGACGGGCCATGCTGTGATGAAGCTGAATGCCGAAGATGGCGGGACGCGGAAATTCATTCTCGTCACGAACAACGAAAACGGAATCTGCGAGAAGGTGACGTACGAGCGGCTGAAGCGCGTGATCGAGCGCGACAAGTATGCCGCTTCGGTGAAGTACTTCAAGGTCGATTACATTCCGATTGATGGTAAGGTGTATTACGACTATGCAGACGATCTATTGAAGCACATCCGCGAGTTGGTGGAGCTTGAAAACGCGATTGACTTTAGGACTGACAGCACAATTGCAATCGCCGTCACCGACAAGGAGTTTGAAAAGTTCGTTGCGATCGACAAGAATATGGAAGGCAAGAGGGTGCTTTATGTCGGACACGACGTGTTGATAGGGAAATCCGCTCGGCAGAAACTTGAGCGTATGGGAATCGAGATAAGAATTATACCGCAGTACTACTATTCTGAACAGGAGGCATGATATGGACCTAAAGAATTTCCAGATTGACGCTATAGCCCAGCTCAACGATGCAATGGGAAAAAGTGGTCGCGACATCGTGCTCAAGAGTCCGACGGGTAGCGGCAAGACCATAATACTCACTACGTTCATGCACGACTACATGAAGGCGAATCCGAACATCGTTTTCGTGTGGTTGACGCCTGGCAAGGGCGAACTGCAGGAGCAGAGCAAATCGAAGATGGACAAGTACTGTCATGGGGCATCGACGAAGAACCTCGCTGATGTAATGACGTCTGGCTTCGCTGCCGGAGATGCCGTGTTCATCAACTGGCAGAAGCTGACGATGAAGGGTAATGTGGCGCTCAAGGACAGTGAGCGGACGAACTTCCTCGAATGGGTGCAGAAGGCGTTTGAGGCCGGTCTCCGATTTAAGGTTGTGATCGACGAAAGCCACGAGAATTTCACGGGTAAGGCCGACGAGGTGATCTCGTACTTCAAGACCGACAAGATCGTCTGGGCTTCGGCAACGCCGCTTGACAATCCTAGCGCGATAATGGTGAAGGTGACGGAAGAGGATGTCATAGCCGAAGGACTCATCAAGAAGCTGATTCAGATCAATCCCGACTTCCCGTCCGGAAAGAAGTTCAAGGACAAGGACGAGGTCGAGTTTCTTCTCGAACAGGCTCTCGCAAAGCAACAAGAAATCAAGGCGGCATTTGTGGCGAAGGGAAGCAAGGTCAATCCGCTCATCGTGGTGCAGATGCCGAACAACTCCGACGCGCAGCTTGCAGAAGTCGAGGCGTGGCTCGGAAAGAACGGAATCGACACAGCCGCGGGAACGCTGGCAGTCTGGCTTGCGAACGTTAAAGAGAACTTGGACGACATAAGCGAGAACGAGTCGAAGCAAAAGGTTGTCATAATCAAACAGGCAATTGCGACTGGATGGGACTGTCCGCGTGCGCATATCCTCGTCAAGCTCCGCAAGAACATGGACGAGACGTTCGAGATACAGACCTTGGGTCGGATTCGCCGAATGCCTGAGGCTTGTCATTACGAGGACGACACGCTTGACAGCTGCTATCTCTATACGCTCGACGAGAAGTTCACGAGCGAAGCGCGGCAAAGTCTCGGAGGAAGGGCGTTGAATGCGACAAAACTATTCCTGAAGCCGGAGCATCGGGGATTCAAGTTGACGACAGAGCAGCGCACGATGGTTACGGACACGCGAGATCCCTTGCTGGCTCTTTCGGCTGTAGTTTCGCATTTCGTCAAGAAGTATAAGCTCGATGACGATTCCTCGAAAAACAAAAAACGCCTTGCTCCGGCGCACTACGACTTCAGTGCAGACATCATCAACCAGACCGTTACGGGAGACGCTACGGTTCTGAAAGACGTTTTCAGTGACGGCGCGATGCAGCAGGTCTCGTTCAGCACCGTACTCGACACGCATAGGCACGGGCAGTATTTTCGGCATGCTCTTGGTGAGGTTGGTGCCGGGTGCGGGATGCCGTATAACGATGTACGCGGCATTTTCTCCCGGCTGTTTGGGGAGAAGCCGGACTATGACAAGAAGTTCGTCTCGCTTAAGCCGAAGGAACTCTATGCGTTTGCGATCAACAACATGCAAAAGCTGAAGGAGGATTTTCGCGAGGCGATGTCGGCCGAGCTTCCTTCGACGGTGAAGGCGAGCCAGATTGCCGAGAAGGAGTTTCACTTTCCTCGTGAATGGATATTCACGTTCGACGCTTCGCTTAGTTCGCAGAAGGTCTTTGCAAAGAACGTCTACAAGGACTGTCTTTCGTCTGGACGACCAAGGTCAACAGGTGAAATCAAATTTGAGCGATGGTGCGAAAAGGAGCACTCTGTTGAATGGTTTTATCGGAATGGTGACAAGGGAGATGAATATTTCTCGATCGTCTATCAAGACAATGCGGGGAAGCAGAAGCTCTTCTACCCAGATTACATAGTGATGATTGAGGGGACGACATGGATCGTCGAGGTTAAGGGTAACTTCAATGCATCTGGCGCGAGCGAGAATATTGATATCTATGCGCCTAAGAAGGCGGATGCGCTAAAGGCATATTGCAAAAAGCACCATGTCTGCGGTGGATTCGTCTGCTATAGCGAAGAGGATGATGAATTGTTGATTGCAACTGACGGTTTTACGGAGAATAAGGCCGACCCATGCTGGAAGATTCTGTCAGACGTGATATGATCGTGTAGCGGTGTCTTCTATAAAGCCATTCGCAGGCTCGCGGGAGGATATGGCTGGTGGTTGGATAGCGGCGGCGATAGCAATAGTCGTCTGGGGCGTGACGTTTGCTTCGACGCGGGTGCTGCTGGAGGAGTTCTCGGCGCTTGAGATCAACATCGCGCGGTTCGCTCTTGCGTGGGTGGCGCTCGCATGCGCGGCAAAAGTGCCGCGGAAGGGCGGGTGGCAGGCGGCTCCGTGGTGGCTGTTCGCGGCGATGGGTTTCACGGGTGTGTTTGCCTATCAGTTTCTCGAGAACTGCGCGATATACTACACCAATGCCAGCAACGTCGCGATACTCGTCTCGTTCGGGCCGGTCGTTACGGCCATAATGGCGCGGGCGCTGACAGCAGACCGCTCGCTTTCGCCGCGGCTCATTTTCGGGTCGCTAGTGGCGGTTGTTGGCGTCGCGTTTGTCGCACTAAACGGCGTGGTAAATTTCCAGCTGCGTCCGCTCGGCGACGCGATGGCGCTCTGCGCGATGGTAAGTTGGGGCATCTACTCCGTCCTCATCGAGAAGGCGAACCGACTTGGCGTGGAGCCGATTGTAGCCGTCAGGAAGTCGTTCGGCTGGGCGCTACTTATGATGCTTCCGTTGGCTGTTTGGGGCGTTACGCCTTCCGGATTTGTCGCGCTCGATGGATCGTATTCCGTCACTATTGACGCCGACGCGAACCTTGACCGCTTTGCCTCGTTCTGGAATTGGGTCAACCTGGGCTTTCTCGGCGTTCTGGCGTCCGCTGCATGCTTCGTCCTCTGGAGTCGCGCGTGCAGGGTCATCGGCATGGTGCGGACAACGATTGGCCTTTATCTCACGCCAGTCGTCGGCGTGGCTTTTGCGGCGTTGTTCCTGAAGGAGCGGCTTACTTGGCTTTCGGTCGCCGGCGGAGTTCTTATTCTCGGCGGCGTGGCGATCGCGAACATGAGAAGGGAGGCGTAGAAATGAGAGGCGTTATATTCCTGATGGCGTCTACGGTCGCGTTGTCTGCGTGCGCGGGAGACGAGACAAAGGTCGTCTTGTCTACGAACGACGTCGTGGCGGTGGCGCAGCGCGTCCAGTGCCATTCCGTTACGAAGTCCGGCAACAGGTGCAAGCGCAAGGCGGCGCCCGGCAAGCTCTATTGCCGCCAGCACGCAGCGCAGTCGTCTACGGCGAAGTCGGCGGAGACTTGTGCCTACATTTCCGACGACGGGAAGCGCTGTGCGGCGTCTGCCGCTTCCGGCAGCCGATTCTGCGCCAAGCACCAGGACAAGTGACCGCGGCGGAAGTGCCGCGGAAGGAAGCGGTGGGGACAGGCCCCGCGAAACCCTTGATTTTCCGGCGTTTCATGGGGACTGTCCCCCAAATTCCAAGTGCGTCGTTCGCTGAAATGGAAACATTGCAAAGTAGGTCTGACCGACTTTGCAATGTTCGGCGGTCGGGCGGATCGAGAGCCACCGCTTCTCGAA
>CACZAK010000256.1 GCA_902779075.1 uncultured bacterium | reverse complement strand
GTTCACGGGGTCCTGCTCGCGTATCTCGCCGCCGTCGTCCGCGCCGATCATGTAGCCGAAGAGCGTCACGTACCTGCGCAAGTCCTTGAGGGCGAACTCTGTGAGCGCGTTGTCCTTTTCGAGGTTGTAGAAGCGGAAGCGCTGGAAGTCCGAGACGACCACGGCGCGGGGGAGCTGTGCAATGTTGCCATTGTTGCCAGTTCCAATGTTGCCAGTTTTCAATTGGAAATTGGAATTGGCGTTTGGCAACATTTCCACATTGGCAACATTGCACATTGTCCGCACATACTCCATCGCCTGCTGGTAGGCGGAGTCGAGATCCTTTCCCGCAGACTTCATTTCCACGAGGATCGTGCCCGGCCAGAAGCAGTCGGCGTAACCCTGCGAGCCGTCGGCGAACTTCACGCGGTGCTCGAAGGTGGCGACGGTGACGGTTCTTCCAGCGTTTCGAGAACGCCGTCGCCGCCTTTCGGATTTCGTTCCAAGATTTCATAACTGGACTGCTCCTAATCCGCCGAAAAGTATATCACAAACGCCCCGAATCCGCCACGCTTCGCATTTCAGAATTCGCCGCCGCCCCTTGACATGAAAACGAAAAATAGAGTATAATTCTCGCCGCTTGGGGCTACTGTGCCCTTGGGCAAAAGAGAAATAACATGGGCAAGGAATACGACATCGAGATACAGCGCGAGAACGACGGCGCGGAGCCAAAGCGCGCGAGGTACAACTCCGCGCTGATGGACGCGAACGCGCTCAAGTCGGGCGAGGATTTTGACAAGCTGCGCGATACCTACGTCATCTTCATTACAGAGAACGACATGATGAAACGAGGAAAAGACACATACTCATATCAGCGTCGGGATGATATGGGTGAGTGTCTGGGTGACGGTACGCATATCATTTATGTGAACGGAGCGACGCGCAGCAAATCCGACATTGGCAAGTTGATGCACGATTTCCTGTGCAGCAACGCAGCGGAAATGTATTTCGACATTCTAAAGAGGCAAGTTAGTCATTTCAAGAATTCAGATGAAGGGAGGCACGTCATGTGCAAAGCAGTAGAAGAATTCGCAGAGCGCCGTGAAGCGCGCTGCAAGCGTGAGACCATGATCGCGACGGCGAAGCGATTGCTCGCCAACGGGAAACTTATGTTGAAAGAGATTGCCGAATGTACCGGCCTTTCGCTCGCCCAGGTCAAGAAGCTCCAGCCGACGGAGGCGTGAGATAACCAACGCCATGTACACGCCACGCGACACAGCATCGACCAGAACACGGGCATCTTGCCCGTTGAAATCAACTACAACAAACCCTTTAACGACATGAGCCGAGAGACGCAGACCGCGCCTCGCGGCCCGCGTTTTTCACACACCCAATCTTCAACAGGAGAAGGAAAGGCAAAAAGTATGGAAGCAAAGATGATTCGCGCCACGGTAGCGGCGATGTGCGTGGCGGCGGCATTGCCGTCGTGGGCGGCGGACTGGACCGACGCGAACGGCAACGAGTACACCGCGCTGGAGTACATCAAGGGTACCTCCGGGCCGTGCGTCATCACGGACTTCAAGCTGGCGGGTACGGACACGGTGAAGTTCCGGTTCCAGCCGACGTCGGTTTCGTCCGACTTCGAGAACATTTTCTGTTCGCGTGGCGCGAAGAATGCCAATTCAATTACCTGTTTCCGCAATTACAAGAAACTGGCCGTGGACAGGCCGACGAGGAGAACGACAGGCGATGCATTTGAGATAAACAACGACTACACGGTGACGATAGACCTCAGTGTCGGCACGACCACGACTGGCGCAGTCACGGTAAACGGAATCGGTCAAACGCTGAGCGGCACGTTGGGCACGAGTTCATACGAGGCCGGAAGCTGTCTGGTGCTGTTCGCGGCCCATACGGCTGGCACCGGCCTGAGTCCGAGCTCGAGTTTCTCGTACAAAGGCTCATCCTATTTCTACTACTTCCAGATTTATTCATCGGCCGGTGTATTGATCCATAACCTCATGCCGGCGCAGAATGCAAGCGGCACGGCGGGGTTCTACGACACGGTCGGCAGAAAGTTCTACGGCCCGCATAGCGGCACGTTCACATCCGCCGCGAGAGGAGTCACGGGGTCGGGCAAGAAATGGACGGGGCTTGGAGGCGACAACAAGATGTCAACCGGCGCGAACTGGGAAGGCGGCGCCGCTCCTGCGGCGGGCGATGACCTCGACTTCACGCTTGCTCCGCCGTTTGCCGAAATCAACGCGGACATTCCAGGCGTGACGTTCGGCAAAATGTGGATCGACGACGGAGAGATTCCCACGTTCACCGGCTCGATAACCATCAGCGCGATCAACCTTCCAATGAAGGTGGCCGACAACCCGGCGATCACGATCGTCGCGGGCAACTACACATGGAGCGGCGGCGCAGCCGCGAACTGGGGCGATGCCGGTATCTGGAGCTACGAAGGCTCGGCGGTGACGTGGGCGAACGACAACAACGCCATCTTCAACACCGCCGCCACGGCAACGCTTGATCGCGATGTCGTGTCAATGGGGGTCGCGTTCAACGCGGACGTGTCCATTGTGCCCAACAATGTTGCACACACCCTCGTCGTCCCTACGGCATTCGTCGCCTCCGGAAAAACGGCCACGATCGATGTGCCCACCGTCAGCGCGCTTGAAAAGACTGGCGCGGGCACGCTCGTCCTCTCGCAAGACCGCACCAGCGACACCGTGCTGACCGAGGGGACGCTCGAACTCGCCGGCACGGCTTCGCTCGACTGTCCCGGTTTCACGCTTGGCACAGACCCCGCAAAGCCCGTCACGCTCCGTGTCGGCGCGGATGCGACGCTTGCGAACATCCCGAGCAGATGGGTTGTCGGCAACGTTGCGGGCGTCACTTCCACCGTGTACAAGGCGGGAGGAAACTGGAGTTTAGATCATTTCACCCTCGGCGATGCGTCCGGCGCCGTCACGACACTCCACAACGAGGGCGGAGACCTCCTGTCGACGAACTATTTCTTCATCGGAAATAATGGGGCGGCTCTTTCGACGCTGACGGTCGGCGGCGGCACGGTCGGCTGTACGACTCCCTCGTCGCAGCGCGTGTTCGTCGGCTACTTCGATGAAGGCGTCCTCACCGTGACGAACACCGGTGTGTTCACCGTCGATAAGTCGCTGTTTGTCGCCAACCGCGCAAACGGAACGGTCAACATCTCGGACGGCGGACGCGTGGTTTCGGGTGGTGACATCGTGTTCGGTTTCAGGAGCGCAACGGCCATCGGGATCGTTAATCTCGGGCGCGGCGGCGTTCTCGAGGCAAACAGCGCCTATCTCTACACGGCGGGCGGCTCGGCGACCGTCAACTTCGACGGCGGCACGTTCAAGTGGTACGGAGACACGACTTTTCTTGCCGCCTCTGCCGTCGGCGAAATCTTCCGTCCCAACGGTTCCGCCAATGCCGTTGACGTCACGATCAGCGCGAACGGCGGCACGATTGACAACAGTGGAAGCGTCATCAGGATTCCCCGGACCATGACCGGTGTGGGCGGGATGACGTTCTCGGGTGCGGGCACGACGCTGATTTCCGCAAACCAGTCCTATCTGGGAACGACCACGGTCTCGAACGGCACGACGTTTGCCGTGTCCGGCATTTCCCTCGCCGGGCCGCTGGCGTTTGATGTCGGCTCTGGGCTGGACGTCACAAACTACGCCGGAGTTGCCGCCGTCAGCGCAACGTCGTTGATGTTTCCCCAGTCCGGCACGGTGGCGCTTACGCTCGATGGCGGCGCGTTCCCTGAAGGAGCCTATTCGATCTGTTCGGCGAACGGCGTGACGGCGGCGGACGGTGCGAAGTTCGCGTTCACCACCGCAGACGGCCTCCCCTCCAACTGGAGTGTCTCCGGCAGCACGCTCGTTCTTTCGGTCGGTAATGTCGCGGGCAACACCTGGACGGGCGGCGCGAACGACGGCAGGATGTCCACCGGCGGCAACTGGCTTGACGGCTCCGCTCCCGTGGACGGCGAGGACATTGACTTCTCCAGCGTCTCGGCATCGGCGACGATCATCGCCGACATCGCCAACTCCACGTTCGGCACGGTGACGATGGGCGAGGGCGTGATTACCTTCACGAATGCGATTGCGGCGACTAACTTCACCGACACGTCGAAGATTTCCGTTGGTGCGGACTCGACCGTCATGGTCGTCGGCGACCTCGTGTTCACCGAGAGCGGAAACGAATACATCTGCTACACCGTCGCGGCAGGCGGCCGGTTCGTCGTGACGGGCGACATCGTCGCCGCAGAGGGGAAAGGCGTCTATCTCTATCCGAGCATGACGACTTCCATCGCCGGCACGATTGCGGCCAAGGGCCTCGTCAACAATGCCGCCGCCCAGTGCTTCCTGCTCGCGCCTTCCGGCAACCACATCAACTGGGAGGTCGGCGAGGACGGCATTACAGGCTCCTACAGCTACTACGTCTCGTCCGGCGCGAATTCGTCCGCGAAGATTGTTGCCGCAACGAATTTCACAATCGCTGCCACAATTGATAATCGCAAAACGCTGGTGTTGAACACGACGGGCACGGACGGCGTTCCCCACACGATCACGGTCGGCGACGGCACGACGGGACTGATCGACGATTCTGGCTATGTCGAGACGACTGGCGCGGGCAAGGTCTTGTTCAACAGCGTCTCGACCTTCAACGGCGGACTGGCGATCAAGGGCACATCGACTCTGGCGGTGAACCCCGGATGCACGCCGGGCAACGCTCATGTACATCTCTATGATGGCACGACGCTTGAAGTCACGCAGGCGGGGACGGTTTCGCTCCCAGGTTATCTGACGTTTGATTCCGGCACGACGCTGAAACTGGCCTCTTCGGGAAGCGCCGTCGGCGCGATTACCACTGCGGGAGGGACTATTTCGGTCAGCGGAGAGGGGACGACCGCGCTTGTTGTGACGGGCGAACCCCTTGCGGCGGGAGAGTACCCGATTCTCACGCCCTCGTCCGCGATGTCGAAGAATGTGGTCACGAGATTCGCGCTTGACGCGACTGCGGTCAAGGGAACCAACAACGCCTGGCTCGCGGGCAGCAATACGCTGACCATGAACATCGGCGACCGTTCGCAGCTTCCCGCCGGAGTCTGGGTGGGCGGCATAGACGGCAACTTCTCCACGGCGGCGAACTGGAAGAACGGGATTGTTCCGTCGGCTGGCACGGCGCTCGACTTCTCCAGCGTTGCGTCTGCGAGGACAATCAACGTCGATGTGGAAAACGCCGTGTTCGGCGCGGTGGCTATTGGCGAGGGTGCGATCACCTTCACGGGGTCGATTACGGCGACGTCGTTCCTCAACAGGTGGAATATCGCGGTCGGCGAGAACTCGACCGTCACGCTTGACAACGACCTTGAACTCTACCGCGCGTCAGGCGGGAACATCTACATCATTGAAACCGTCGCGTCGGGCGGCGTGTTCGCCGTCACCGGGGACATCATCGCGAAGAGCGGCAACAAGGGTACTGTCATGCCGTGCAATACCGAATCCATGTACGGTACGATTTCGGCGCGGGGGCTCGTCAACAACAGCGCCGAAATCGACAAGTTTTCGTTTACACGCGGGTATGAAAACTCGACGGCAAGGTGGGCTATAGGCGACCATGGCATAACCGGCACGGCGAGGTACTGCATCGGGAACAAAAACGGCGTGACTGCGTATGTGCGTGCCGAGGCCGACTTCACCCTGTCTGCCGGACTCGTCATCTTCCGTCCCCTCACGCTCGACACGACCGGCTCGGACGGCGTGGCGCACACGATCACGCTTGGCACGAACACGCTGAGCGTGTCGGGCGGGCTTTTCGGCGCCAACACGGCAGGCATGGCCATCGTGGCGGGCACGGGCAAGGTCGTGGTGAACTACGACGTGGACGGCCTGTCGCCCTACGCGACGTCACTGACCAATCCGTTCGTCGTCACGAACACGGCGACGCTCGCGTTCATGTCGGGTGCGGACGTCGGCACGGAAATGGTCACGGTCAATGGCGACGCGACGCTGGAGATCGCGGAATCCGGCACGGTCACGTTCAACGGCGGCCTGACGCTCGATGACGGCGCGACGCTCGCGTTCAACTTCACGGATCGCGCCACTTTGCCAGTACTGGCCGTCGCCGCCGAAAAGACGTTCGCGGCAAACGGCGCAGTGACGGTGAAGGTTTCGGGAGTCCGTCCGAAGGGCGGCGCGAATATCCTCACGAGCTGCGGCGGCTTTGACGCGGAGGGCGTGAGCGTTTCGCTCGCGGCAGATGCGCCAAAATGGGTGAAGAGCCTTTCCGTGAACTCCGATGGTAATCTTGTGCTGGATGTCAAGCGCGGCGGCATGGTGCTCGTCGTAAAGTGAAGGAAAACGCCCGCGTCTTTCACACACCAAATCTTCAACGCGACGGTCATGAACGGCACGGTAAACGTGTTGCTCGACATGTCGCGATCCGACATGGTGACGCTCGCGACGCGGAACACCAACACGAAGTTTGCGCTTGACGCCGAATCCGCGCAAGCGGGGCAGATGCGCCGGAAGCCGTGACCCCCTCCGCTTCGCACTCCCAGTCTAGGAGGCTTCTACACCCCAGTCCATGAGGCTTCTACACCCCAGTATGCGAGGCTCTTACACCCCAGTCTGCGAGGCTCTTACACCCCAGTCTGCGAGGCTCTTACACTGGAGTGTACGAGGCCCTTGGACTTGGGTGTGAGAGGCCCTTGGACTTGGGTCAGGCTGATTTCCGCACGTCGCCGCCGATCT
>CACZAK010000255.1 GCA_902779075.1 uncultured bacterium | reverse complement strand
ACGGCATGCGCGTCTTCTCGCCGTAGTTGAACCCGACCGTCCGCCACGTGCCCGCGCCGTCGTTGCGGATGAACTCGATGGCGTAGCTGCCAGGCTTCAGCGCCCAGACCGCGTAGACGTCGAGCGTCTTGCCGACAGCCGCGGCAGTTGTGACAACCGCCCAGTCCTTCTTCCACACCTTCCCGGCGTCGGCGTTCGCCCGGCTCGTCGCCCAGCCGAGGAAGTCTAGTCCGCGCCGCGCCCAGCCCAGCGAGTTGAGCGACGGCAGATGCATCTCCACGCCGTAGTCGAAGTCGTACGCCGCCGTCTTCTCGTTGCTCGCGTCGTTGCGATGGAAATGCACCGTGTAGCCGGCGTCAGACCAGTGCGCGTAGTACGTCACGCTGCTGTTGACAACCGTGGTCGAATAGACCTGCACGCCGCCCACGGCAGCCGTGAACCAACCCAGGAACCAATATCCCGTCCGCGTAGGCGTGGGCAACGTCCCGACCGCCTTGCCGCCGGACACATTGCGAGTCGTGGGCGTCACGCTCCCGCCGTTCGCGTTGAACGTCACCGTATAGGAGCCGTCGCCGGGATCGCCCCCTCCGTTCAGCGTCCAGTGTGCGTAGAACGTCTGCGCGGCGGTCACGCGCGCGATGGACGTCATGCGCGTGCCGCCGGTCCTCGCCGTCCACCAGCCCGCGAACTTGTAGCCCGGACGCGTCGGCGTGGGAAACGCCTCCACCGCCGTGCCGACCACGCAGTCCCAATAGTCATCCGGCGACACGCTGCCGCCGTTCGCGTCGAACGTGATGCGCACCGTCCGCGTCCCCGTCAGCCACACCGCGTAGAGCGGCACGGTCGCGCCATTAGCGGTTGAGAGATTCCTCACCGCCGCGCCGTCGAGATACGCCACGTTCTGCGCCTCGGCTTCCGTGGGCGAGAGCGCCCATCCCGCGAACGTGTAGCCCGCCCGCCTGAATGCGCACGGCCACAGGTTCTGCGTCTCGCCGACGGCGATGGTCTGGTTTTCCATGATGCCCGTGCCGCCGTTGGAGTCGAAGCGGATGGAATAGCCCACTCCCGACCACACAGCGTAGAGGTCCACGATACGGTCCTGCACCTCCTCCAGGTTCACCACGCTGGCGTTCTCGGCGTAGCGAACCTGTCCGCTCGGCGTCGTGGCCCACCCGGTGAACGCGAAGCCGGTCCGCGTGAACTTGTGCGTGGCCAGTGCCTGCCGCATGTCAAAGACGAACGCCTGGTCATCCATCGAACCCGTGCCGCCGTTCGCGTGGAACCGCACGTAGTACGTGATCGGCTCCCAGTGCGCGAACAGCTCCATGTCCGCCGCAGGGACCTCGGTCGCCTCGGTCATGCGGACGCCGCCGGCGGACTCCGTCCACCAGCCCTGGAACGTGTAGCCGCGCCGCGTCGGCACGGGGAACTGCCCGAACGTCTGCCCCGGCACGTAGTCCTGCTTGTCCGGCAAGACCACCGTGCCGCCGTTCGGGTTGAACGTCACCGTCATCTTGTTCCCAAGCGAACGCCAGTGGGCGTATAGCGTATGCGTCCGCGTGGCGGTCACGAGCGTCGTGTAGCGCACCTCAGCGCCGCCGGTCTGCTCCGTCCACCAGCCCTCGAACGCCCAGCCCGAACGCACCGGCTCCGTGGACGGCAGGGCGTACGTGGTGTCCGTGATCTGCTGCTCGCTCCACGTGGAACCGCCCGACGAGTCGAAACGACCGCCGTTCGCGTCGAAGGTGACGTCGAAGCGGTTGGGGGCCCAGTAGGTGATTGGATAGCCGTTCCATGTCTGGGGCAGCACGCGCGATCCCTGGCGCCCGTCCCAACTGCGCGAATTCTGGAGCACGTAAGTGGTCATGCCCCCTGAGATCGCCTTGTAGGCGTCTTCATGGTAGGACGGCGCGTTGGTACACAGATAGTATAGGGCGTTCTCTCCGGAGGTTCCGCTGAAGAACTGCTCGCCGAGGTAGTTCACCTTTTCCGGCACGACCATCGTCTCCAGCCTCGTGCATCCGCTGAATGTGCGGTCGGGAATCTTCGTCAGTTTCCGCGAAAGCGTCATGTTCCAGAGGGCGGAGCAGCCTTCGAACACGTTTGTGCCCATCCCGGTCACGCTGTCCGGCACCACGAACGCCGTAAGCGACGTGCAGCCCTGGAACGCCATCGCGCCGATGTTCGTCACCGTGTTCGGGATCATGGACATGTCCGTCTGCGTGGCGCCGCCCCTGAGCTTCACGCACCCTTTGAACATTTCGGCCATCACGGTCTTCTCGCCCTCGGCGACCTCGGCCGTCTCGATTTTCGCGTAGGATTGCGGGAAAAGCTCCTTCATGGTCTTGACATGCGTAGGAACCGTCACGCCGCGGATCGCGCCACAGCCGGAGAACGCATTGTCGCCGACGTTCGTCACCGTGTACGGCAGGCGCACCGACTGCATCTGCCAGCAGTTCGTGAATGCGCTTATGCCGATGGACCTCACGCCGTCGGCGAACGTCGCCTTGAGCAGGGACGAGCAGTCCCTGAACGCCTCGGCCCCAACATAGCGCAGACCCGACATGAACTGGAACTCCTGAATCCACGTGCATCCCTCGAACGCCCCCTTCGCGATGCACCTGAGCGACTCCGGCATATTCACCTTCTCAAGATCATACATCTCGGCGAACGCACCGCGCCCGATGCCGACAA
Organism: uncultured bacterium; assembly: GCA_902779075.1. Next base: position 3,527 of record CACZAK010000255.1, on the reverse strand, counting down.
TGCCATTCGGGATCGTCACCACCGACACATTGCGGTTCTGGTAGTCCAGTATCCAGTTGTTGTAGATCAAGAAACCGTTCTGGGCATACTTACCTTCCACCGCAGCTCTTATTTTTGGCGGCAGGTCGTCGATCCCGAACTCCAGGAGCGTCGAAGGCCACGTCACGAATTCCACGTTGCCGCACCCGTCGAAAAATCCCACAGGCAGTTCCGTGATCCCCTCTTCCAATATCATCGTTGTCATGTGCGCGTAATCGCTCGGATACAGCTGCCTCATGGTCTTCCCGCCCATCTTGGAAGCGGAAATCGAGTCGCCCCACCGCGCCCATTGCGCCGTGTACGTCACGTTATTCGCCGGAACCGTCGCCGCCACGGCAGGCGACCAGCCCGCGAAAGTACACCATTCCCTCGTAACCGTCGGCGCAGCAATCGTCGAACCATAATTCTGCGTATTCACGATCCTTGGTAGGGCGCGATCACCGAGCGCGCCGCCATTCCCTTCAAACGTCACCGTGTACTGGTTAATCGTCCAGTGCGCATAGTACGTCACGTTACCGGACACGGTCGTTGATGCGGATATCTGCGTACCACCGCTCGCGGACGTCCACCATCCCGCAAACGTGTAGCCCGTCCTTGTAGGAGTTGGAAGTGTACCGATAGCCGAGTCCGCTTCCACGACCTTGGTAGGAGTTACAGACTCCAAAGAACCGCCATAAGCATCAAACGTGACGGACACCATCGTCACCTTGTAGGTTACTGTCTCCACTTTGTCAGCAACGCCATTCTTGTAGGTCGTGTATGTGAGCGTGTGATTGCCCTTGCCTGCGAATCCAGCATTCCAAATAACATCGCCTGACACGGGAGCATCTGCTTCTTTTAACGTCACGCCATCTACGGCAACGATCACTTTCCCGGCATTGTCCCACTCTGTTGAATAGGTAATTACCTCTTCTACCCTCGCGACACGAGTTCCCTCCATCGTGTCCAGCCGAAATGGCGCGGATTCGCCCGCATACCCAATCGTTGCGTCCAACGCCGCCGCCATCGCGATTATTGACTTTATCAGTTTCATTTTGTACCTCCACTCATTTTCATTCAAATCGTTACACCGGTAGGGACGGCGCCCCGCGCCGTCCGCGTCATTCCCCCCTCAGGGAAGCGACTCTCTTGTCGCTTCCAGCATTGACTCGTCAATTGGAAGAAACGGCGAGAACGCCGCTTCCCCGAGAAATGCGTCCCGAATCCACAACGGCCATCGCGTCGGCGCGATCCTGCCATAAACTTCAGCATGTCGGGGTAGAATCTAAGGCAATCATCCGTCACTTCCCCGAACTTGCGCAAACGCCATTCCCAGGCCAGAACCTTGCGCACTTGCCAGCAATCGTAATGCGAGAGGACGCCCAACATGCTGTTCACCCTCGCCTGTATCCGTTTCGGACGCTCCGACCAGTCGAGCGACTTAAGGCGTCCGCGCATCCTGCGCAATGTCCTCGTCACCGGATACGTGCGGTATGGCTTGATGAACGCGCCGAGGAATTCCACTCCTTTGTATGCGTCAACCACGCGCACCTTGTCCTTATTCAGTTCAAGCTCAAGCTCATCTCGCAGAAACTTCCTCACACGCGGCCCTCCAGTTTCGCCCAGCTGGTAGGGATGGCGTTCCACCGCCGTCCGCAACATTCGCCGATGGAACGGCGACCCTACCATTCGGGTCGGTCGCCCCGCGACCGCCGGTAGTGTCACGCATCCCGCGTTGCCGTAAAAGTCCTCCAACTCTTTCCCGCTCAGCGGCGTCGCGCTCGCGTCCGCACGCGACGCCGCCTCCACCGGCACCTCCTTCGTCCACGCCTCGTAGACTTCTTCTGCGGGAACCTCCTCCGGTTTCAGAACGATGTCATACCCGAATTCCGTCTTTTCACAAAACCGCCCGTTGATCAATTCAAGCAGTTTGCTGACAGGAAACCCCAGAAAATACACATCCTTCTGCTGCGCCTTAGAGTATTTCCGAATTACCTTGTATTTTGAGATGCAACAGTAGAACAGCCACTCGCTGTGGTTGTAGGCGCGTACGAACTCGCCCGACGTGATGAGCCGTATTTTCCCTGACTCCACCTCGGCTTCGTATTTCAAGCTGTTCTCAAGCGATGCCATATTCACATTTCACGGCTGGGACGCGCGCCCCGCGCATCTGCGGTCACGCGGGACGCGTGACCCTACCGGTTATACAGATGTCCTTTCACTTGTCATAAGAATTGAAGAATTGAATGCGCGCGCTTCGTTCGCTAGTTGGTGAACCCTTGGACAGGGCGAACGGACCGCCCGTAGCTGCGGCAGTCGTTGTAGTTGGTGAGGCCGATCGCGTTGTGGTAGTCCGAACTGAAGCTGAGGAGCCACGCGTAGTCGTAGACGTCGGCCGAGCCCGGAACGGACGACCAGTAGCGGCCGAGCGAACCGGCATCGCGGAGCGAGACCCCGTAGCCGTCACCGACACAGGGGAGGAAGATGCTCGCGGAGGCGTAATCCCCTCGGCCGCTAACAATATAACCTCTCACACCGTTCTGCCTTGTCCATGTCCAGCCGCATTTGTTGACGAGGTCACTCAGTTCCTGTTCCGTCGGCATGCGCCATTCGCCGCCCCAATGGACGTGCGCCGCGTCATGTCCAGGCACAAGGACGTAAGTACCGTCTTTAGATACGATCCAACCTTGGCTTTGCAGCATGGTAATACTCTTATAATATGTGGGCGTGTTGCTCCTACTAAACGAGAAATTCGCCGAAGAGCCGTCGCTCGCCACCCACGCATCACCCTCGCGCTTGTAGCCCACGGTGTCGCCCCACCAGAAGTAGTAGCCGTAATCTTCGGGTTTTGCCGCGCCGATATTGGTAGTTGCCCAGTACGGGCCGCCTTTCCAAAGCTGGACCATGTCGTGAAATTCGACGACCGTAACACGCATGACCATGTTGTCGTAGGCCACCTGTCCGAGTTCTGCCTTTGCGTCCCATAGCAACTTGTAGGAGCCGTTGGCTTGCACTTTCTTGTCTGTCGAATTCACACCGTTCTTCACGACCCAGAATTGCGAAACCTTTCGAGCGTTCCCCGTATCTGGCATCACCGCCGCCACGGAGAACTTCCATTGGTCCGTCCCGCTGATTCCCGTCACCTTACAGGTGATGTCCACCAGCCCGTTCCACGGATACCGCTGCTTGGCAACCACGTCCGTGACTGTCGGCTCGGCGAATGTGGCAAGCGCCGCAAGGGCCATGATTCCAGCTGTTATTAGTTTCTTGATGTTCATCTGTATCTCCTCTTTAAAAGTGGCTGTTGTTTAGCTGTTGTTAAGATTAAGGTTTGCCGGTGGGGTGGTGGGGTGGGGCAGAATGCAATACCATCCTTTCGGAAGAGCGTGCGCCCTTCCGCCTTCCCGCCGCGCGGAATCTGCCATTCAAGGCGTGTCATTGGTGGTAATGATAGCACATTCCCCTGCCCAAAACAAGCATGGATTTTGGATTTTGGAAGTTGAAGCTTT